>NZ_JAAVJL010000002.1:363386-724272 GCF_012863495.1 Pseudanabaena yagii GIHE-NHR1
ATTGTCGGCAATGGTTTGGGCATTGACGCTACCCACATGACGGATGCCTAAGCCATAGAGGACTCGCGCCCAAGGTTTGTTTTTGGACTGAGCGATCGCCGCAATAATTTTGTCAGCAGATTTTTGTCCCATGCGATCGAGGGTTTGCAATTGTTCGCTAGTGAGTGTGTATAAATCGGCAACAGAATTAACATGATTTTCCGTAACTAATTGTTTAACTAATTTCTCACCAATGCCATTAATATCCAGAGCTTCACGGCTCACCCAATGCTCTAGCGCCCCCCGCACGATCGCAGGACATTCAAGATTAATACAACGGGTTGCGGCTTCATCTTCAGGCTTGAGAACGGGCTGACCACATTCTGGGCAATGGGTGGGCATTACAAAACGGGTGGCGCGATAGGGACGCAGTTCAGGCAAAATTCGCACCACTTCAGGGATGATTTCTCCAGCTTTGCGGACGATCGCAGTATCACCGATATGTAAATCTAGTTCCGCGAGGCGATCGCTATTGTGCAAAGTTGCCCTAGAGACTGTCGTCCCCGCAAGGAGAACGGGACGCAGTTCGGCAACGGGAGTGAGAGTTCCTGTGCGCCCCACTTGGACAGTGACAGCTTCAATGACCGTAGGCATTTCTTCGGCAGGATATTTCCATGCGATCGCCCAGCGTGGTGTTTTTTGCGTGAAGCCTAAGCGCTCCTGTTGGGGGAAAGAGTTGAGCTTAATCACCATGCCATCGGTCATGTAGGGCAGGTCATGGCGTGCGGTTGCCCAATGGTCATAATAGTCCTGTAGTTCTTGAATGGATTTGCAGAGCTTTTTATTAGGATTGACCCGAAATCCAATTTGTTGCAGAAATCCTAGAGCTTGCCATTGGGAAGAAATATCATCCAGATTTTGCAAAGCAAAATCTGGATGATTAGTATCGGGAGAGGAGGGAAGATTAAATAAGGGTAGTTCTGTTATTGCAGAATCAGATGAGTCAGATTTAGCTTCTGGGAAATGAATAGTATAGGCAAAGAAATCGAGGCGGCGTTTAGCGACGATGCGTGAATCGAGTTGGCGTAATGTACCTGCGGCGGCGTTGCGAGGATTAGCGAAGAGGGATTCTCCCAGTTGCGATCGCTCTTGGTTAATCTCATCAAAAACTGCGATCGGCAGAAATGCTTCCCCCCGAATTTCTAAGCGATCGGGAGGATTTTCTAAATTAAGCTTTAAGGGAATGGAACGAATGGTTTTAATATTGGTGGTGATATCTTCCCCTGATACACCATCACCTCTGGTTGCGCCACGCACGAGTATGCCTTGCTCGTAGGTTAAGGCGATCGCTGATCCATCAATCTTTAATTCACAAACATATTCCATTTGAGAAACAGATTGCGACGCAATTTGTTTCTCAAGATTTAATCCTTTTTGACAACGCTCTTGCCATGAGTTCACATCATCGGTAGTGAAAGCATTTTCTAAGCTATAAAGTGGAACGTGATGCTGAACTGAGACGAATTGGCTCACAGGCTTTTCACCGACGCGCTGGGTGGGGCTATCGGGGGTAATTAGCTGTGGATATTGCTTTTCGAGATCTAGCAATTCATGGTAGAGCGCATCGTAAACTGAGTCTTCCATCGTGGGAGCATCAAGGGCATAATATTCATAACTAGCCCGTTGCAAAATCTTCCGCAGTTCTGCTACTCTCGATTGAATCTCAGGATTTAGAAATAGTTCAGTCACGATGATCTTGGCATTATTGATTAATCAATATTCTAAGCAAATTTATCATCAAATTACCTCATTAACTGGGAAGCGGTCTATAAGTTGAGCAGCTTGCTTCGCAGATTGATACATTTCCGTTGGCAAGTGGGGAACATGGGGGATTTGATAGAGTAGATCAATGGTGCGCCGCATCAGACGGACAATATCACCTTCATCAAGATTGGTGTTTTGGCATAGTTCCATCCATTCCATTCCTAATGCCCATTGCTCAACAAGTCCTGTTAGTTCATAATCTAGCCATGCAGGAATATCCACTAAATGACGACGCTGGACTTGGATTAACTCACGGCGGCGATCGCGCAAACCATCAAGGGCATCCTCAACCGTTGGCGATAAGCCAAACTTAATCCAGTTGTCAGGACGGCTGTTTTCACTGACTATCGCAGCACAGACCGTGGCAAGATGGTGGGGGGCAAGATGGTCTAGCTCTCCTGAAAGTAAGGCGCAGGCTAACCAAAGTTCATTTTCACCACGCAGAGCTGCCACGACTTGACCAACATCGGTGGGCTGGGTTTCTTGGAGACATCCGTAGGCTTGAAGAATATTGACTAAGCTCATAAACTCCTGCCAATGCCTTTGGCGGCGATCATTGACCACCTTTTGCTGAAATTCGATTTGGCGTTGTAACTGTTCGAGTCGATTAACTTTTTTGAAGACAGCGCCGCGATCGCTCATTTTAGAAACAGGATGACGATCCATTTCAGATTCGATCGCTATAACTCTTGCCTGTTGTTGCAGAACTTCGGGAGCTAACTCTGGTGGTGGTAGTGGAGTAATGGTTTGCGCGATCGCCAAGCTGGTCTCATCACCATCAATTGATTGTCCGGGACGCAATGCTAACTTGGCGGGATATGCAATATCTCCATCTAGTAATAAATCACTGCCGACTAAGACAATATCTTTATAACCTGCTACATACCAGCGATTATCGCGACCAAGGCAGACAAACCAAGGGAACTGCCCAGAGCCTTGCACCTTGGCGGCTAGTACCGTATGTACGATCAAGCCCTTATTGGTGCGAATGGTCAGAGGTGAACCTGACAATAAATAGGGCGCATAGGATGCTAAGTCATGTAAACGGGTTTCTTCTGCCTGTTGGGCGAGAAGTTTGAGTAGTCGCTTTTCCTCACGGAGGCGATCGCGCAATTTATCATAGGCTTCCAATTGTTTTAAATCAACATGGGCTAAATCTTTCTCTAATTTCGCAATTTGTTCAATTACTGCTTCTAAATTCTGGATTTGTGGAGCCAGATTGAGGTCAGCAAGATATTGACCAAAGCTTCTTTCTACCAGATCTCTAGCTTGATCAAGGGAATGGGTTTGCAAGAGATTCATCACCATGCCATAGCTAGGAGCGAACTGGCTTACAAGGGGATCGGCGCTGGAGGTGGCAAGATGGGCAGCTTCCTTGGCTCCCTCAAAGGGCGTTTGCACAGTGACGACATAGCCCACCTCATCCATGCCCCTACGTCCTGCTCTACCTGCCATTTGCAGGAATTCTGAAGCGGTAAGTAATCGATGTCCGCGATCGGTACGCTTAGAGATGCTAGAGATTACCGTCGTGCGTGCTGGCATATTAATTCCCGCCGCCAAAGTCTCTGTAGCAAAGACAACTTTAATCAATCCCTGTTGAAATAGTTCTTCAACAAATCCTTTCCACGCGGGTAAAATTCCTGCATGATGTGCGGCAATACCACGATAGAGGGCATCAATATGTAAAGGTTTGCCAATATCGGGATTGGTTGCGATAAAAGCATCAATTTGAGGTTTCAGGCGCAGTGATTCTTCGGCATTAACGAGGGAAACATTTCCCAATTCTGTAATCGCTTTATCACAGCCGCGACGACTAAAGATAAAGTAAATTGCAGGCAACATATCACGCTGCCGTAAATGAGAAACAACAGTTCCAATCGTAGGGACAATTTTATGTCGTTCTTCTTTAGTTGGTGGTTTGTTTGTGAGAGGCTTTAGTCTAGGATTAATCTTTTGATTGGAACTATCTAATAGAGGGAAAAACCCTTTGCTATTGCAGAAAGAATGTTCGAGGGGAACGGGACGAAAATCAGAATAGATTAACTCAGTTTTTCCATGAACTTTGTTCAGCCAATCCGTTAATTGTTGACTATTTGCTACCGTTGCTGAAAGGGCTACTAATTGGACTTCTGCGGGACAATAAACGATTGATTCTTCCCAAACTGTTCCTCTTTGGCGATCATTCATGTAGTGACATTCATCGAGAACCACTACTTCCACATCCGTCAGTGATGTTCCCACTTCACCAATTGGCGTACCATAGAGCATATTCCGAAAAATCTCAGTAGTCATCACTAAAATCGGCGCGTCACGATTAACCGATAAGTCACCTGTCAATAACCCCACCTTATCGTCACCAAACTGTTGGCGAAAATCCCGTAATTTCTGATTTGAGAGCGCTTTGAGCGGTGTAGTATAAAAAACGCGGCGATTACCAGCCAATGCTGCATGAATGGCATACTCACCGATAAGGGTTTTTCCTGAACCAGTGGGCGCACAAACGACGACCGACTTACCCGCTTGCAAGGCGGCGATCGCCTGTAGTTGAAACTGGTCAAGTGAAAACGGATATAGTTCTTGTGGGTCTAATGCTTGCACGCACTTTTGCCTGAGTAAATATACTTAATGTTGAGTGGGCAATAATGGTTAAATGCTTGCCTAGCCTTCTATAGTATCCTATCGCAGAGATGAGTGGCGGCGCGAAGCGCCGCCACTCATCTCTTTGTTTTTGTTTGTTGACCCGCCGAAGGCGGGTCAACAAACCTTTGTACCTCGCTTAATTTCTAAGCATTGCAGGAATAGCTAAGGCTTTTCAAGAGCCTTGACTGCCATGTTGTATTGTTCGCTATTGCCTTGTTGCTTAAAAAGTTCCGCCGCTTTCTTTAAATCGGCTTTTTCACCTTGCTTATCTTTTAACCCTGATTTGGCAATTCCGCGATTGTAGTAAGCGGCAGCAAGACCTCTAATCCCCCAGTTACGATCAATTTTGATCGCTTCGTTATAATCCTCGATCGCATCTTTCATGTTGCCTGACGCATATCTCACGACTCCCCGATTGTAGTAGGCAAGCGAAAAGTCAGGCTTAAGTCGAATTGCTTCATTCCAGTCTTCGAGTGCGCCCTGATAATCACCTAGGGTGTACTTCACTAAGCCGCGATCGCAGTAGGCTTTAGCATCATCCAGTTTGAGGCTAATGGCTTGTTTGTAATCAGCAACGACTGGATCTCCTCCTTTTTCCTTTTGGGCAATATCGTGCTTCTGGTAATAAAGAAAATACTCAGGATTCAAACGAATAGACTCACTCCAGTCTGCGATCGCCCCTTTGTAATCTTTTTTAGCGACCTTATCATTACCACTATTCACAAAAGATTGCGCCTTAGTATCTTGTTCTGACTTGGGAGTAGGAGATACTTCACTAGTTGGGGTTAAAGGAGGATTGCCTGTCTTTTGTTGAAATAGAAAGTAGCTTACAAGTGCCAACCCACTGATCAGGAAAAAGGCGATGAGTATAACTACGATCTTTTGATTACTTTTTGCCATTAACTTATTTCTCCGTCAGTCTCCATACTCCGTCCCAATCATCTTCAGGAGCATTCAGCAAGAAGTGTTGACAACGGGTGATATGAATATTTGCTGCCTTATTGCTCTTATCGAGTTCTAAGACCTCGGCAAACTCAGCCATAGCTTTACTAAATCTACGATTGAGATAATGTTCTCGCCCTGTATGATAATGCTCGATGATTTGCGATTGAATGTCACCAATTGGATCTGACTTTAAACCGATTAATTCAAAAACGCTGACGGGTTGATTTTTGCCTTTCACTTGGATGCGATCAAGTTCGCGTACCCAGATGCGATCGCCACAAAGTTTATAAGTAGTTTCGCTAATAATGGCATCCGTGCCATATTGCTTGCTGGCTCCCTCTAGTCTGGAACCAAGATTGACACCATCGCCGATCGCAGTAAATTCCATCCGTCTGGTGGAGCCAATATTGCCACTGATCACGGTGTCGGAGTTAATCCCGATGCCGATCTTGATCGTCGCCATATCGATTTCTTTTTGGTTTCTGGGCTTTAATTTCTCAATCCGCTTGACATTAAACTCTTGGAGGCGATGGCGCATATCGATCGCAGTTTGCACAGCCATCCAAGCATGATCAGGAATAGGCAAAGGCGAGCCAAATACCGCCATAATCGCATCACCGATATACTTATCAAGCGTGCCTTTATAGTTAAAGACCGCTTCCACCATGGTTTCAAAATACTCATTGAGCATTAGCACCACATCTTCGGCGGCGAGGGACTCAGTTAAGGTAGTGTAGCTCCGAATATCAGAGAAGAGTACGGAAACTTCTTTGCGATCGCCTCCCATCTTGGCATCACCACCCGCTAAGAGCTGTTCCGCTAGCTCTTGGGTCATGTAGCGGTACATGGTGCTCTTGAGCCGCTTTTCTTGGCTGATGTCTTCCATTACCACCAGTGCCCCACGCACACCTTCACCCTCATCACCCTCTGACATCGTATTGATGGAGATATTGATGCTGTGTTGCTCACCGTCAGTAGAGCGGAGAGTTTGGTCAGGATAATATTGTTTCCGCGATTTATCATCACTACCTGCCAAGCTATTTTCAAACCACTTGGTAAAGTTGGCAGTCTCGATGTCAATTAGTTCATAAACCGATCGCCCTTCGAGGGAAGTATTACCCACACCCAGCAAGTCGTAGGCGCGTTCATTTGCGGCAATAATTTTGCCATGCTTATCAGTGGAGATCACACCATCGGATAGGCTTCGCAGAATGTCCTTTTGCATTTGCTGCTCTTGCTTCACCTTGGCGAATAGTTTGGCATTTTCTAACGCTACCCCAGCTTGCACGTTGAAGACCTTCATGAATTCTTCATCGTTACTGTTAAAGCTTGCCTTAAAGCGATCGGGAGCTGCTGGCCAAGTGATGGGATCATATTCAGGAAAATCGCCACGTTGTACTTTATTAACTAGCTGCGTGACTCCAATTAACTCCTTATTTGAGTTAAAAATTGGCATACAAAGCAGACTACAGGTGCGATAACCGTTAGCTTGGTCAAATTTTTTGGAATTATCCGCATCGGGATGTTCGTACAGGTCAAAGGGAATATTCAATACTTCCCCTGTAATTGCCACGCGCCCCACATAGCCGATGCCCATTGGTACACGCAGTTCCTTAGTCGTACCATCGTGATTGACGATCTGTGTCCAAAGATCATTGCGATCGCGATCGATAAGCCATAGAGTACTGCGATCGGCATTCATTAAGAGCTTGGCTTCATCCATCACCTTTTTCAAGGTTGCCTCTAGATCCAAACTTTGTCCTAGAGACATGGCGGCTTTCATCAAGGCATCCGCAGCACGTTGTTTTTGGGCAGCAGAATAAAAAGCCTGTGAGCTTTCTAAAATGAGGCGCATCGATGGCGCAAATTGGGCAAATAGGGCTTGATCCTCTTCTGTAAAGCCAACATTATCCACCCGATCTTCGAGGGGAATTGAAGGATCACTGATCTGTAACTTATTGATTAATTGGACTACAGCTACTAATTGATCGTTGTCATTTAATAGGGGCATCGCCAGCATGGAATAGGTGCGGTAGCCCGTGCGCTCAAATTGTTTCTTAGCTTGAGTCGATCGCGGATCATCAAAAAAGTCGAAGGGAATATTAACAGTTTTACGATAGGTAGCCACCTCACCCGCAATGCTGGTCGGCTCCGTAGAAATGCGAATTTCAATATTTTTGCCGTCTTCACTGGGTACATTCGTCCAGAGTTGATTCTTGTCGGCATCTAGTAAAAAAATGGTGGTGCGATCGGCTGAGAGCAATTCACCTATTTTGCCGCGAATTGCTTGGAGCATTTCGTCAAGGATCACGTCAAAATCGGTATTGAGCATTCCGAGGGTTTGATTGACGATCCGCAGGCGTTGCTCAACATCGTTAACAACTTGGCTAAACTTTTCGGGAGTTAGTGGCGCTAGTACCGAGGCGAAATTACCGCCCGTGGTCACAACCAAGGCACTAGAAGGCGCAGAACTTTCTTGGAAAGATGAAGCTGGGGAAGGCTTGCTGTGCTTGGCAGGTGGAAATTCACTCTCTGCAATCACATCAATCGTCGCGTGGGTGTCTATGGATGGTATGCGAGAAGGGGATGATTGTGTCATATCAGCACTAAGATTTTCGGTTAGTCCCAACTTTAAGAGTCTTGATGTTAATCCAAGCGCTCTTGTTCCACTTGCATAGTTTTTGCTTTTAGACTACGCAAAGCCGCTTTTAGTCAAACTGAAAACGCTATACTAGCATCCCTCAGATTGCGATCGCAAACCCAGTGGCTTAAGACAGCAATTCTCATTATAAAAATTAGTTTTGCGAAAGCTAACCTTAGGCTGGTTTTCACAAAACTAATTTTGGTGTTTTCAGGAACCTTGGCTAAGGAAACACCAAAATTGTTTTCATGAAAGAATCGTGGCGCTTCATACCGCAATGCCTTTGGGGCTTGACGATGTTAATGGGCATGATACTAATGATCATGTTTAAGACGATCTGGCTCAAGGCGATTTAAGATCATGTCGAAAAGCCTATCGCTAACGGCTTCAGGGGTTTCATTGGCATTGACCATAATCGAGATGTCGGCTTGGGCATAGCGATCGCGCCTTTGCTCGTAAATATCATTGAGGCGTTGTAAAGGATCTTCTGTTTGTAATAGGGGGCGATGCTCAGATTCAGTCTTGAGGCGATCGTACAAAACCTCTACGGGTACGTCGATCCATACCACAATCCCGTCATGTAAATGTGACCAATTCAGCGATCGCATGACAATGCCGCCACCAGTGGCAACCACTAAGCGGGTATATGCCGATACTTGCGAGAGGATCTGCTGTTCGAGATCCCGAAAACTATCTTCCCCCTCATTGGCAAAGATTTCGGGAATTGATTTACCTGCACATTGCTCAATGAGTGGGTCTGTATCCACAAAGTTGTAATGTACTTTTTGCGCTAAAAGCTTACCGATGGTACTTTTGCCAGCACCCATCATTCCAATCAAAAATATATTCGTTCCGTTGAGCATGTGCTTAGTTAATAAAGAACCAATTTTTTGTGGTACAGCAAAGCTGTACCACAAAAAATTGGTTCTTTATTTTACTGCACAGCCCTTAGCGCAAAAAACACGAAAGTTGTTTAAAAATCACCTAGAATCATTTATTGTCATCTGACGCTTGTAATGAAACTGTAAAAGAGTACGTTGTGAATGCTGAACTCGCGCATGGTCTTGTCTCGTAAAAGTTTGTTTATCGGTGTAGGAATAGTTAGTGTTGCCGCGATCGCCAATGCACTATTTTCGCTGGAACATGATTGGCACTTACTGAGCCTTAGTACCCTGATGGTTGGCGGGACATTGCTGTTTGTAAATGTGCGTCAGAGTTTAGCAACGGTCATTGAGGAGCCAATAGTAATCGATCGCAGCTTTTTATTTAAAGAATTGCGACAGGCTCAAAAGACGATCGCTAAAATTGCCAATATCAGTAGACGTGAAGCTTTAAACGAACAAGCGCAGCAAATCACCAGCAATTTACAAAAAAACAACTTTCGGATCGTGGTTTTCGGTACAGGTTCCGCAGGGAAAACCTCAGTTATTAATGCTTTGTTGGGACGCAAGGCAGGTAAAACTGCGGCAACTATTGGCACAACGATCACCCGTGAAGAGTATGGCTATCAAGGTATTGATTTTTCGCCTGTCGGCATTACCCCAATTCATACCGAAAAGATTAAGCGCCAAGTTTCCTTGTTAGATACATCAGGGATTCAGGAAATGGGTGAGATGGGTCAGCAGCGTGAATTAGAGGCAATTAAACTAGCGCAAAATGCTGATCTGATGGTATTTGTCACCGCAGGAGATTTGACTAATACGGAATACCGCGAACTTGATCGCCTTGCGAGTTTAGGTAAGCGGGTCATTCTTGCCTTTAATAAAACTGATTTATATTTACCCAGCGATCGCGAGTATGTGATCAATCAACTCAAGGCGCGTACTCAACAATTTTTAGCCGCAACTGACGTTGTAGCGATCGCGGCAAACCCCAGTCCAATTAAAGTCCGTCAATATGCCAATGCCGAAGCTTCAGCCAGCCATGAAGCAACGCAAGAATGGTGGGAAAATGTACCGCCTGATGTAGCAGCTTTGAAAGAGCGGATTGAAACGATTTTGTCTAATGAGTGGGAAGATTTGCTGATTCAAAATACCCATCTCCAGATCCAAAGCTTGCTACAGGAAATCAATGGCACGATCAATCAAGAGCGTCGCCAAGATGCCCATACAATTATTAATCGCTACCAAATTATTGCGGCGACTACAGTTTTTGCGAATCCAATTCCTGCCCTTGATTTATTAGCAGGCGCAGCAATTAATACACAAATGTTGCTCGACCTCGCCAAAATTTATGATCGACCCTTAAATTTTAAACAGGCGCAGCAATTGGCAACGACGATCGCGCAGCAGCTATTACAACTCGGTTGCATTGAGATTGCGACTTCTGCGATCGCTTCTTGCTTTAAGGTCAATGCAATCACCTATGCGATCGGTGGCTCGATGCAGGCTGTGACTGCGGCATACTTGACCCATATCGGTGGCATGAGCTTTGTGGAATATCTAGAACAACAACCCGAAACTGCTATTACGACTCCCGCAGCCAGCAATGCTTTACAAAACTTATGTCAAAAGACCTTTAAATCGCTTCAAAGTGATCGCTTTTTCCTCGATTTTGTCACCCAAATTTCCAAACGTATCGCGATCGCTACCACATAAATACAGCTCGTTGCGCTGTATTTAATGTCAGTTCGAGTTATAGATAATTCAAATAAGAACTACAGCCTCGACTTTGCTCAGCTAGCTTACACCAATGGCTGAGCGGAGTCGAAGCCCCTCTGCAAATTATTTAAAACAACTATAAGCTGGCAAATTTTAAAAATCCAAAAGTAAAAGCCGTGCATAGCACGGCTTTTACTTTTGGGCTTTGATAGAGGGTTTGCTACGCAAAGCCTCTATCAAAGCCCGTTTCAAATTATCCCGAACTCGCGTTAATGCAACAAAAAAGCCTCGCAACGCGAGGCTTTTTTGTTGCATTAACGAAAATTAAAGGTCGCCACTGTTAGCAGATAACAAGAAGATGATGACGGGACCAGATAGCACGATCAAAGCTAGGCTGGTTAATTGGAAAATTAGCTGAAAGTTGATGCTCGACAAGGCAGAAGTTACAAAATCCATAGCAGTTATCTTAAATATGATTAATTAATCGAACAAAATTCTAGAGTTATTCTAGCAAGCATCGCTACTCAAAAAAACGTCTCATACCAAATCCGATTTAGATAGTTTAGAATAGCAGCGCTTTGCGCCGCCATTCTAAATCTTTTGGGCAATCTGTCTAAGTACGGTTTTGATAAAGAAGCGCTATCATTTGAAATACATTACATCCACAATTGGTAAGAGTTATACCTGTGCGTTATCGAATTTGGTTGCTGTCAATTCTTGCTTCTGTTAGCGTTGGAGCCTCTCCACTACTCGCTCAAGCCCTTCTACCCCATACGACTCGGATCAACTTTGGCAATCTAGAAGAGCAGGCGCTCAACTTGGCAAGGGAAGCAGCACAACTTGCTCAGTTTGAGCAGTATGATTTGGCTTTACCCCGTGCGCGTCTAGCCGCGCAATTAGCGCCCAAAGCCTACCAGACTCAAGGGATTCTGGGAAGCATTTACCTCCGTCAAGAGAAATACGCAGAGGCGATCGCTGCCCTCAATACAGCAAATACGCTCAAGAAAGATGAACCGACAATCTTATTTAGTCTAGGGGCTGCCTATCTTCGTAACAAAAGCTATCCCGAAGCGATTAGCAACCTAAAAAAGGGCTTAACTATTGAACCCAAAGCCGCTTCAGCGATGTTCGATCTAGGCAATGCTTACTTTTTGACAAAACGCTACGATGAAGCGGTCACGACTTTTAATGATGTGCTCAACCTTGATAACAAGTTTTGGGCAGCTACCAACAATATTGGTCTAGTTGAATATGAGCGTGGCAATATCGATCAAGCGATCACCAAATGGCAAAACTCCCTCAAGCAAGCGGAAAAGGTTGAGTTCCTTGCAGCTGAGCCAACCCTTGCCCTCGCTACAGCTTTTTACCGCAAAGGCGATCGCGAGAAGGCGATTCAGTTAGCAGTGCAAGCGATGAAAATTGATCCGCGCTATGGCAAGGTGTCCTATTTAGTGGAAAACCTCTGGGGCGATCGCTTAGTTGCTGATGTCCAGATCGTGCTATCACAACCTCAGGTCAAACAAATTCTAGACGAGAGCGATCTCTCCACTCGCCAAGTCACCAAAGTACGTCCCAGATAAAATATAGAGTGGCGGCGCGAAGCGCCGCCACTCTAATAAAAAGAGAGTCCACAAACAGTTTGGACTCTCTTTTTATCTGTTAGGGTTTCAGTTTTAGCTGCTCCAAATTCCATAATGCACCCGTGACCCCAGTACTACCAGCGAGGGCTGAGGGCTGGACATTTTCTACGCGATCGCGCACAGCTACTAAGTACAGTGGAACCGTTAAATGGATTAGTGGTAATTGCTCCTGTACTAATTGCTGATATTCGGCATAGATTTCTTTGCGCTTAGTTTCATCAAGTTCTTGAGCGCCCTTGATCATCAGATCATGAATCTTTTGTTCCCAATCAGCAATTTCTCTTCCAGGGAAAGGTTTTTCATCACCCGCAGGACCTTTGTTAAAGAGATGCGAATCCCCATCGGTTGCCCAAAGGTTAATGCTACTATTTGGCTCTGCACCACCTGTAAAGCCTAGTAATGTGGCATCCCATTGCTTAGAGTTATCCAGTTTCTCCGTAATAATCCGAAAATCGACGGGATTAAAATCTACTTTCATCCCAATTTTTTCGAGATCGTTTTTGATTTGTGCGCCCATCGCAACCCTACCACCCGTAGGAGCCATCAAGGTAAAGCGTACTGGATTACCTTGAGCATCTAGCAATTGCTCAGCCTCATATTTATAGCCAGCCTTTAACAGAATTTCCTTCGATTTCTCAGGTTGATAGTCATATACCTTGAGTCCTTTGTCAGGAGGGAGGAAATAGGGACTGGGAATAGAAATAGGTGAGTTTTGCGTTTGCGCTAAACCGCGAGAGAGATTCGTAATCATTGCTTCACGATTAATCGCATATGCCACGGCGCGACGAAAATTGACATCATTAAACCATTTGGCTTTGATGGGATCGACAAAGGGCTGATTGGTTTTGGGATCTTTGCCCTTATTCAAGTTAAACATGATGAACGCTTGACCAGTCGCAGGTCCCGCATTATAGATTTTGTAGCGATCGCGGTTTTCAAAACGTTTAAGGAGTTGATAGTCTTCCCCTCGCAAACGATACATATCTAGATCACCTGAACGAAATCGCAACAGTGCTGTGTCAGGTGATTCTACAATCTGCATCACAAATTTATCAATATAGGGAGTTCCCTTCTTCCAATAGTAAGGATTAGGTTTATAGATGAGCCGTTCCGACGGGCGATATTCCTGAATCAGATAGGGACCATTGCCTACTAGCTTCTCAACAGGTGTAGCCAAAGTCCATGTTTCTAAAAATTGTAATTTTTGGTCACTTGGTCGTTCAGTCAATGTGGGCGCAAAAATATGTTTGGGCAAAATACCTGTGCCACCAATAGTTCGTAAGGCTGGGGCAAAAGGTTCATTCATGAAGAAAGAAATGCGGCGATCATCTAACTTCTCAACTTTCGGTAGGGTTTGGGATTTCCCAATTCGCAAAACATCACGACTGCCTGAAGGAATCTTCTCATTGAAAATAATGTCATTGAAAGTGAATAGAACATCATCGGCAGTGAGAGGTTTTCCATCTGACCATTTCAGATCTGGGCGTAGCGTGAAAATAAGTTGTTTGCCATCCTGTTGAAATTCCCATTTCTCCGCCAGTTCAGGATCTAAATCCTTAGTAATCGCATTTTCGGTAATCAGCCCAGTTAATGTATAGCCGATCGCAATACCACTGTAAGCATCATTAATTAAAATCGGATTAAAAGTTTTGATATCACTATCAATCGGGACTACCAAGCGATCTTTGAGAACTTCGGATTTGATGGAGCAACCCCAAAGCAGCAGCGAACATATGCTGATGATCAGCAATAATATCAATGCTTTCCACTGTTTCACCTTAGCTCGCTGCTGCATACTTCTTTTCACGATCGCCATCTTTCCTCAAAAAATAAACACTAAGACCTCAACAAGCTGTTAGCTAACAGCTAACAGCTATTCACCTTTAACCAACAACACGACTGCATGAACCGCGATCGCCTCCTTTTGTCCGATCGCATCCTGACCCTCATTGGTGGTTGCTTTGACACTAACGCAATCAATGGGTAAATTCATCGCTTGCGACAGGCGATCGCGCATTGCTTTAATATGCGGTTTGAGTTTAGGGGCTTCAGCAATCACCATCGCATCAAGGTTATTCACGCGCCAGCCCTGTGCGCCAATTAACTCCTGAACTTGTTGCAATAGCATAATGCTATCGGCTCCTGCCCATTTGGGATCAGAGGGTGGGAAATAATGCCCAATGTCACCGAGGGCAAGTGCTCCTAGCATGGCATCCATGATCGCATGGGTTAACACATCGGCATCGCTATGTCCCAGTAGCCCTTTTTCATAGGGGATTTCCACGCCACCAAGGATTAGACGGCGATCGCTAACGAGTCGATGGAGGTCATAACCATTACCAATGCGGATATTCATAAAAGTTTTGCAGTTTATTTGCAGTTTAACTGTTTACAATATTAAACCCAATTTTACGTGGTGTTAGGGAGGCATGATAAGCTTAAAGAGTTGTTTGTGGAAACAACATAAATATGGCAAAAGATAAATTTCATGCTGTAGTTAGATTAGCCTTAGAAAAAGAAGGTTGGCAAATCACAGATGATCCCTATGAAATTAATGTCGAAGGTGTTGATTTTGAGATTGATCTAGCCGCAGAGCAAGTATTAGCAGCAACTAGAAACAATCAAAAAATTGCTGTAGAGATTAAAAGCTTTATCAGCCCATCAAATATTTCGGATTTTCACACAGCATTAGGACAATTCTTAAATTATAGAGATGCACTTGCCTTAACTGAGCCAGAACGTCACTTGTATCTAGCAGTACGTCTACCTGTTTATGAAAGTTTTTTTCAAAAAAGATTTATTCAATCTGCGATCCGCAAATATCAGTTGAGCCTAGTTATCTACGATGTTTCAGAACAGGAGATTGTCAAATGGTTGTAAATCAATCAATTAATCAATATAGGCAATATATTCAAAATATTCTTCTAGAAAAGTCTCGCCGTTCTTCTAAGAACAAGATCTCTTCAGAATATGAAGTACAAACTATCTTTGATACTGAGAGAGATCATTATCAACTGCTTCGGGTTGGCTGGCGTAATAACAAACGTGATTTTGGATGTGTCTTACATCTTGATATCAAAGATGACAAGATTTGGATTCAGCACGATAGTACAGATACTGGTATTGCCAATCAGCTATTGGAAATGGGCGTACCCAAAGAGGATATAGTTTTGGCATTTCATGAACCAGAAGTGAGGCAGTTCACTGGATTTGGTTGTTAATGCTTATATCTCTTGCCTAATATGGTAGGTATATATAGCAGTCCTAAATCATTTGTAGATTTTTGGGTTTGTGGAAGCGCACCCCGAAGGGGTGCGCTTCCACAAACCATTTAGGATTGCTATATTGCTAGAAATCTATGGAGATTAAGCTAAATGTCGCTCATCCTAATCTCATAAATCTTGTCATCATTGTATGCTTGACTTACAACTGCCATAATCTAGCCTAGTTGCTGACAAATTTTTATGAGCGATCGCCTGTCAAGAGTTACTAATAAAAATACAGATAAGACTGCGGAATTTTCAAATTGTCATGCACTAGAAGGATGTGTCCTAGTTGTTGATGATAACCCCACTAACTTAAGTGTATTAGTTAACTTGCTGCGGGATGTGGGGCTGCGGGTGCTAGTAGCAACTGATGGTGAAAGTGCGATCGAGCAAATTAAATATGTTAAGCCAGATTTAATTTTGCTGGATGTGATGATGCCCGGAATTGATGGATTTGAGACTTGCCAGCGTCTTAAGGCAAATACAGAAACGGAGAAGATTCCCATTATTTTTATGACGGCACTTTCGGAAACAGTAGATAAGGTGCGCGGTTTATCCTTGGGGGCAGTGGACTATATAACTAAGCCCTTTGAGCATGAAGAAGTATTAGTGCGAATTCGGACCCATTTAATGATTGCTAAACAACGTCAAACTATTGAATTACAAAATATCGAACTGCAAACAGAAATTGCTGAACGCAAGCGTGCTGAAGAGGCGTTAACTATTTTTCTCCACGCAGTTTCCCATGATTTACGTAATCCTGTTACGGGATTAATTATGGTACTTGAGCATTTGATGCAAACTGGTAATACCTATGAGAATCACATTCTCTTGCCCAAAACAACGCTAGAACGTATGCGTCAAAGTGGCGATCGCCAATTAGCACTCATTAATTCTTTATTAGAGTCCCATGTGAATGATGTCCACGGGATTATAACCCACCCTGAGCCTGTGATGATCGACACAGTGATTCAAGCCTCTCTCAATGATCTCCAAGGAATTCTAGAAAAAGAAGATACAGAAATAGTACTTCAGATTCCCTCTGATTTACCACTCGCAATGATTGATGCCGCTCATATTTGTCGAGTTTTCCAAAATCTGATTGCGAATGCCATTAAACATAATCCTCCCAATCTGAAGTTGACTATTTCGGCACAGATCAATGATGAGAATATGATGCTTTGTGAAGTTGCTGATAATGGTGTAGGGATGAATAATGAGCAAAGTGAACATCTCTTTGAGCTATATGCCCAAGGAAAGAATCAGCATCAACTAAATCGGCGATCGTTAAGTCTTGGTTTAGGTCTGTATATTTGTCGTCAAATAGTACAGGCGCATGGTGGTGTAATTTGGGTAATCGGTGAACCAAATGTTGGTTCACGGTTCTGGTTTACTTTACCGATCACTTAAACCGCGTTAATAATGGTGTGCGGCTTCGCCGCACACCATTATTAACGCGGTAGCTATGCAAACCTAGTTTTGCACAGAACCATCGGGCATAATTGTGCCAAATAATTTTGCTTCGGATAAACTTACTCCATTGAGATTTGCTAAGCGCAAGTTTGCTTTTGCCAAATTAGTACCAATTAAAAAAGCCGCATCTAATTTAGCAGAAATTAACTGCGCTCCATTTAAGGCTGCTCCACTTAAATTAGCATTACTAAGGATAGCATCACTTAAAATCGTGTCTTCCAAATTACTATTACTTAAATCAGAATTGCTCAGGATTGCATTACTCAAAACAGCATTTTTGAGATTTGCATTACTCAAATTAGCATTGCTTAAATTGGCATTACTGAGAACGGCATCAGTTAAGTTGGCATGACTCAAATTAGATTGATTGATCGTGGCATTACTCAGATCACATTCTTGTAAATTGGAGTTACTGAAATTAGCTGTACTGAGATTAGAGTCCGACAAATTTACATTGCTAAGATTGGCAAATTCCAAATTAGCATTGGTCAAATCGCTACGTCTCAAATCTGCATTTGCAAGATTGACATTACTCAAAATCGCATTACTGAGATTGGTCTCACTCAAATCCGCATTTCTTAACTCACTGGCTTCTAAGTCTGCACCACTTAAATTAGCGCCTTTAAAGGAAGCCTCTGTGAGATCGGCTCCATTGAGATTAGCTAAACTCAAATCACATCTCTGTAAACAAGCTTGGCGCAAGTGAGCTTTGCTTAAATGAGCGCCACTAACTTCTGCATCCTTGAGATTGGCTTTATACAAATCTGCTTCTCGCAAATTAGCTTTAACTAGGTCAGAGCTGCTCAAATTAGCGCCCAACAAATTTGCATTACTAAGGTTTGTCCAACGTAGATTCACACCGCTTAAATCTGCTTCACGTAGATTAGCCCTTCTCAAGTTAACACCACTCAGATTGGGAATAATTTCAGGGTTTTCAAGCCGCCAAAGATTCCAGCTCGCCACCCCTTGCTTCAGTATAGCCAGATGTTCTGAGTTGCCCATTTTCCAATTACCCCGTGATTTGGTTCCGCAATTTTTCGATTTTTGAGTTTTATGAATAGCAAAGGTCTCTAAATGACGATTTAGGACGATTTAGATTGATTTAGGATGGCTTATATTCTCACTAATAGGGCTTTGCTAAAACAAGAAAAAGTCGGTTATTTATAGTGATTTTTCAGCACATTAAGGACAAAATTTCAGATTTCACTAAATAAGCGATCACCTTTTCAAGATCAGTCAAGAGCGATCGCTCTTGGTGGTCAATTTGACTCTTCGAGAAATCCCTATGCGATTGATAGCAACTAGGGACTTGCTATTAATTAAAGTACCTGTGGCTTCGACTCTGCTCAGCCAACGTTAGCTGAGCAGAGTCGAAGCTAGATAACTTTGATGGGACATTTTTTATCCGCAAGTCCCCTACTAGATTTGGGAGATTTAAACCAGTCTGTAGCTAGCAATAACCTTATTTCACGCTAGTTTACATTATTTAACAATTTGCCACGCAATCAGTCTAAAGGGGTAGGATACATAAAGGGAATGGGGCGGAATTTCTAACTAGATAATATTGATTTTTTATTAATTTTTTATTTTTTAAGATATGGCTTCTTTTAAATCAGAACCTTTTTTATGGATTCATCTATCGGGAATTGTAGCTTTCCCGATCTTTTTAGTAATTACTTGGTTTGGATTATCAACTAGCGATCGCCTGCCCACTTTGGGATTAGAACTATTACTAATGGTTGTAATTGGTATCCTCCCTATTTTTCTGATGCAATGGTCTCGACCATTTGAGATTTTTAGTCTGTTAGTTCTGGCAATGAAACCAGACAAAATCTCCTATCAGCAGCGCCAAATCTTGAGTCTATTTAAAATGCCGAAACAACGTATCCTTAGCGCAGCAACGGCTGTGGCAATGGTGGGCATATTGTATGGGCTGTATCAATTGCCACCCTTAACGATGATTGAGTTACCGATACTCAGTCAATTGCTGGATCAATTCCACATTCTGGGACTCTTCATTGCTTGTGCTGCCTTTGTCGGTGCAAATCTATTTTTGCAAGTGCCGATCAGCGTTGTAGGGGTATTGCTTAGTAACGAACAGGAGTTTGTAAAGATCACCCCCTATCCCACTGAAAAAATTACGCAGGACTTTACCTTGGCAGGTTTTCAGGTTGACCACATTATTGCAATCGATCCAGTTTCCCCACAAAAGTAGCAATAGCAATTGATGATAATGAAACGATATTCGCTCTCGATCGCTTTTTTAATTACCTGTATTAGTGGATTTGCTTTAGCTAGGAACTTACCTGCTCGTGCCGAATCGGTAAACTCATCACAATTGATCGCTTCAGAGGTTGTTACGCCGCAGAAAGCGATCGCGCAATTACTCAACTCTCCCAAACCAAAGGCGGAATGGTTCACTCCTGAATTATTAACTAAGCTACCACTTGCCCAAATTGAGCAAATCCTTGCCGATTTGCAAATAATCGTTGGCAATTGTCGTGATGTGCAAGGTCAAGGTGTCAGTTATTTGGCGATTTGCGATCGCGGTAATGTGCCGATCAAAATTCGGCTCAATCCAGACGGAAAAATTGCCGCATTTTTCTTGGGTAAGCATCAACAGACTTTTGAACAAGCAGTTGCTAGCTTTAAAGCCTTAGAAGGTGAAGTTAGTCTATTGGTGATGGAAGGCAAAAATCAACGGGCAGGTATTCGCGCCGATCAGCCAATGGCAGTGGGTTCAGCCTTTAAACTTGCGGTACTCAATGCATTAAAAAATCAAATTGCAGAAGGGAAACTAACTTGGGGTAAAGTTATCTCACTTCAAACAAAGCACCAAAGCCTACCCACAGGACTGCTACAAAATTGGTCAGCAGGTTCTCTGTTAACGGTGCAAACCTTAGCGGGTTTGATGATTTCCCTCAGTGACAATACGGCTACGGATACGCTAATCGATCTTGTTGGTAGACAGGAAGTAGAGAGATTTTCCCTTCGCAATCGTCCTCTACTGAAAACCCGTGAAATGTTTACCTTACGGGGTTCTAAGAATGCGGAACTATTAAAGAAATATCGATTTGCTAATACTAGCGATCGCCTACAGATCCTCCAAGAAATTTCGCGTCAAGACCTACCCGATGTGATGGAATTTGTGACCAATCCCAAGGTTTCTCTTGATATCGAATGGATTTTTACAACAAGAGAATTATGTGCTCTGATTGAAGATGTTGCTGATTTGCCCTTGATGTCTTTTAACTCAGGTATAGCTGATCCAACGGGATGGGCAAAGGTTGCCTTTAAAGGTGGTTCGGATGCAGGTGTGTTAAACTTTACAACTTTCCTACAATCAAAAACTGGTAAATCCTATTGTGTTTCCGCCACATGGAATAATACCAAGCCTGTAAGTGAAGTTCAATTTGCAACTCTCTATAAAGGTTTAATTGATACTATTCCCAAATAGATACAGCGCTTTGCGCTTTCTCGAAACCCAGATAAATTTTGAAAAAGCTTGCTTCGCAAGCTTTTTCAAAATTTATCTGTATTACACTAACCCTAAATAGGCTGCTGTATTCCTAACTAATGGTTGCAAAACGCTATACTAAGTAGCGATCATGATATGCGCTCCTATGAATATTGCTCCTTTAAGTTGGACAGAACTAGAATCTCTGACGGATTTTCAAATAGACTATGTCAATGGACTTACTAATGCACAATCGAAGTTGCGCCTATTTGGGCATTCGGAAAATGATGTGCGTGTTACTCTATACCGCGATAACCATGCATGGTGTCCCTACTGTCAAAAAATTTGGCTGTGGCTAGAAGAAAAGCAGATTCCCTATCGCATCGAAAAAGTCACCATGTTTTGCTATGGCGAAAAGGAAAGTTGGTACAAAAGGAAAGTACCATCGGGGATGTTGCCTGCGATCGAGCTTGATGGACGCTTAATTACTGAAAGTGATGATATTTTGATCGCATTAGAACAGGCTTTTGGTCCTCTTGGACTCGGTATGCTCGATGCTCAGGTGATTCCTATTAGAAGATTAGAGAGGCTTTTGTTTAGAGCATGGTGCGAATGGCTCTGTCGTCCGATTATGTCTGCCCGCCAAGAACAGCGCAATCGTGAGCAGTTTATCGAAGTGATGCAAAAAGTGGAAGAGGTTTTAGGTAGTACTCCTAGCCCTTACTTTTTGGATGATTTTGGAACTGCCGATGTGATTTTTACTCCTTATGTTGAGCGCATGAACGCTAGTTTGTATTATTACAAAGGCTATTCAATGCGGGAAGAGAATCCACGAATGGCTGCATGGTTTGATGCGATGGAAAGTCGAGCCACCTATCGCGGCACTCAGAGCGATTTCCATACCCATGCCCATGATCTACCACCACAAATGGGAGGTTGTTGGGAAAATGGTGAACCACAAATGCTGATCAATAAGGCTAGAGTCGATCATGGCTCTTGGTTTGGCTTACCCGATGTTACTTATCCTGAACCTGAGAACTCGCGAGAAGAAGCGCTCTATCGTGTAATTAAGCATCGTCATAATATTATTCGGGTTAATCCTGCGGACGATCGCTTATTTGATGAGGCTCTACGTTGTGCTTTGACCAATATGATCAAGGGTACAGATTGTATTCCACCATCGGGTTCTGATGGCGCATTGAGGTATTTACGCGATCGCATTAGTGTGCCACGCGATATGTCCATTTACGCCGCAAAACGGTTGCGCGAAGCTTTAGAAAAGACGGCGGCACTAGTAGGCGATCGGCAAGGTGATCCCATTCCTTTTAAGCACCGCCGCGATCAAGACCCTGCCAACTTCAGAAATTAGTTGTCCATTTCGAGAGAGGATTATTTACCCGCCTTCGGCGGGTAAATAATCCTCTCTTGAAATGCGGCAAAGCTGCACTAAATAGTTTCTCGAGCATCCTCATTCATCAGTAATTGGCGTGGTATTACTCGAAGCGCTTCTTCTAGGGTAGTAACCCCCGTAGAAACCTTCTCACGCACACCATAGGCAAAAGACTCATAGTTCTGTTCTGATGATAAGTAGGAAACTAAATGGGATTGATCCTCTTCATTGATGATTTTGCGTAGTTTTGGAGTGATATTTAAAACTTCAAATATTGCCTCCCGTCCTAAATATCCCGAACCAAAGCAATGTTCACAGCCCTTGCCTCTTCGCCAGTCTTGATACTTAATATCTTGTATACCGATATTGAGTAACTTCAATTCAGATTTGGTTGGGACATAGGACTCAGAGCAAAAAGAACAAATCTTTCTAACTAATCGCTGAGCGACTATCCCTAATAGCGATTCAATTATTAAGTTGGTATTCATTCCCAAATCTTTTAATCTCGAAATCGTACTAATGGCATCATTAGTATGCATGGTTGAGAGTACGAGATGTCCTGTAAGAGCCGCCCTAACTGTAATTTCAGCAGTTTCTAAATCACGGATTTCCCCCACCATAATGATGTCGGGATCTTGACGTAAAATCGATTTTAGCCCTGACGCGAAGGTAAGTCCCCCTACTTCCTGAACCTGACCTTGCGTGATATTTGATAAGTTGTATTCAATGGGATCTTCCATAGTAATGACATTGACTTGATCCGTGGCTAATAATTGTAAAGTGGCATAGAGCGTACTAGTTTTGCCTGAACCCGTAGGACCCGTCACAATAATTAAGCCTTGAGGTTGAGATAGCCAATTGCGATAGATATTTAGCGATCGCTCGTTAAAGCCAACATCTTCCAGTCTAGTCATCATCATTTTGTTGCGTGGCAATAGCCGAATTACTGCCTTTTCGCCACCAACACAAGGAAATGTGCTCACTCGCATATCTAAATCAAGGTCGAGATGATCGGCAGTAACATAGTGTTGACTAATACGACCATCTTGAGGACGACGACTTTCGCCAATATTCATATTACTCATAACCTTAAGCGCCACAATTGTTTTGCGGCTAACTTCGGGCGGGAGGATGCGTGTTGTTCTTAAGATGCCATCAATGCGATAACGTACTCTCAATCCCAATTCTGTGGGTTCTAAGTGGATATCACTAGCTCGATGTTGCAGTGCTACCGAAATTAGAGCATTAATCCGATGGGTTTGATCAAGTGCTTGGGATAGATATATTTCAGAAATCTCGTCGAGATGCGCTTCTTCATTGCTTCCTGTAAGGGGATTTACAATTGGAGAAGCGATACTATTTGGCTCAGGTAAATTTTGTCTAAGAAACCATAGTAAATAGCTTTCAGAAGAGACAGTGATATTTTTGATACCTGTCAATGTGCGATTACTGATTAGTTTCATTTCTTCGCTACTTAGCGGACGTGGTGAACCTAAATAAAAATAGCCATGCCACAGTAGCAAAGGAATTATAGGTGGTAAGGATTTGCGGTCTTCAAAATAATGAAAAAATCGGTAATTAATATCTTCATCAAGTAGATCAATGCGTAAGCCCCCCCTTTTATCGACTAATAGCTGAAGGGCTTCTTCGCAAGTAATTTCTTGTTTGCGGAGACGCTTCCATACAGATGTAGGAGAATTTATAAGTACGTCATTCATACTATTTTCTGTTAATTTCTTCTCTTATCCGTGAGTGCGATCATCCCTACATACCTATAACAATAGCTATCCTACCTTTGCCTTCACTGTCTACCCCCAATATGATGATTAATGAGAAATGGCAATTATTAAGATCAGGAAACTCTCTAAAAAGTTAAATTTAGCTAGTTATTTGGCAATTTATTAAAGCTGTTCTAGAATTGCTACACCCAACATCCAATCTGGAAAAGTAAAGTATGGAAACTGAAAATAATAAACAAGTTCCCACGGAACCACTTTTCTTGACTAAAGTTGAGAACCTTGAGAAAGAGATTCAGGAGTTAAAAGCTCAAAATCAAAATCTCAAAGATCAGTTAAACTCCAAGATTCTTCAAGAGCAGCAGCTCGCACTAGCTAATTATTCCCTACAAACAGAAATAATAGATCGCCAACAGACCGAGGCGGCTCTGCGATTGCTTTTGGAGAAGTTGGCAAGTGAAAAAAATGATTTAGAACTAATTTTAGATACAACTACTACCCATAGTGACACGATTGAAGCGTTGCTCTATGACAAGGCTCTATCGCTTGCCCGTGAAGTAACGATTGATGGATTGACTCAAATTTCTAATCGTCGTGCCTTTGATCAACGCCTAGTTACGGAATGGCAACGTTTAGCTAGGGAATGTGCACCTCTGTCCTTACTATTATGCGATGTGGATTTTTTTAAACGCTTTAACGATCGCTATGGACATCCTGCGGGGGATACTTGTTTAAAAGCGGTGGCAAAGGCGATCGAAACTTGTATCCGTCGTCCTGCTGATCTTGCCGCACGTTATGGTGGTGAAGAATTTGCGGTGATTTTGCCAAGTACGCAAAAAGAGGGAGCTATCTATATTGCTGAACAAATTTGTCAAGCTGTCAATGATCTACAAATTCCCCATGAAGCATCCTATATAAGTGGATATGTGTCATTGAGTATTGGTGTATCTACCATATTCCCTGAGCGACAAATCGATCCCAAGGTGCTCGTTGAAGCGGCAGATAAGGGTTTATATTTAGCAAAAAATCAAGGGCGCGATCGCGCAATATTTAGTAATCCCTAATCTCCAAAAAAGTGTTGCGAAGCAACACTTTTTTGGAGGCTAATCACGCTACTTATGGCTTGCGATCGCTTTGTCTAGATTGACAGCATTTACACAAGATCCACTTTGCTCAAATTCTGTAATATTGCTGAGAGTTGTTTCGGCGATATTCGCAAGAGCTTGACTAGTGAAAAAGGCTTGATGACCTGTCACAATCACATTAGGAAAAGTGAGTAAGCGCTGAAAAGTATCATCCTGAATGACTTCATTAGATAAATCTTCAAAGAACAAATCTGCTTCTTGTTCGTACACATCAATACCGAGATAGCCGATCGCTCCAGATTTCAAACCATCAATCGCGGCTTGGGTATCAATCAATCCACCACGGCTAGTATTAATCAGCATTGTGCCAGTCTTGAGTTTAGCGATCGCTGTCGCATTAATTAAATGATGGGTATCAGGAGTTAATGGACAATGGAGCGAAATTACATCGGACTGCGCGAGTAGCTCAGACAACGAGACATATTCCATTCCTAGCTCTAAACAAGTAGGATTGTGATAGGAATCGTAGCCTAATAGTTTGCAACCAAATCCACGCATAATCTGAGCAAAGATCGCTCCAATTTTTCCTGTTCCTATGACACCAACCGTTGCTTCATGCAAATCAAATCCAAGCAATCCTTCAATAGAAAAATTCCCTTCTCTCACACGGTTGTAGGCGCGATGCACTTTGCGATTGAGCGATAAGATCAGCGCAACAGCATGTTCAGCTACGGCATAGGGAGAATAGGCAGGAACGCGCACAATCTGAATTCCCAAATTGTGAGCTGCGGCTAAGTCCACATGGTTAAACCCTGCCGATCGCAAAGCAATTAATTGCGTACCACCTTGGGCAAGAGTTTGCAGCATTGAGCTATTGAGATAGTCATTAATAAAAATGCAAACTGCGGGAAATCCTGCGGCAAGAGAAATCGTCTCATGGCTGAGATGGGATTCAAAAAAGACGATTTCATGCTGATGCTGCTCATTGGCTATTCCAAAAAATTGGCGATCGTAGGGCTTGGTATTGAAAAAAGCGACTTTCATAACTAGTTGGATAGAATGTGCATCAAATAATAAAGGCTCGCTAAGCGAGCCTTTATCTAGTGTTTGTGGAAGCGCACCCCTTTGGGGTGCGCTTCCACAAATCATTTTAACTACCAACGTTAAGAGTTGCTTTTGCTGGATCGTAGGGTTCCAGTTCTACCTTAACGGGTTTTACATTCCAGATATCGTCGCAGTATTCCTTGATTGTGCGATCGGAAGAGAATTTACCAGAACGGGCAACATTGAGAATACTCATAGTTGTCCAACTCTCAACATCCTTATAGGCTTCAGCTACTCGATCCTGACAATCTGCATAGGCTTGATAATCTGCCAATAGCATATAGTCATCGCGATAAAGTAAAGCATCGACAAGAGGCTTAAACAAGTCCTTTTCGCCAGGGGAGAAATATCCCATAGCTAAGCGATCGAGAACATGACGCAATTCTTCATTCTTCTCGTAGTAAGAATAAGGATTGTACCCTTCAGACTTCATTTGCTCGACTTCCGCCGCAGTTAGACCAAAGAGGAAGAAATTATCTTCGCCGACTTCTTCACGAATCTCGATATTCGCTCCATCCAATGTACCAATGGTCAAGGCTCCATTCATCGTGAATTTCATGTTGCCAGTACCAGAAGCTTCCTTACCTGCGGTAGAGATTTGTTCTGATAGATCTGCCGCAGGATAAATCAATTGTCCGAGGGAAGCACTGAAGTTCGCCAAGAAGACAACCTTAATCCGTCCATGTACATCAGGATCACGATTAACGACATCAGCAACCGCATTGATGGCTTTGATAATCAACTTCGCCATGAAGTAACCAGGAGCCGCCTTACCACCAAAGATAAAGGTGCGAGGAGTCATCTGGATACTAGGATTTTGCTTGATGCGAAGGTACAGCGCAATGATATGTAAAAGGTCAAGATGTTGACGTTTGTATTCATGAATCCGCTTGACTTGAATATCAAAGATGGAATTGACATCCACTTCTACGGAATTGTGAGCCATGATGTAATCGGCAAGCCTTTGCTTATTAGCTTGTTTGATCTGTCTCCAGCGATCGCGAAAATCTTTGTCATCCACAAAAGCTTCGAGTTTACGGAGTTCATCAAGATGCTTGAGCCAAGTATCACCAATTTTTTCGGTAATCAATCCTGATAAAGCAGGGTTAGCCAGCAACACCCAACGGCGAGGGGTAACACCATTCGTTTTGTTGTTAAACTTCTCTGGCCAAAGCTTGTAGAAATCCTTTAAGACATCTTGCTTGAGTAGTTCAGTATGCAATGCCGCAACACCATTAACGGCATGACTGCCAATGGTTGCAAGGTTTGCCATGCGTACCTGTTTGCCGCCGCTTTCTTCAATGATGGATAGACGAGACAATAACTCATCATCATCGGGATACCAAGTTTGGACATCCTGCAAGAAGCGATGATTGATCTCGTAAATGATTTCCAAATGGCGAGGCAATAGGCTCTCAAACAGAGGAACTCCCCATTTTTCCAACGCCTCAGGCATGAGGGTGTGGTTAGTGTAGGCAAAGGTGCTTTGGGTAATGCGCCATGCTTCATCCCAATACAGACCATGCTCATCGACCAACAGACGCATCATTTCCGCAATGCTGATCGCGGGGTGCGTATCATTTAGCTGGATCGCGGCATGTTCAGGTAAGTTGTCAAGGCGATTATATTTTTTGAGATGACGACGAATGATATCTTGCAGTGAGCAGGACACAAAGAAGAATTGCTGCTCTAGACGCAACTGACGACCTTGAGGAGTGTTGTCGTTGGGATAGAGCACCTTGGAAATAGTTTCCGATTTGATCTTGGTGGCTACCGCGCCATCATAATCACCAGAGTTAAAAGCTTGGAAGTTAAAGTCTTCACCCGCTTCTGCTTTCCATAGACGCAAAGTATTTACGGTGTTGGTTTGATATCCGGGGACGGGGGTATCGTGGGGAATGCCTTCAACGGTGAAGCTAGGAATCCAACGGGTATGGGGACGACCGCGATCGTCGTTGTAGATTTCTGTATGTCCACCAAATTTGACTTGGACGGTGGACTCATAGCGCACTACTTCCCAAGGATTGCCGCAACGTAGCCATTTGTCAGGGATCTCCACCTGCCAGCCATGCTGAATTGATTGGTTGAAAATACCAAATTCATAGCGGATGCCATAGCCCATGGCAGGGACTTCCAAAGTAGCTAGGGAGTCTAGAAAACAAGCGGCTAAACGCCCCAAACCACCGTTACCTAAACCGGGATCGGGTTCCTGCTCTAATACTTCGGTAAGATCTAGTCCCGACTCTCGTACAGCTTGCTCGATCGATTCGTAGAGGTCAAGGTTAATCAAGCTATTACCGAGATGTCGCCCCATCAAAAATTCGGCAGAAAGGTAATAAACAGTCTTGATGTCTTGCTCATGGTAGACCTTGAGGGTTTGAAGCCAACGTTGCAACAGGCGATCGCGTGTGGTGTACGATAGCGCCATATAGTAGTCGGTAAAATTTGCCAGAAGTGCCAGTTTGCCTTGTATGTAGAAAAGGTTATCGGCAAATGCTCGCTTGAGGGTTTCAATACTTAAACCTGTGCGATCGTCTTCTACCGTAATATTGCTGGTTTGATTAGCAACATTTGTTTGCATAGAATTATTCCTGAATGATTACTTGTCTTATTGCCGTTCTGCTGACCCTAAGGCGGAGGGCAAGGCTACACTCCTATCCAACCATAAACTTTGAGATGTTGGGTATTTATTAACTGATAATTTATGTTTGGAGAGCGCAATATTTACGGTTTCCTGACATTGGCTTAAATTCTTATGAAAAAAAGCTTGTTTAACTCAATCCGTAAATACAAAAGTAGACACTTACAATACTTGCAGCGATGTGTAATCTCTGAAAGGAACTATAAAGGAGCAACATTCTTATTGGAATTGTTAATCAGCTAGGCATAATTACAAACTACGGTTAAAACCTGTGAGGCTTGCTGTGAGTGCGTCACAGGTTTTAGATTTTTGTATTTAATCGCACCTAGCTACCTATGAAATAGTACTTTCAATAACAACAAAAATTTTGAAAAATTTTGCCAACATCGCTACGCACGTCTTTATGAAGACCAATAAAATAATCAATGCAATCAATACTTCTTGGTGGATTGATAACGCAATTATTGCTGTACTTTACTTCGTTTTTAGTGCGTTAGTTTTGAAGCTGCCCCAGTCTCCTCTCGGCTCACCATTTTGGCCATCGGCGGGGATCGCTGTTTGCAAGAGGGCGATCGTGCTGGTTTGGCATATTTTTGGGAGCAGCTTTAAATAGTTTTTTGAATTCTAAAGTGCCTTTCATCTTCGCAATAATGGCAGGACTTGCACCTGCGATCGGTGCTTTATTATCAACTACGTTGGTATTACATTTTAATAAAACTAATTATTTCTTGGGCTACGTTAAGCATTTTGTAGTCTTTGCGCTAGCAGCCACCTTTAGCGGCACAATCTTGCAGGCATTCTTGGGATCTGCAATTGTGCTTTGGGCAGGATTAATCCCTTGGGATATCTATTGGACTGTTACCTTGGGATGGTGGGTTGGCGATGTGGTAGGCATTTTAGTATTTGCCCCCTTAATCTTGGCATGGTGGAATAAGGAAACAAAAATAAAACCAAATAAAATCAAGCAAAAACTTGAGATTCTTGACAACCAATTTGATCTCAAAGAACTATTTTTTGCGGTAACGCTCTTAATCGCTATTTCTTATTTAGCACTTATCGAAAGTCAACCAATTGAGTATTTACTTCTACCCTCTTTGCTATGGTCAGCATTTCGCTTTGGGGCTAAAATCACAACCTTGCTGGTAACAACTACGGCAATGGTAGCTTCCATTAGCACAGCCTATAGAATTGGTTTTTTCTACAAAGTATCTCAAGAGAGTAGTTCTCTCTTACTACTGCAACTCTTTATGGGGGTGATCTCCATTACCGCGATCGTGGTCTTATCCTTAGTTGCCGAAAATAATCGAGCCGCTGCAAAACTCCAAGAGCAGGTATTTCTCAAAGACCAAGCATATATTCAGTTAGACCAAGTTAACAAAAATCTCGAAGATATCATTGCAGAACGAACTAGTGAATTAGTTGAAGCTAATCGAGAAATTAGTTTCCTTAATCAGCAATTAACAACTGAAAACATCCGCATGAGTTCCGAACTAGCAGTTACTCGACGTTTGCAGGAAATGATCTTACCAAAGGTAAAAGAGTTAAATAGTATTGCAGAGTTAGATATTGTGGGATTTATGGAACCTGCCGATGAGGTGGGGGGGGATTATTATGATGTTCTGCAAAAAAATGGCAAGATTAAAATTGGCATTGGCGATGTGACGGGACATGGATTAGAAAGTGGCGTAATCATGATTATGGTTCAGACAGCCATTCGCGCTTTACTAATTAATGGAGAAAATGATCCTGTGAAGTTTCTCTCGACGGTAAACCATACAATCTATGAGAATATTCAACGCATGAATTCTGATAAGAATTTAAGCCTAATTCTTATGGATTATCGCGATCATGCACTGCGATTAAGTGGACAGCATGAGAGTGTGATTGTGCTTAGAGCCAGTGGGGATGTGGAAATTATTGATACAGATTCATTAGGATTTCCCATTGGTTTAACGGATGATATTAGTGATTTTATCTTTGAAGTAAATATCGATTTAGAACTGGATGATGTAGTGGTGCTTTATACAGATGGTATTACTGAGGCGGAGAACACAAATAAACAGTTCTATGGGCTTCCACGTTTAATTGAATTAATTAAACAAAACCATCAACATCCTGTTGATCAAATTAGAGAAATGATCATTGCGGATGTCCGTGAATTTATCGGTTCTGGCAAAGTCTATGATGACATCACTCTTGTGGTGATGAAGCGCAAAATTTGAGGGTTTCTGATTCCCTCGCTAGCGAATTATTACTGATATTACATCGCCAAGTACTGACTTAAATTTTGAAAAGCGTGGCTTTGCCACGCTTTTCAAAATTTAAGCTTCAATAGGATGTAGTTGGTAAATGTATTGATGACGACAAGTATTTGTGAACCAAAAGATCTATTGTGGGAACTTCACACAAAAACAAGTAGTATCACTTAGAATAACCTTAGGAAACACTTGCCATCTTCAGTCTATGAAAGCTTTTTGGATATTAGCCACGATCGCTAGCTTGTCAGGTGTAACCGCAAGTTGCACGCAAAATAATAAGGATGCCTCCCAAGCTCAAGTACAGAACCAAAAACCTGCTGTAGCCGTAGATGTGGCGATCGCAAGTTTGGAGCTACTGGAAGAAGAAAATGAATACACAGGAACGACTGCACCTATTAGAGAGGTGTCAGTGCGATCGCGTTTGGAAGGACGATTACTAGATTTGAATGTGGATGTTGGCGATCGCGTGGCAACTGGACAGCCAATAGCCCAATTGGATGATGCAGTTCTATCCGCAACTGTGCTGCAGGCAGAAGCGGAAGTTGCGGCAAGGGAATCGGAAGTATCGCAAGCAACTGCCGCAGTGGGTAATGCTCGTGCCCAAGTGGAGAGAGCGAGAGTGCAGTACCAACAGGCACAAGCAAATGCTCAGCGCTTCACCCAATTGGCTAAAGAAGGAGCAGTTTCTCCTCAAACCGCCGAGAATGCTGTTACTGAAGCCAAAGCTGCCGAACAGTCATTGCGATCGGCTGAACAGCAAGTTAGCCTCCAACAGCAAACCGTGAGTGCTAGTTCCCAAAGAGTTTTAGCCCAAGAAGCAATCAAGCTCAGAGAGCAAGAGCGCCAATCCTATACCACAATTACATCTCCCATCAATGGCATTGTCCTAGAGCGGGTGAGTGAGATTGGCAATCTCCTATTTGCAGGTAATGAAGTTGTGAAGTTAGGAGATTTTAGTCAAGTTAAGGTGATTGTCCTAATTTCGGAATTAGAAATTAGCAAAATTCGCGTAAATCAATCCGTTGATGTCCGTTTTGATACTTTCCCCGATCAAAAGTTTACGGGAACAGTAAGACGTATTTCGCCAGTAGCCGATCCAGTGGCGCGATTGATTCCTGTGGAAGTGATAGTTCCTAATCGAGATGGAAAACTGGGTAGTGGTCAATTAGCGAGAGTGCAGTTTGCAGGCAAACAGGAACGTCAAATCGCGATCGCAGAGACGGCTCTAGAGGTAGCAGGACGACCGACCCAAGCACCTAAAGATACAAATATTCAAGCGAAATCGAAAACTGATACCAAGTCTAGCCCTAATGCGAGTGACAAAGGCAAGCCCAAAACTGGCACAGTTTTTGTAATTACGGGCGATCAGAAAGATCCAAAAGTGTTGGCGCGTAAAGTTACTCTTGGAGATCGCCGTGACGGTAAAGTTGTGATTCTCTCTGGTTTGCAGGTCGGCGATCGCATTGTTGTTAGGAGTGGTGGTAAGTTGCAGGATGGCGATTCTGTAAAGCTGAGCGTGTTATCCCGATAAGTAATGAGGTAAGGCTATTCGTGCTTTGCATCGTTACCTTTTTTTTAATTATTTAAGAAATAACTATGAGCGAACAGAAATCATCCAATCCTAAGCCAACAGGATTTAGTATTAGTGCGATCGCGATTCGTCGGCATATTGGCACATTGATGCTGACCCTCGCGATTTTTGTGATGGGGGCATTCTATATCAGCCGCTTGCAGGTGGATTTACTGCCATCTATTGTTTATCCCCGAATTGGCGTACAGGTGAATATTCCGGGGATTAGTCCAGAAGTTGCGATTACGGAAGTTACCAAACCACTCGAAGAAGCTCTAGCCTTGACGGAAGGTGTGAATCAGCTTTTTTCGCGTACCCGTGAAGGGCAAGTACGAGTGGATTTGTTTTTTGAGGCAGGTAGTAATGTCGAGCAGGCGCTTAATAATACTGTGGCTAGCTTTAACCGAGGTCGTAGTCAATTACCAGACGATATTGAAGATGCGCGTATTTTCAAATTTGACCCATCTCAGTTTCCTATCTATGAGTTTGCGCTCACATCGCCTTCCCTTTCACTAACAGAGTTACGTCTATTTGCCGATGAGGAATTAGGGCGCGAGTTAGCGATCGTGCCAGGGGTAGCAGGAATCGATGTGGTTGGTGGTGTCAAAGAAGAGGTAAAGGTCAATCTCGATCTTAAGCGTCTGCAAGCCGTCGGCGTGAATATTGATGATGTCTTAAAGGCTTTACGCGATCGCAATGTCGATATTTCAGGCGGACGCTTGCGAGATGGCACTGTCGAACCGCTTACCCGTGCGATCGGTAAATTTCGCAATACTAAGGAACTAGAAAACCTATCTTTTACTGTGCGTAGTGGCAGTACCACAGCCCAACCCCGACAGGTCTATTTGCGTGACTTTGCCGAAATAGTTGATGGGACTGAGGAGCAACGGGTATTTACTTCCCTGAATGGACAATCTGCCGTTAGATTGCTAGTCACCAAACAACCCGATGCCAATACGATTGAGGTTGTCGATCTCGTCACAGAAAAGATTGCCGCCCTCCAAGCAAGTGGCGCAATTCCCAGTGATGCCATTATTACCGCCACCTTAGATGAATCCAAATTAATTCGCGCTTCCGTTGCCAACGTTGCCTCTTCAGGAATCATGGGGGCAGTTTTAGCGGGGACAGCCGTGTTGCTATTTTTGGGTTCGATCCGTCAAACCTTGATTATCACCCTCGCCATTCCCCTCGCTACCCTTGCCTCCATTATTGCGATGGGTATTTTTGGATTTTCGATGAACCTCTTTAGCTTAGGTGGTTTAGCCTTAGGTGTGGGTGGGGTCGTGGACTGCTCCATCGTCATGTTAGACAACATTATCAATGGGCTGGAGCGCAATCGCAAAAATCACGGTGTGCAAGATACGATCGCCCAAGCTCAAATTAGCAGTTCCGAAATTGAATCCGCATTGGTTGCCTCTACGAGTACTAACCTTGTGGTTATTTTTCCATTTCTATTACTCGGTGGATTTCTATCACTGCTATTCAATCAACTGATTCTCACAATTAGTTTTGGGAGTATCGCCGCGATCGCGATCGCGATTACCGTCGTCCCGATGATCGCCTCACGCCTGTTAGGTATTCCTTGGTCGAGTCGGTTGAGCGAAACTTGGTTTATGCGTGGATTTCAGCAAAGATTCGCCGCCGCTACATTGGGCTATGCAGGATTCCTCGCTAGAATCGTCCATTATCGGCTGTGGGTAGTGATTGCCGTATTTGCGATCCTTGGTGGTGGCGGCTTCTTCATGGGGAGACAACTGCCCCAAGAGATCATTCCACAGGTGAAAACAGGTGATGTTAGCTTAAACGCTCAATTTCCCGCAGGTACTACCCTTGCAGCTAACCGCAAAGTCATGGAAATTGTGGATGATATTCTCATTAAACAGCCTGAAACTGCCTATGCCTTTACAACCATCGGTGGCGGTTCCTTTGGTAATAATGTAACTGCAAATCCATTACGCAGTGGCAGCACTATTACTCTCAAACCAAATGCAGATCTGACAGGTTTTATCAGTCGCGTCAATCGGGAAATCAGCAAATTAAATCTGGCAGGTGTGAGAATCAGGGTTAACCCCGGACAAGTACGCGGCATTATCGTTAATAATTCCCCTGTACCACGCACGGATATTGATGTAATTTTGCAGGGTACTAATCCTGAAGCCCTAGCCCAAGCAGGTGCAGAAGTTCTCAGCGCCTTAGAAAAAAGTGTTAAAGGCGCAAACTTCCGTCCTGATACCGATGCCCGTCAACCCGAAGTGCAAATTTTCCCTGACTGGGAACGTTTACAAGCTTTGGGATTATCTACGCAATCCATTGGTTCTACTCTGCAAACTGCAATTACAGGCTCTGTGCCGACCCAGTTACAAAGAGGCGATCGCCTAGTCGATGTGCGCGTCCAACTCGATCCCGAATCACGCAAAAATGCCTCGCAATTGCAGCAAGTTCCGCTATTTGTCAGCAATAATCGTCCTGTCCGCCTTGCGGATGTCTCTACTATCCGCGAAGGTCTCGCCCCAGGGGAAATTCAACGTATCAACCAGCGTCAAGTGTTCTTGATTCTCGGCAGTTTAGAACGCGGCACAAGTCTCAGCGATGCGCTCAAACAGACAGAAGATGTGATTGCAGCGATCGATCTGCCTGATGGGGTCGTGGCTTTACCTAGTACCGCCAAACAAGCGAACGATAATCTCTCCAAAGCCTTTGGGGTATTAGGTTTACTCGCTTCTTTCTTAGTATTTGTGGTGATGGCAGTTCAGTACAACTCGTTGATCGATCCTTTGGTGATTATGCTGACAATTCCCCTTGCTCTAGCGGGCGGCATTGTTGGTCTATATGTCACCAATAGCTCGATCAATGTGATGGTGGTGATCGGTGTAATCTTGCTGGTGGGGATTGTGGTTAACAATGCGATCGTCATGGTCGAGTTTGCCAACCAATTGCGTGAGGAACAGAAATGTAGCCGCATTCAAGCAATTCTCCAAGCCGCACCGATGCGATTACGCCCCATCCTAATGACCACAATTACAACTGTTGTTGGTGCTTTTCCTCTGGCTCTAGGCGGCAGCGAAGGTGGCGAGTTCTTGCAACCATTGGGAATTGTTACTTTTTCTGGTTTAGCCCTTGCCACAATTCTGACTCTATTCCTAATTCCTTGCTCCTATGTCCTTTTGCACGAGTTTAGCTGGGCAAATGTAAAGAAGCTAGTACCAGTAAAAATTACATCTCGCTAAATCTAAAAACCTCGCAAAGCGAGGTTTTTAGATTTAACAATGAAAGGTTTGAAGCCATTCTCGAAACTCTCTTCTTAAAATACTTATCGGTTCCTCCTTACTTTTCTCTAGAAACAAAGAAATACCTTCAATAACTGGAATCGCTGGAAAAGCTTTACTGATGGTCGAATTGAGATATTTACCATCCTCAAATAGACTAATCTCTAATTTACCATTTCTATATCGCCAGATTTCAGGAATAGCTAAAGCTTCATAGGCGCTGATTTGTGTAATTGAGGTTAAGTCTACTTCGATCGCTAAATCAGGCACAGGATCAACTGTAAGATCAATTCTTTGTTTGCCAATTACCGCTTGGTAGTTCTGAATATAAAAACAGTCATCAGGCTCGATCCCTACCTGCATTTGCTTATTCTTAAAGGTTGTCGAGCCGAGAGATTCCCACTCCAAGGCTAATTCATCCAAGATAATCTTGAGTAAATCTCCGATCAAAACCTTAGCGCGTTCATGTCCTGCTAATGGCATTCTCAGTTCCAACACTCCTTTGTAATAGGCAATTAGTGCATGACGATGCTCTCCTAAATCTTCTAAGATGTCCTCAAATTCTTGCCAGTTAATATTTTCAAGGGTGACTCGTTGACCTTGGTTTAGCTGTATTTGCGCGATCGCAATTTTGACTGGCATGATAACAATCTCAAGTTGATCAATATCGATTCTATAGCAAATCAAAAACCAAGGGATGAGTGGCGGTGCTTTGCACTGCCACTCATCCCTTATTTTTAACTCAAGCATTGCGATATCCAGGAAATTTTTGATTAATAATGGTGAAGTGCTGTAAATCTGTAGATAGTTATGCCTCAAATAGCCAGTAATTCTGGAAAAAATCGTGAAATATTATCGGGACAGATCGCTTTAGTCTGGCATCGGCGCGATTTGCGAATTGATGACAATCCTACTTTAAGTGAGGCGATCTCACAGGTGGGAGAACAAGGGATCGTGATCGGTTTATTTATATTTGATCCTGATATTCTCGATGATGGCGTGACCGAGGGCAGCAAGGTTGACTTTATGCTTGGTTGTTTGCGCGAGTTGCAAGCTAACTATCGACGTTTGGGCAGCGAATTGCTATTCATGTATGGGCAGCCCGTGCAATCGATTCGTGAACTGGCAAAAGCAATTAATGCAAGTCATGTCTTTTTTAACCAAGATGTCGAACCCTTTGCGATTAAGCGCGATCGCGAAGCGACTCAAGCTTTACAAGAAATCGGTGTCAAGGTTCAAAGTTTCATTGATATTGGCTTGATAGCTCCCGATGCGATCGCTACGCAATCAGGAGAACCCTACAAGGTCTACACCCCCTTTTGGCGAAATTGGCAAAGTAAGTCAAAGCCTCAACCCTTTACATCTCCTCACAAATTAACAGGTTTAGCAAATTATGAAAACCTCCCTGTAATTCCTTTACCAAGCTTGCGTGAACTAAAATTCATCAATGACATTACCTTACCGAAAGCAGGTGAAGCCGCAGCTTTAGAACTATTAGAAACCTTTTGTGATGGTAATGGAATTTTGCGTTATCAAACGGAACGTGATTTTCCTGCCCATGCGGGTACATCGACATTGAGTACCCATTTGCGCTTCGGGACAGTTGGCATTAGAAGAGTATGGGAAAAAGCGATCGCGGCTGAGCAGCTAGTGCGTAGTGAAGAGGATGCCGCAGGAATTACTACATGGAAACAGGAACTAGCATGGCGGGAATTCTATCAGCATGTTCTCTTTTACTTCCCTGAATTAGAAACAGGAGCCTATCGTCCCCAAATGCGAAACTTCCCTTGGGATGATGACGAAGAGAAATTTACTGCATGGTGTGAAGGTCGCACGGGTTATCCGATTGTCGATGCAGCAATGCGGCAACTTAATCAAACGGGCTGGATGCACAACCGTTGTCGGATGATTGTCGCCAGTTTCTTAACTAAGGATTTGATAATTAATTGGCAATGGGGCGAACGCTATTTTATGCAGAAGTTGCTAGATGGTGACTTAGCCGCAAATAATGGTGGTTGGCAATGGAGCGCATCTAGTGGCATGGATCCCAAGCCTTTGCGGATTTTTAATCCTGCATCACAAGCCCGCAAGTATGATCCAGAAGGTGAGTATATTTTGCGGTGGTTGCCTGAATTACAGGGATTGACTACAGCCGAGCTTTTGAGTGGGAATATTCCACCACATCAATGCAAAAAGCGCGATTATCCTCTACCAATTGTGGATCACAATATGCAGCAGCAAAAATTTAAGAAGCTCTATCAGGATTGTAAAACTAACTAAACAGAAGAATGCCCCCTTTGGGGGCATTCTTCTGTTTAGTTAAAGAGCTGTTTCAGAAGCGACAATCATAGAACCAACGCCACTGTTAGTAAAGATTTCCAGTAATAGAGAATGTGGTACGCGCCCATCGACAATATGTGCAGCTTTTACCCCCTGCGCTAGCGATCGCACACAGCACTGAACTTTAGGAATCATGCCACCACTGACGACATTTTCATTCATCAGTTCTCTAGCTTTGCTGATCGTCAAACTGCGATAGAGCGTACTGGGATCTTTGTAATTATGGAGAATACCTGCAATGTCGGTGAGGAGAATCAATTTCTCCGCTCCCAAAGCGGCGGCGAGTTCACCAGCGACGGTATCCGCATTGATGTTGTAGGACTGACCTGTTTCATCGGTCGCGACACTAGATACAACGGGAATATGTCCTGCTTCGAGTAGGGTTGAGAGCAGACCGATATTAATGCCACTGACTTCACCCACAAAGCCGATCGCATCATTGCCTTGGGGACGCGCACGAATCAGATTGCCATCCTTACCGCATAGACCGACACCAGAGCCACCTGCGAGGTTAATCATTTCTACGATCTGCTTGTTGACTCGACCAACTAGCACCATTTCCACAACTTCCATAGTGGCGGCATCGGTAACCCGCAATCCATTGATAAACTGTGGCTCGATGTTCAGTTTGGTGAGCCATGTATTGATTTCGGGCCCGCCACCATGCACTAGTACTGGGCGCAATCCCATAAATGACATCGTGACGACATCGCGGATCACGTCCTGCCGAAGATTTTCTTCTTTCATTGCCGCCCCACCATATTTGACGACAATGGTACGCCCCGCAAATTGCTGCATGTAGGGCAAAGCTTCACTTAGAACCTGAACGCGATCGCTGTCTGTTAGCATTTAACGCCTCGACTACTCTTAAAAAAAATACTTTTATAAACCTTACAACCTCAAATACACCAATAGATAAGCGATTTAGGTTGGATATTGTTATTTGATGACTTTTACGATTATCTGTCCTCACAGCAGAGAGTAATTAAGGGTGTGTGGCTAAGCCACACACCCTTAAATTGTTTTTTATTTATTGGCGATCGCTTTTCTAGTAAAGGCTAAGACTTTTATGAGCGCTTTGTCTGTGACGATTTGGGTGATTGAGATTGCTTTGCGGCGAGTTTTTGCAATTTTTCGATTTGTTTAAGAGTTAACCCTGTAACCTGAGCAATTAAATCTGTGGACATATTAGAACGCAACATATTAAGAGCAATTTGATTAGTTGCCTCAGCCAAGCCTTTCGCCTTACCCTCAGCCAAGCCTTTTGCCTTACCTTCAGCTAATCCTTTGGCCTTACCTTCAGCTAATCCTTCAGCCAAGCCTTCTCGTAAGATTTCTTGATAAATTACTGATTCTTTCCTAAGTACAGGACAAAAATTTAATGGAGTTAAAGAAGGCTTGAGAATTGAGATGTAAGTCAAAGATGATGTGACGAAGGAAATCAAAACCAAGGCGAAAAATGCTTTTAGGAAGACGACCGTGTTTTTTAGGCTTGAGGGGATTTAGTTGAGCCAACCAAAGCCCAGAAGAAAAAGCCCAACATAAAGCCAGAGTAAGCAAAGCAATTAGTTTGGAAAGACGTTCAGGATCTTGAAGATGAGTGGACTCCAAACAAAAGCCACGGGTTTTAAAGCACCCGAATAAAGTCTCAATAGCCCAACGCTTAGCATAGTCAGCAATAGCCGTATCAGGGTCATGAGTCGTCGCGACAATTAATAAATCGCCATCATCAAGACGCATAGCGGCTATACGAAGCCAATGGTTCCAAACCTTTCTGGGCTTGGACAATACTTTGGACTGACCAACTTGGAGGTCTTGAAAACAAATGTCGGCACGCAGTTTTTTCTGCCCGTCATTGAGCAAAGTATTTTTACGAATGCGGATACGAAAACGGTTACATGGTTCACACAACAAGTAATCTAACCAATCCTCACCGACAAACTCTCGGTCTGCACTCAAAAAGTCGATTTTGCGGTCTCCAAATATTTCCAGAAATCGATTACACAATTCACAGCGCTCACGGGTGTTTGAGTTACCTTTTTTGTCCAGCATCATCCATACCAACGGGAATGCAATACCGTAATGCACTATTCCCAATGTCAGCACATTAAACACGGTTTTACCGAATTCCCAATCGGTGCGGTCGATAGAAATTACCCAAGGTTCGGGGATTTGCATGACTTTGACGACCATGAGTGCGATCTTTTCATAGTCCACTTCAAAGTCTCGAAAAAATCTCTGTAACCTCTTATAGTGTGATTCGACTTTGGCATAACCACTAAATCCTGTGGCAATTTCAGCTAGGTTTACTGTCTTTACTCGCATTAGCGCGATCAAGAACATGGACACAAAGGCTAGTCTTGCTCTATTCCATTGCCAGCAATTCTCATTATGAACGAAGGCTAGTCAAACCGTTGATATAGGGATATTGTAAATAACATGATGATTGATTTAGGGGAAGAGCTTTGAAAGCACAAGGCTCATTCGACAGAATTGTAGAAATTTTCCGACAACAACTAGAATCATTGCCAGACAAGCGGACAGGCAAAAATAGTCGCTATGGCATGGAAGATGCAGCCATGAGTGCATTCAGTGTATTTTTCACTCAAAGTCCATCATTCTTGTCTTACCAGCGGACAATGGAGCAGACAAAAGGGCGAAGCAACGCCCAAAGTTTATTTGGGGTGCATAAAATACCAACGGATAACCATATCCGAGACTTGCTAGACCCAGTGCAACCTAAAGAAATGTTTCCAGTGTTCGAGACAATCTTGGAGACGATAGAGCAAAAGGGGAAACTGCAAAGATTTCGAGGATTCGCCAACAATCTATTAATGGCGCTAGATGGGACAGAGTACTTTAGTTCAAAACAAATACACTGTCACCATTGTTCGAGTAGGAAAATGAAATCAGGAGAAATTCATTATTTTCATAGCGTAGTTACGCCAGTTATCGTCAGTCCACATCAATCGCAAGTGATTCCCCTAGTACCAGAATTTATTGTGCCGCAGGATGGAAATGACAAGCAAGACTGTGAGAATACAGCCGCCAAAAGATGGTTGTTACAACATGGCAGTAAGTACAGTGCATTCAAGGTAACTGTTTTGGGTGATGACCTTTATTCTCGCCAACCCCTCTGCCAAATGCTATTAGAGCAACAGTTCAACTTCATCTTAGTCTGCCGCCCCGAATCTCACCCCACTATCTATGAGCATATAGAAGGGATTGCTTTGCCAACGGTGGTTGTCAATAAGTGGACAGGGAAAGTTCAAGAGACCTATACCTACCAATATGTCAATGGGCTACCTATCAAAGATGGTGACGATGCTTTGCTGGTTAACTGGTGTGAACTAACTGTGACTAGACCTGATGGCAAGGTAGTTTACAAAAACTCTTTTGCCACCAATCACCTGATTACTGAGCAAACAGTGGTGGAAATCGTGCTGGCTGGTCGTACTCGTTGGAAAGTGGAAAATGAGAATAACAATACTCTCAAAACTAAGGGCTACAACCTAGAACACAACTTTGGACATGGCAAGGAGCATCTTGCTTCATTCCTAGCCACCCTCAATATTTTGTCCCTACTATTTCACACGTTATTGGAATTGGTCGATGACAAGTACCAGTTATTGCGCTCTCATTTGCCAACCCGCAAAACCTTTTTTAACGATTTACGCGCCTTGACTCGATATCTTGTTTTTGATAGTTGGGATCATCTTTTGACTTTTATGATTCAAGGTTTGGAGTTAGATCTCCCTCCCAACAGTAGTTAATTTTTCATAATGAGAATTGCTGATTCCATTGCAGATGTTGCTGCAACTTTTCTCGGAATAGGTTAATCTCTTTCATAGGGGTTTTATTTACGATGTGGTTATCTTTTATAAAACCCCTCCCTGCCTACTTTTGCAACTTTTTGTCCTGTACTAAGGATTCTTTCATAATTTCGCTCCTGAGTAATCTTTGGATGATTTCTTTGCTTAGGGCTATGCCAGATATTATAGCGGTTGAGGCGGCTACGTTGCTCTGTACCTGCTTATCGGCAATATTTTCAATTTGTTTGGCGACTTGTCTTAAGGTTGCTTCTGGGTTGTTAGTCTGAGATAGGGTGGCAAAGGGTAATAGTCCTTGGTATTGCTGAAATATTTCCGTGGGTTGTTCCCATAGTCGGATGACGTTAAAGCGATGGTTTAGCTCTCTAAGGGTGAATGTGGTTTCATGGACTAGTGGTGATTGACTGGGACTTAGATAGATAACGACTTGATGGGTTTGCTTTTCAGGGAATTTGCGATATAGGCGTAGGCGATAGTCTGCCATACGAAAGGGGATATTTTTATTGGGATCGGTCTGAAACTCGATGTGCAGGATAATTTCTGAGGATTCCAGAAATATGACTGAGTCGACACGAATTGGCTCGGTTGAGAGTTCTGATGGTTCGAGTTTGGTGAGGGTTATGGATTCGCCTAAGATCCAACTGGCAAAGTCACTGGAAAAGCTTTCTGCTAAGAATTTACAAATGTTATCGATCATTCTTGAACTATCGTCTCCTTCTAAACATCAATGAATAATCCACAAGAATTAGGCGATCGCCATTTCAAATTCGGCACAGACAGAGGGAATTGAGAACTTTAATTTTGCTTGGCTATAGGCAGCTTCGACCATCTTTTGGGTTGCTTCGCGATCGCTAAAAATTTGTTGCATGGCAGCCGCCAGTAATTGCGGATCGTTAGGAGGAATTAATAAACCTGTCACGCCATTGGTAATAATTTCGCTAGTACCACCACCGATAGTTGCGATCGCAGGTCTTTTCGATAATTGCGCCTCGACAATTACGCGCCCAAAGGGTTCAGGAGCAGTTGAACAATGGGCGATCGCATCGCAAGCTTTCATTAAGGCGGGAATATCTTGCCGAAAGCCGAGCCAATGCACACGACCCTTGAGACTCTCTTGCGCCGCAATATTTTTCAGCTTTTCCCTATACTCTGCTTCGCCAAAAAGCGCATCACCGACTAGCAACACATGGACATCAGGGAGTTGACTAGCAGCTTCTAATAAAATATGTTGCCCTTTCCAGTAAGACAGCCGACTGAACATTCCCACTAAAGGGCGATCGCGGGGAATGCCTAATTCCTCTCGCAAAGTGGCTTGATTATCATCAACTTGATCAAACTTTTCACTATCAAATCCGTTATATACCGTGCGTAATAGTCGGCGATTGCCCCCTGCGGCAATAAATGCGTCTGCTGTCGCTTGAGAATTGACAATTACTCTCGTAGCAAACCAATTCGCTAAGGTAACTGCGATCCTACGATTGGTTGCACTAAAAATATCGGCGGTCAAAATATCATGCAAGTGCCAAACTACAGGTGCACCACCCAATAATCTTGCGATCGCCGCCACCACAAATCCTTTTTGATTATTGGCATGGATTAAATCAAAGGCTTGACTTTTATTGGCAATCTGTTTGCCAAGTCGCCAGAGATCACCAATAGATTTCAGAGATGAGCCTAGCCCACTTGATAGCTTGACATCAGCAAGTGATCGCGATGCTTGCAAAACCTCAACCTTGACCCCTAAATCTTCCAATCGTGTTTTTAAAATTCCATCGGTGAGCAGCACTACCTGACTAGTTTCACGATAAGCATTAGCAAAATCGATTAAACAAAGTTCTCCCCCACCTAAAACTGCGGTATAGCTCACAAATAAAATTTTTTTATTATCCATATTTTTATGCTTGATGTGTAACTTAATTACACGTTGTTTTTTATATTATTTATTTGACGAATTTAGCGTAATCTCCCAACCATTCCGATTTAGGATTTAACTCGAATTTCGTCACATCTATCATTGCTAACAGTAATGATTTTTGTTTCACAGCCTTTTTACGGTAGATAGTCGCTTCCTGCTGTTTCTCAACATAGTTATCCCAAGAAACATCTGTTAATAGAGCTACACCAATATTAGTAATCATTTGCTGCCTCATTTGTAAATGCTTATGAAATAGCTCCTCTAGGCTAAGAGTAGGATAATAAATACGCACACTTCTAGGATTACGCCAGAAACCGTAAGCAATACTAGCTGTAATACTTACCTCTTGATTAATGCTACTTAATGTCCAGCCTTGCTCTAGGCTACTCATAATTGAGACATTTCTAGAAAATGATTCTCCAGTTGCTTTAAAAACCTCGTTTACTTCTGCATAACAATAATTGTCTGGATGAGCAAAACACTTCGCAAAGCCTGATGTTTGTGCGATTTTATAATCCATAACCTGCACAAATCCAAGAAGTTCTAATTGATTAGTTTGATCTTGGAACCAATTAAAATTTAAGAGTGGATAGTCTTCAATACTAGCAGTTTCATAATTAAATTTATCCGATTGTGATCTGATTAGTTTTTCCTTAATATCTGACAGCAACCAAATAAAACAAATAAACAGAAAAAAAGCAATTATACTAGCTACTCTCCATCCATAAAAGTGAAAAGCAACTGCAATAGTCAAGGCAGAAGAAAGAGAATATCCTCTAATTTGTGACCAAAAATTCTGGGTTCCATCGCTTAATTTCATACTGTTTTCTGTTATTTGCTGATATTTACAGTAAATTAGTCAGATTAAAAATAGGGATGAGCAAAGAGAGACAAACACTACTTAACTGATGATTTTGTTGCGTCGGTATTTAGTAACCCAATAAAAGCATCAATATCTAAGTTTTGATTGGTAGCAAATCCTGATTTCAAGATTTCATTTCTGGCATTTCTTGTTTTGAGATCCTTAGGATTAATTTTTAGCCAACGGGTATAACCATCGATCGCCTCAAACCAATATCCCGCTTCAGCATAAATCTTGGCGCGATCGCGAGTTGTCAAAGCACGCATCAAAGACTTTTGCAGACTACTTTCAGGAGGGGAATATACAATCCAGCCACTTACAATTACGTCCTCTTCCAGTTCATTTTGTTGAGCTGGTAATGTGATTTCCCAACGGTAGCTTTTAGATGATTGCAAAGAAGCTGCGATCGGCAATTTGAAGCTGGACAAACCACTCTTCATTGTTAACTTAGTTTGAAATATTGTCGTTGTGTCCTTTTGATCCTCCGTCAAGATGACACGAAGTTGTCCAACAAAACAATCCTGAGACTCTGTTGTGTGAGTCGACTCATCCGTTTTGTTGACATGATGCTCAAGATCATTAGTAGATGAAGACATTTGTTTGGGTTGATCATACAAATACCAATACAAAGTAGGTTGAGCATTGGCTGTCCGCCCACCATCCTCAGGCGTAATCAATGTTAGGAGAGGTTGTGGCTGTAGCTGTCGCATTAGTAATGCTGGGGATCTATCTCTGCTACGTATCGAAGGTATAACCCCACGTCGAGGTTGCGTATTAGGAGCATTTTCATCTGTTTCAAGGCTATCTCTATTCACAAGCCTCGTCCCTCCCCCTGTACTTGCACTTTTGGGTAAACCTAAGCCATAACCTTTATTGTTAGATTGGGCTAACAACAAAGGTTGAGCGATCGCGGCTAAGGGGATCAACTCGCCTGTACCTATACTTGCCAAAGAGCAGGTCAAGATGAGTAATGCTCTGCCCAAATAAGTCCGCGATCGCCGCTTATTCGCTACGGTAAACGGACTACTTGAAGGGATAAGGGCTTTAAGTTTCATGATTTTTGTAGTCGTGAAGGTTGATCCATGCACGAGATTATGGCTTTAGATTAAACGTTTAGGCAACAAAATTTCCCACCGCTAATTCTATAAATCATACTGAGTCCGTCTTAAACCGTCACAGAGGCTAGAAATATGAGTGAGAATGAGCTACCAAAATCTGGAACTCGCCCCAAAGTAAGCAGAGGATTTTTGATCACTGTGGGCATTCTCGCAATTTTAGCGGTAGTAGGCAAACCAGTGATGCAATGGGGCAAGGTTCAATACGATGCTTATAAGGCGCGTACTACTGACTTAACAGCTAGTGAGCCTAAATACCAAGAACTGCGCAAGGTAATCCAAGCAAATCAGCGCCCAAATTCTGGATACAATTCTGGAAATACCAATACTAAAAATGACTTAAAGACTCCTGAAAAAATTTTTCAAACTGCTTTATCCCGTGACCTTTTGGGTAGAAGTAGTCTGTATGAACCGAATACTAGTAATGGCAAGTTAGCCTGTGCGCGTATGGTAAATATGGTGCTTGATCGCGCCTTGGGCTATCAAGTTGGGCAGAATACTCTATATGTTCCTTCTATAGTTGCAGACTTAGATAAAGGTCAGGGTAAACGCATTGACCAAAAGCAAGCTGTACGCGGAGATATTGCGATCGCTAATGGTACAGACTACACCAATGGACAGTGGCATATTGGTATTTGTATGAATGATGGCTGTCGTTTAATTCTGTCAAATTCTCCCTTTAAATCGGAATTTTCGTGGCTCACAGGTACAACTTTTGAAGGAGCATTTGATCAATATCCAGGCAAGACTACTTTCTATCGAATTTTGCAACACTAGTACTATAAACCTACAGCGCTTTACACTATATTCAAACCTACAGCGCTTTACACTATATTCTTAGAATTGCCGAGAAAAGCACGCATAATTAAATGTTGAAGTACATCCAAAAATTCACTTATTGGGCAATCTATGCAGGCGTAAGTCTTGGAGTTGTCAGCAACATTGTCCCATTCCCTGCCCCTACATTTGCTGAAGATAGTAGCCTAGGGATTGTGATGCGTCGTGGGCACTTGCGAGTAGGAATTGATGCCGCAATTGGTGGTCCCTATATGTTCTGGAACGCCAAAACCCAATTTTATGATGGATTTGAGCTAGAAATTCTTCAAGAAATTGCGTCAAGATTAAATATTGAGCCACGTCCGATTAATGTTCCTTGGACAACTCAGCCTGAGAATTTAGCTTCCAGACAAGTTGATCTCTTACTCAGTGCGCGGGAAGAGGGTGCGCTAGAAAATGGTGATACCAAGGGTAAATTTATAGAATCCTTGCCCTATTATCGCAGTGCTCAGCGATTGCTGATTCGAGCTGATGGTACGCAAATTAAATCCTTGCGTGACATGATCGGTAAGCGGGTAGGAGTTGTTGCTAATAGTGGTGGTGCAGCGATCGCGGAAACCTATAATAAAAATAGGGGCAACGCCATTCGGCTATTTTCATCAAGGGATCTTGATCGGATGATTATCCAATTACGCGATCGCCAACTCGATGCGATGATTCTTGATGAGCCTGTAGCGGTGTGGCAGGTACGAAACAATCCTAACTTTATAATTGTCGGTGAGCCTTTAATCCCGATTCGCTTAGTAGCGATCATCAATAAGGATGATGTATCCCTTAAAAAAGCGATCGATAAGGCTTTAACTGAGATGATTCAAGACGGTAAACTCGAACAGATACTTAAGAGGTGGAACCTGTGGGAAAGCCAGAAAACTTTAAAATCGACAAAGGACTTGCCAGCTTCGGTGTTAGCGATCATTACGCCATACTCGGTCTACCGTTAAATACCGATGCGGCTCACATTCGCAAAAAATTTCTCAAGCTTGCTAAAATCTTGCATCCCGACGTTTTTGGGCGCACTGATGAAGAAAAGGACACCGCAACCAAATATTTTTCTAAGATGGTTAGTCCTGCTTATCAAGTGCTAAATAGCGATCGCGATCGCGGTGAATATTTAGCCACCTTGAGAATATTTGCTCAGACTCAAAAACAAAAAGGCACTGCACTCACCCTAAGTACGGAAATTGCTCAAAAACTATATCGGCTACCCCACGAAATCACCTATACGCAATTCGTGGAACAAGTTGCCCCAAAGCAATACGAAACCCTAGAGTCGATTTTGGAATATACGGCAACTCTCAGCGAATTAAATCTTGTGTATTTAATGACGCAATCTAGCCTCAGCTTTACGACAGGCAGCAGTGCGGCGGCTCCCGCATTCAGTCAATCCCCCAGTCAGTCACCCAGTCAAACGGTGGCTCAAAATGGCAATGGTCAGCCCAGTGTTGCTCCAAAACCTGCCCAATCTCCCGCACTGCGGAACCTCAACATGGCAGAGCTATTTATTGGGAAAAAGCAATGGACGGATGCGCTCAAGGAGTTAATCGCCGCCGAGAAACTAGATCCTAATAATGCCAAAGTCTATGCCCTCAAAGGTCTAGTGCAGATGAATCAAAATGCGGCAGCGATCGCTAAAGTAAGTTTCCAAAAGGCTCTAAAACTTGATCCAAAAGAACCAACTGCTCTGAAGTACATTAATCAAGTGAGTGCTGCACAGGCTCAAACTCCTGCCAAGGCTCCTGAGAAGAAGGGAGGTCTATTTGGATGGGGGAAAAAATAATTCATTACATTTTTCTCTAGTAAACAGAAATATTTTGGTTAAAAGCTGCACTAGTTAAAAGTTTTACTTAGGCAGACTTTTAACCAAACTTCTTGACATTTCGGATAGCGCTTGGCGCTGTCAACTCGGCGGTGACAAGGTGGTTTTTTGGGAATTTAGATAGGGCGAGGCAAATACCTTGGATTTTCGCAGATTAAAATATTATCGTCGCAATTCGCTAATTCTAGTTACTAGTGGCGATCTTAAGCTACTGTCTGAAGTTGCAGAAGTTTTATCCTCAGAAAAATATAACTACATCACTGAACCCAGTGGCGAGAAGGCTTGGGAAATAATTCTCCAAAAAAGACCTGTAATTGTGCTAGCGGACTGGACAATTCCTGATGTTTCGGGCTTAGCACTATGTCATCGGGTGAAATCGAATCTGGCTTATCCTGAGCTGAGCGCTACCTACTTTGTCTTGATTGTAGAGGCGTTGAATTCTCAACAACGCCAGATCGGTCTAGATACAGGGGTAGATGATTTTCTCAATAGTCCGATAGATAGCGCTGAGCTAAAGGTGAGATTACGAACAGGGCTAAGAATTAGCGCGTTAGTTCAGTCTTTAACATGGACTAATCAAAGACTATTAGCGCAAAATGATTTGTTAGATGCCCTGACATTATCCGATCCCTTAACTAAAGTTTTGAATGAGCAAGCATTTGCAGGGATTATTCCCAAAATGATGCAGCAGTTTAAAGGATTTGGAAATTATAAAGGCTATAGCTTTCTTAGTATCTTAGTAATTGATATCGATCAGTTTCAACAGGTTACTCAGTCCTATGGAGATAAAGTGGGTAATGAAACTATTAAGGCGATCGCAGGCAGATTGAGTCATAACTGCGCGGCGAATAGTCTGTTGTATCGGTATGGACTAGATGAATTTGTCTGTGTGACACCACATATGGATGCCCAAAGTGGCTCACAGCTTGCTAATGATCTACTAGCTAGTATTCGCAGCCATCCGATCTCCGTATCTTCGGGTTTACTGTTTCCCCTCACAGTTAGCGTTGGTGGAGTGATAAAACAATTAGCCAATCAAAAGAGTGAAACGAATTTCAATAACGAGCCTGATATTAGTTTCAGTGAATTAATTTTCCTCGCTAAGCGATCGCTGGAGCAAGCTCAACAATCTGGCGGCAATCGTGCGTATATCGAACATGGGTTTTGAGTTTTTATTTTGTCTTCAGCAAAATAAAAACTCTGACTAGGATTATTGGGAATTGAAGATGACGATCATTGCGATTGATTTTGGTACAAGTAATACGGCGATCGCCATACTCACTTCTCAAGGCGATCGCGATATATCTACACCCAAAACTTTATGCTTTGATGACATTTCCTGCGATTTTGCTACTCCTGACGGTTTCGCTTGTTTAGTCCCCAGTTTGGTCTATGTCAGTGGTAAGCAGCAATTTTTCTTTGGTAAACAGGCGGAAAAACAAGCAGGAATACAACTCCAATCGCAGGATCACTCAAAACGTCTATTTCAAGGCTTTAAGCGGGATATTGTCGCAAATTTCCGATCGCCTGATCGCGAGATTGATGGTGAACGTTACGATGTGGAAGCGATCGCTGAAATCTTTTTGATGGAACTATGGCAACGCTTACGATTACAAAATATTGAACCGGCCCAATTAATCTTAACCGTTCCTGTGGGGGCTTTTGAGGCATATCTCAACTGGTTTCATAGCTTTGCTGACAAGATTCAAGTTCCAAATCTGCAAATTATTGATGAATCTACGGCGGCTGCCTTAGGCTATGCCGTGACCCGTCCCAATGCGTTGGTATTGGTAATTGATTTTGGTGGTGGAACCTTAGATCTCAGTCTGGTGCGTACTGCCCCAATTAATGAAAAATCTCAAGTTACCAAAGCCGAAGCGATCGCGAAATCCGATGCTTATATCGGCGGGATCGATGTTGATCGCTGGATTACTGAACATTTTTTGCGTCAATGGGGAATGGCGCGATCGCAAATTAGTGAAGTTGATTGGCTAAAAATTTTAAAACTTGCGGAACAGATCAAGATTAAATTGTCGCTGGTTACAGAAGTAACGGAAACTTGGCTAGATGAGCAGATGATCTCCCATGAAATGAGTCTGACGCAAGCGGAATTGACTGATATTCTCGAACAAAATCAAATGCTCGAACAGTTACGCGAAGCAATTGATGAAGTGCTAACGCTTGCTCTCAATAAAGGCACGAGCAAGGCAGCCATTGAGCAAGTTCTCTTAGTTGGGGGAAGTTGCCAAATTGTCGCAATTCAGCAATTAATCATTTCCTATTTCGGTAAATCTAAAGTCAAACTTGGTAAACCTTTTGAAGCAGTTGCTCATGGAGCCTTAGCTTTAGGACAGGCGATCGCGATCGAAGACCATCTCCGCCATAGCTATGCGATTCGCCTGTGGGAACCCTACCTCAATCAATATTCTTTCTATACCCTATTTGAGAAGGGGGTAAAATATCCTTGTCAGCGTCCCGAACCACTGATCCTACAAGCCGCGATCACAGGACAAGCAGAAATCTGGCTAGACATCGGCGAAGTTGCGGATATTTCCCAAGCAGAAGTTACCTATGATGGCTCAGGACGAATGACCAGCAGTCAACTATTAAAACAGTCAGATTTTCGTTCCCTCGCAATTAATAGCAGAAATGCCCCTATACATGACTCTAGCAACAACTATCAGGTGATTAATCAGGAGCAAGCTGAGCCAAGTCAGGTTTGTATTGCTCGCCTCGAACCCCTCGGACAATTAGGTAGCGATCGCATTGCTGTGGATTTTGCCATTGATGAGCGCCGTGTCTTAATTGCCACGATTAAAGACTTACTTACTGACAAATTGTTAATAAATCAGCAAGCGATCGCTAAATTAGAATAAATTTTCAAAAGGATTGCAAAGCAATCCTTTTGAAAATTTATTCTAATTTTATGAAAGCACAAAGCAATAAAGAGAAATTTTTGAAAGCGTGGCTTTGCCACGCTTTCAAAAATTTCTCTGGTTTTTAACCCAGCACATTGTGCTGTAACAGAAATTTGGGTTTAATTTAAGCTTATGCCTAGATTAAATTGCATGAAATTTTGTAGAATCTAAGTAGGTATATCCTAACGTTCTGATTCTAGAGTGGTATTTGTTCTGTTGCAGACAAAACGAGTACCGCAAATCCTTAGCTGTAATTGATTTTTTGTTTTACAAATGAGTATGTACTTACTTTGTACAACACTATACTTTTCAGAAGATAGCAGGCAGCAATTGTGACACACACTCGATCTAAACATTCCCGCCTGATGATTGCTGTCTTACCTGACGAATCCTCAGCCTTTGAAGCATATCGTCTTCTTCAATGTCATGGTATTTCTCCAGAAAATTTAGCACTAGTTGGCAAGGGCTACAGTAGCCCCGATAGCGTTGGGCTATTTAATCCTACCCGCACGACATGGCGTTATGCCAAGCGGGGAATGTTTTGGGTGGGAGCGTTCAGCATTCTCATGGGGATGATTTTGCATCTGATTTTTAACTTGCAATTGCCGAATCTTGATTGGTATCAAACACTACTAACGATCGCCTCAACCTCAGGAATTATTGGTATTGCGATTGGGGGCGTGATTGGAACTTTATATGGATGGTTTTTTAAGAGTAGCCTGTCAATTTCTTGCCGAAATTGTTTGGATCGAGGGCAATACCTACTAATGCTAGAGGGTTCAGAAACATTGACTCGTCGCGGACGCGAAATTCTAGATAGTTATACAGTCAAGCCTTATTGATCTTAAATTTTGGGTTAAATAATGCCAGATGCTGTAACTATTCTGATTTTGGATGATTCTGATAGCGATCGCTTACTATGTCGTCAATATATTCAAAGAGATACGCAGAATACCTATCGCATCTTAGAAGCAGATACGATCGATCAAGCAATGGAACTTTGGCGATCACAACAGCCTGATGTGACTTTGGTTGACTTTAATTTGCGTGATGGCAACGGGCTGAAATTTCTAGAATCCATCCGAGCCTATCTCCTAGCCAAAAACGCATCGAATAGTGGCATCCTCGACCCAAAATTGCCCGTAATCATGCTGACTGGTCATGGTGATGAGAGAGTGGCTGTGAATGCCATGAAGTTGGGAGCCTTTGATTATCTAGTCAAAAATGACATCACAGAATTTTCATTGCGACAGAGTATCCATAGCTTACTAGAGCATATCGCCTTGAGATATCAACTAGAGCAGTCTCGAAGACGGGAAGCTCTGATTAATCATCTCTCTTTAAATATTCGGCAGTTTTTAAATTTAGAAGGTATCTGTCAGACCGTCACTCAAGAAATTCAGAAGTTCTTGCAGGCTGATCGCACTCTGATTTATAAATTTAATCAAGACATGAGTCGGCGGATTGTGGCAGAAACTGTGGTTGATCCTTGGCAGTCTTGTATGAATGCAGTCTCTGAGGAAGATTGTATTAATACTCATGCCAATGGGCAAATCCACGAATATAAAAAAGGCAGGGTTTTAGTAGCTTCGGATATATATAACGCTAATTTTGCGGATTGCCATGTGCAAATGTTAGAGGGTTTTCAGGTAAGAGCAAATATTGTTGTGCCGATCCTGCTATCCGAATCGATGAATCATCATCTCCATGATTTGCGGCATCCCCAAGATCCATCGTTATGGGGACTACTCATTGCCCATCAATGTTCTGCGCCCCGTATATGGAAAGATGGTGAAATTCAATTACTTCAGCAGATGTCTGTCCAAATTGCGATCGCTATTCAGCAAGCAGAAATCTATCAGAATCTCCAAAATCTCAATAATTCCCTAGAGTGCCAAATCCAAGAACGGACATTAGCCCTGCAAACGAGCGAGAATAAGTTGCGTTCTATCCTGACCTCATTGCCAGATCTGATCAATTTATTTGCTGAAGATGGCACTTATCTTGAATCAATTCACAATAACGCAGACCATGACCTTATCCCGCCAAATATTGATCGCATTGGCAAAAAAATTACGGAACTACTGCCAGAATCAATTACCAATCGGCAGATAACAGCGATTCAGAAAGCAATTGCTACTAGAGAAATGCAGACTCTCGAACAAAGCTTTATGGTCAACAATTGCTTAGCCTATGAAGACGTGCGAGTAGTTCCGTTTGAAGATAATTCCGCAATTGTGGTTGTCCGCGATATTAGCGATCGTAAGTATGCTGAAGAAGAGCTACAACGTCAATATCAAATGACACAGCTACTTTCTGAAGTCACGCTCAAAATCCGTCAATCTCTTAAAATAGATGATATCTTAACAACAACTGTTGCTGAAATCAAAAGAATCCTTCAAGTAGATCGAGCATTAATTTGCCAAATTCAGGATGATGGTTCAGGAATTATCTTAAAAGAAACTGTGACGGGTCAGTTTGCACCAGTCACTGGTCAAGTCACTCCCTCTGTTCGTGAAGAATATTATAAACCCTATCACCAAGGCATATTTAGCAAGATCGATAATATCGATACCGCTAATATTAGTGCTATTCATACCGAGTTTTTGCGTCAGAACGCTGTCAAAGCCGATATTGTTGTACCAATTATGCAATCTGAACGGCTATGGGGATTGCTCATTGTCAATCAATGCGATCGCCCTAGACAATGGACAGAATCCGAAATTGACCTCATGCAACAATTGGCTAACCAAGTCGCGATCGCCATTACCCAAAGTCAACTGATAGAAGCATTACAAAAAAGTGAAGAGCAACGCAGGCTTTCTACCGATTTAAGTCAAGTAGGTACTTGGGACTTAGATCTAGCAACAGGTAAGGCAATATGGAATACAAATAAATTTAACTTATTGGGAGTAAACGCTAATGAGTATGAAAGTAGTTATGTAACATGGCGTAATCGAGTACATCCCGATGATTTGGAATGGGTAGAAGTTGCTTTCATAAATGCGCTAGAAAACTGCACAGTGCTAGATATGGAGTATCGCATCGTCCAACCACAAGGAGATATCTACTGGGTTCTAAGTAAAGGTAGAGGGATTTACGATAAATCAGGTAAAGCAGTTCGGATGGTTGGCGTGATCTTAGATATCAATGACCGCAAAAAGATGGAATTAGCGTTACAAAATAGTTTGAAACGTGAACAAATGATTAATCATTTTGTGCAAACTATTCGCAATTCCCTAGACTTAGAAGTTGTATTTAAGGCGGCAACTAATGCGATCGCTAATTTACTCAATTTAGAGCAGGTCACAATCGTTAAATATTTGCCAGAGCGAAAAATCTGGAGACAGGTTGCCGTCTTTCTGGATGGATCAGAAGTTTTTAACAAGGTTGGGTTAGAGATTCCTGATGAGGGTAATCCTTTTGCTGAGCGTCTCAAACGCATGGAGATTGTGCAAGTTGATGATGCGAATGAAATTGAAGATGAAATTAATCGTGAATTAGCGGAACATGCTTCTGGAGCTTGGTTACTGGTTCCAATTGTTGTAAACGATCAAGTATGGGGCTGTCTCAGTTCACGTAAAACTTATAACGTCAAACCTTGGGAGTCCCAAGAAATTGAGCTAGCACAAGCGATCTCTAACCAACTTGCGATCGCCATTCAACAAGCAACACTCTATCAACAGTTACAACTAGAACTCGCAGAACGTAAACAAACAGAAATTAAATTAGCGCAAGCTAAGGAATCAGCCGAAACTGCCAATAAAGCTAAGAGTGAATTTCTCGCTAATATGAGCCATGAAATCCGTACTCCGATGAATGGAGTAATTGGAATGGCACAACTACTAGCGACTACACCTCTTAGGGATGATCAAAAGCATTTTGTGCAAATCATCTTAGATAGTGGTGATGCCCTGTTAACTATCATTAACGACATTTTAGATTTATCCAAAATTGAATCAGGCAAATTGAATCTAGAAGCGAAAGAATTTAATTTGATTGACACCTTAAATTCTGCTTGTAATCTATTGAGCAAACAAGCATTTGATAAAGGTATTAATCTGCGCTACCAGATTCAGCCCAATATTCCCAAGATGTTTATTGGTGATAGTCCGCGATTACGTCAAATATTGATTAACTTAATTGGCAATGCGATCAAGTTTACGGAGCAAGGAAGTATTACAATCGCAGTTAGTGGCAAGTCTATGACAGCTAATACCTACGAATTGAGATTTGCGATCGCAGATACAGGTATTGGTATTAACAGTGAGCATATTGGCAATTTATTTAAACCATTTATGCAAGCAGATACTTCCATCAATCGTCAATTTGGCGGTACTGGATTAGGACTAGCGATTTGCAAACGTCTCGTCGAGTTAATGGGCGGTACAATATGGGTAGAAAGCCTTGGCAATATCGGTGGTAGTCCTCCCCCAGATTGGAATATTGCAAGAACTAATACGCCATCTCAAGGTTCAATATTTCATTTTGCGATCGATTTACCTGTCCATGATAGTAATCAGTCCATTGAGGCATCAGATTCCTTAGCTTCTATTGATGTTGAAATTATTCCTGAGCAATTACCAATCAAAATTTTGATAGTTGAAGACAATATTCTCAATCAAAAAATTACACAACTCATGCTAAAAAAATTGGGCTATGAGCCAGATATTATTGAAAACGGACAGCAATGTTTAACTATTCTAGCCAATCCAAATCCAGCAACAGAATATGAAATTATCTTCATGGATGTGCAAATGCCTGTAATGGATGGGATTACAGCAACTAAGAGGATTCGAGAAAATCGGGCTTCTCCTAATAAGCCTTGGATTATTGCACTTACTGCTGATGCTTTAGCTGAGGAGCAGAAGGCTTGTATGGATGCAGGAATGAATGACTTTATTAGTAAACCTGTCCGCATTAAGGAAGTAAGTAGAGCTATAGTGACATATATTCAACAAAAAGAGAGATAAGGCTATTGCGGATAAAAACTGTCCCACCAAGGTGATCTAGCTTCGACTTCGCTCAGCTAAAGTTGGCTGAGCGGAGTCGAAGCCACTGCGAACCATACTGCTAGCATCATTAGACCAAAAGCAACAACATAGTTCCATTTCAGGCTTTCTCAGAAGACAATATCATAGAGACGTTGCAATGCAACGTCTCTATGATGTCGCATCCTCTATGATTAGACTTTTGCTAAACCACTGTGACGAAGTAAAGGTGCAGTGCTAGGTTCACGTCCTCGGAAGGTCTTGAAGACTTCCATTGGATGCTTACTACCACCAAGGGCTAAGACTGTATCGCGATAGAGCCTACCTGTCGAAGCGATCGCCTCTTCATTTTCGAGACCAGCTTCCTCAAATGCAGCAAAGGCATCGGCACTGAGGACTTCAGCCCACTTGTAGCTGTAGTAACCTGCGGCATAGCCACCTGCGAAGATATGACCAAAGGAGCAGAGGAAGTTATCTTCAGGCAAGGGGGGGATAACCATTGTTTTTTCTGCAAGGCGCGATCGCACTTGTATGGGAGTTTCGCCGCTACCAACTTGATAACGATGGTGTAGCTCAATATCTACAAGGCTAAAGTGCAACTGACGCAACATTCCCGAACCACTCATATAGTTCTTGGAATCAACGAGCTTTTGGTAATAGGATTCAGGCAGAGTTTCGCCTGTTTCATAATGCTTTGCCATGCCAAACAAGGTGGCGCGATCATAGCACCAGTTTTCCATAAATTGGCTGGGTAGCTCTACTGCGTCCCATTCTACATTATTGATACCAGAAGCACCCGAATAGTCAACCTTAGTGAGCATATGCTGTAAGCCATGTCCAAACTCATGGAAGAGGGTTTCCACTTCGCCAAAGGTCATCAGGCTAGGCTTGCCATCAACGGGGGGAGACTGGTTGCAAATGAGATAGGCAACGGGTAAGCGAGTGATCGGCTGACCATCTTCGATGACCTTAGCACGTCCAATGCAGTCATTCATCCATGCCCCACCACGCTTTTCGGCAGGACGGCTGTAGGGATCAAGGTAGAAATAGGCGATCGCTTCATTGCTTTCGTTTTGAATCTCAAAGAAGCGTACGCTCTCATGCCAAATGGGAGCCTTACCATCCGCAGGAACTACGGTTACGCCAAATAGGCGATTTACGAGGGCAAAGAGACCTTCGAGGACTTTTGGCAAGGGGAAATAGGGACGCAATTCTTCAACGGTAAAGTTGAATTTGGTTTCGCGTTGACGTTCTGACCAGTAAGCAGTATCCCAATGCTTCAGTTCTTCCGTTTCACCTTGAGATTTGGCAAATTCCTTTAATTCGGCAAATTCTGCAACGGCGGCGGTGTAACTTGACTGGCGCAATTCTTCTAGCAATTTCTCTACAGCATCAACATTAGGAGCCATCTTCCGAGCGAGACTCAATTCCGCATAGGTAGGATAGCCGAGCAAGTTTGCCTTTTGTTGACGCAATTCGAGAATGCGATCGATCAATGGCGAATTATCAAATTCACCACTGGCGGCACGACTGACGAAAGCGCGATAAAGCTTCTCACGTAAATCACGGCGGCGGCTATGCTGCATAAATGGAACATAGCTAGGATAGTCGAGGGTAATGCACCAAGGACCATGTTCAGGGGTAGCTTTGTCGTCTCCGTCAAGACGCGCAGCTTGGGCAGCTTGAGCCAATAAACTTGGTGGTAAACCTTCGATCTCTTCGGGTAAGGTCAGGGTCATGCTAAAGGCTTTGGTGGCATCTAGTACATGATTTGAGAAGTTAGTCGAGAGTTCCGCAAGTTCCATTTGAATTGCATTGAACTTTTCTTTGGCTTCACCTTCTAAACCGACACCCGATAGCTCAGCATCGCGGATGGCTGCTTCAACGATGCGTTTTTGGGCAGCCTCGAGACTATCCCACTGTGCTGATGTATAGATTGATTTGTAAGCCTTATAAACTGGCTGACTTTGGCTAAAGCGGTTGAAGAATTTAATTACACTAGGCTGAACTACCTTGTGAGCATCACGCAGTTCAACACTGTTTCTGACGCTAAGCAAATGCTCGATCGCACCCCATGCCCAACCAATTCGCTCGGTGAGACGTTCTAGTGGCTCCACTAAGCCCGACCATGTGGGTTCGAGCGTTGCTTCGAGATCCGTTAAGCTTGCATTCACTTCTTCCAGCAATTGCGTTACCGCAGGGATCACATGCTCAGATTTAATTTCTGGAAATGGTGGTAAACCTTTACCAATTAAAAGAGGGTTAGAAACTTCGCTCATAAATAATCTTTAAGATTTGTAAATATCTAATTTGATTATATCGCAATCCTAAAAGGTTTGAGGAAGCGTATCCCTATGGGATACGCTTCCTCAAACTCAAAAACCTACTGAAGAGATGTAATTCCTGCAATTAAGCCTTGGCAAACATTGGTGAGAAATTCTAAATCTAGAGTCTCTAGGCGATCGCTACTTTTGTGATAGTGAGGATTTCGCATATTTGCCGTATCTGTAATCATTAAAGCCTTATAGCCTGCATCCCAGAAAGGAGCATGATCGCTGCGGCGCGTGTCAGGTATAGCTAAACCACGCCAACCTGCGGGGAGCCATTCACAGGGGACTGTAGATTTCATATGACGCTGCAAATGGAGCAGATCGGGAATTGTGGAAATGTTGCCGATCAAACCAATGAAATCGCCTGTATTGGGGTAAAACCTGTCTAAACCTGCGGGATAGCTTTGTGAATTAGGATTGCGATCGCAATAGCCTAGCATCTCCAAGGAAATCATCAGGCGCAGCTTTTGCCGATCACCCTTGAGCTTCTTGGCATAGGCATGACTTCCCGATAAGCCATATTCCTCCATATCAAAGGCGATCAAGTGAACAGGATATTTAAGGGGATTGGCGGAGAGATATTCAGCAAGTTCCAAAAGTACAGCCACACCTGAGCCATTATCATCTGCACCAACACAGGCAGGAACCGTGTCGTAATGTGCACCAATAATCAGAGGCGATCGCTGTTTGCCATCTTTAGCCGCAATTTGCAAAATCAAGTTTTGGTGCTGATTTCCATTCACATCAAATTCATGGGTTAACACTTCACCGAATTTGGCGAAATGCGATCGGATATATTCTCTCGCAAATAAATGTCCTGCCGAAGCGTAATAAGGATTACGTTCAATCACAATTTTTTCGAGATATGTGCTTAATCGGGATTGTAAATTATTCATTATCTAGAGAAAAATAGCCCTACTCGATTCTTAAACTTTGGCGAAAGTATCGATAATAAAGTTCACACATCGGAATAACCAGATTACCTTTGAATTTGACTAAGCCAATATTTCTGAGTTTAAAAGCGACACGACTATCTAACTGTAAAGGGCTATCACTAGCAATCAGGCTTTTAAAAGCTTCCATCATTTCAGGTTCTTGTTTTAAGTTTTCTAATTGATGACGTAGATGATCGTTATAAATACCTTCTTCAGTAGCAGCTAGTTTTTCTAAATTTTCCCAATCCGTCCTTCCACTTGCTATTTGATAGAGAGCTTGTCTTACTAAATAAGGATGCCCACCCGTCAAGATATGCAAACGCTCAACTTGCTTAGGAAACCAATTAAGTTGATGACGAACTACTAAATCTTCCAGTTGTGAATATGTAAATTCTGGCAATTCAATAGGTAAGCCTACGTTAAAGGGAGATTCGTGTATCTTCAAAGGAATATATACTTCCTTTGAGTGGACGATTACTAATCGTAATTTCTTCCAAATATCCTCATTCTTGCCCTTTTCGTGCCACGATCTAAGTAACCCAAAAAAATCAGTAGCAATCTTAGGATATTGAAAAATCAAATCTACTTCATCTAGTCCAAGTACCAAAGGTAATTCATTAGAGGTTAATAGATAGCGCTGAAAGTACTTAGTACATTTGTTCTTACTTCCTAAAACTCCGTGCCAATATTCTCCCAGATTCTCTTCAAGATCTAGCTCAGAAGCAACACTTGCACATAACCATTGCAAAAACAGATCTAGATTCTCAAAGATATCTCGATCCGCTTGCTGAAAATTTAGATGGACAACTTGATATTCATTAGATTTAGCAAAGGCAAGTATCCTTGAAAGCAAGGATGATTTGCCCATTTGTCCAGATGCTTTAATCCGAATGAGTGAGCCATCACGAAGGATAGTATCTCGACAGTCTTGTTCAATTGGAAGCCTTTGGATATAGAGATGAGATCCTATTGATACCTGACCTTTTGGCTCTTCTAAATGCTCTAACCGCAGTTGTGATTGTGAGACATGCACAAGTGTTCTCGTCTCACCAGAAATATTGAGAAGTTTAGATGTTGCCTTTAAAGATTCATTGGGAAATTCATTGGGAAAATTACGAACATTCCTTAGTGGAGCTAGTTGTCGCTGATCACTATTTCTTTCCTTGTCAATCCTGTCTAAATCTTCAGTATTCATCAAGTAATAAGTCTGTGGAAGCATGTCAAAGGGAGATAATGGTGCTCTCAACAAAATTGCCCCATTACTAATTAAGGGATGTAACTGCTTAGCGATCGCTAGTGGATCTTTACCCAGTAATGCACCTATTTGACAAAAGTTAGCACCTCGTAAAAGTCGCCCAAGCTTTTGTACATTTTTAGTAGACATGTACTTTTCAGCTATTGCTTGACTAACTAAATATGGGCATTGATAGGGTGATAGGATTGTAGGTCCAAATTCATACCACAATTCGAGGCGATGTGTAACGATATCAATAATCCTATCGATAGATAAACTACAGTAGGTTGATATCAAGAAATGTTCGTGATAGATTCCATTGAACTCCCCATTTGGTAGGCTTAAGAAAGCCTCAATCACTTCTAAGATAATCTTTTCTACCAGCTTAATTGCCATAGGCTTTGGCAAATGCTTTTCACTTACGAGCCAGATGATCGCAAGGTACTCAACACTAAGAAGTTCCGACGCAACCACATAGTCGTTATCTCGTGATGGGTTCTCAAACATTATTCGCAGTTGCTTTCGCAATTTACTATCAAGGGCTGGTAGTTTGCGACTTAAGCTACGCAAATGTCTTTCTAATCTTTCAAAGCTATCTAATGAATGCGCGGCATAAACTATTTTCCCGTTCTCAACGTAAAAAGACCAACGAATACCGTTGTTTACCACATAAACACAACCGTCTCTGCTTAGCTCTAGGCTTTTTAGCATTTCTCTAGTAGTCTCTGTCTTATCCCCACTTACGTCACCTAAGTCAAGATCACCATACATAAAGATTGCAGAATATTAGAGTGATACAAATTAGAATAGCATAAGTCAAAATCAGTTATAGATAGTTACATTAATGTGGGTTTCTGCTGTTATAAGGTGGGGTAAATCACCACTTTATACCGGTTGATTTTTGAATTGTTCTAATACAATTGCTTCGAGTTACAAAAAGTTTGACAAACAGATTTGATTTGTTAACTGTTATCAGGAAAATTCAGCATTTTGGCTTAATTGCACAAACTCTAATTACTTTAGCGCTTTAATTATAAATAAATAGGATTTAATAGAATTTTGTCTTGGATCTTTAGGGGAAAAACTTATACGAGCTATTTCCCAACATTACTTGTCAAAAGTTTGTCTCGATAAATTCTTGCGGTTATTTTGCCATTTTTATTGCCTCTAAAAATATTTTCCCATTTCTACTTTCTCGCATCTCATTTAGGATTGATATAGTAATCTAAGGGTTCTGCTATTTAATAAAGAACTAAATTTTTTGTGGCTGGGCAAAGCCTCACCCACAAAATCGGTTCCTTATGTTACTGAACGTCCCTAATTGAGGTAATTGAGGTCAAGTAATGAGCGATCGCCAACCTACTGTTTCTGTGATCATCCCAGCATATAATGCGGCTAATTTCATCAGCCAAACTATTGAATCTGTTCTAAATCAAACCTTTACAGATTTTGAATTATTAGTCATTGATGACGGCTCCACAGATAATACATTGGCAGTAACAAATCAATATGCTTTACGCGATCGCCGTATCCAAGTTTTATCTCAAACTAATCAGGGCGTATCAGCTACACGCAATTACGGAGTTCAAATTGCTAAGGGGAATTTAATCGCCTTCCTTGATGCAGATGATCTGTGGTTCCCAGATAAACTCACTTTACATATCCAGCATTTTCATGCAAATCCAAACCTAGCAGTCAGTTTTAGTCGAGTCGAATTTATCAATTTTCAAGGGGAACCTACAGGACAGTTATCTACTTCGCGCCTCACAGATCTTAAAGCTGAGGATTTCCTCTACGAAAATCCCACTACTACAGTTTCCAATATTATTACTCGCTCTCAGGTCTTTGCAGAAGTGGGTGGCTTTGCTGAAGATATGAGCTATTCTGAAGATCTTGAATGGTTATTTCGAGTGCTCTGTCATCAAGATCATATCTGGCAGATTGAAGGCATCGATCGCGTATTACTTTACTATCGCGCTAGTCCATCAGGTCTCTCAGCATCACTATATCGAATGGAAGCAGGATGGGACTTACTCATTGATAGAGCAAAAAAGTATGCCCCTAGTCTGGTACAGCGGCATTATTCCATTGCTAGAGCCGTACATTTACGCTATTTGGCGCGACGTGCTTTTCGACTGCAATTACCAGCCTCAGTCGGGTTAGACTTTATCAATCGGGCGATAGTTTCTGATTGGCGGATTCTATTCCGTGAGCCACATCGTACTTTATTGACAATATTGGCAGTCTACGGGCGCTATTTCCTGAGTTTATTTCAAGGCAAAAAGCAATTGATTGCCAAATCAAAATGATTGGCATAAGGATGAGAATCATGCAATTGCTATATGTTTAGTTTCTAGAATTTTGCGAGTGTTTAGGGAGGTGGCTATGCCTAAGGTTTCAGTAATTGTTCCTGTCTACAATGTTGAGAAATATATTGCAGAAACTATTAATTCAGTTTTGGCACAGACCTTTACTGATTTTGAAATAATAATCATTGATGATGAGTCAAAAGATCGCAGTATTGAAATTTGTGAAAACTTTATAGATCCAAGGATCAAAATTGTCCGTCAAAAAAATCGGGGACTTGCGGGAGCGCGAAATACGGGAATTCGTCACGCACAGGGGGAATATTTAGCTTTTTTAGATTCTGATGATGTTTGGCGATCGCAAAAACTGGCGAAACATGTTCAACATTTAGATGAAAATCCTTTAGTTGGAGTTAGTTTCTGTGGATCAGAGTTTATTGATGATGACAGTCAACCCCTTGGAATTTATCAAATTCCGCAAAATAGAGATATTACTCCTGAAATAGTTCTTTGTCGTAATCCTATTGGCAATGGTTCTGTCCCTGTAATTCGTAGAGCTGTATTTCAAGATATTGAATTTCCTGAAAACTTTTATGGAATAGAAGAGAAGTTCTATTTTGACGATCGCTTTCGCCAGTCTGAGGATATTGAATGTTGGGTAAGAATTGCACTAACGACAAATTGGCAACTTGAGGGGATTCCCGATATATTGACACTCTATCGGGTCAATACTGGTAGCCTATCGGCAAATATGCTCAAGCAGTTAGAATCTTGGGAAAAGGCGATCGCTAAAACACGTACCTATGCCCCTGAGTTTATTGCGAAGTGGGAGTCTTTAGCGCGAGCCTATCAATTACGCTATCTTGCTCGTCGGGCAGTCCGTAATCGCGATGGCAAAGCGGCAGTACAACTGATTAATCGTGCCTTAGCCACTAATTGGAAGATCTTACTTTACGAGCCGAAGCGATCGCTCTTGACGATTGTGGCAGCATATCTGATTTGGATTTTACCGAGAGGCTTATATCGCAGTCTAGAAAACTTAGCTCTTAAGGTGACAGGAAAAAATCAACGCAAGGCGATCGCTAATAGTCATAAAAAATAAGAGAGGCGGCGCATTGCGCCGCCTCTCTTATTTTGGGGTGAAACTACCAGCTAGATTTCACAACACCAGGTAATAGTCCTTGGTGAGCCATTTCACGTAAAACGTTGCGGCATACACCAAAATCTTTGTAATAGCCACGAGGTCTGCCAGTCAACCAGCAACGGTTGCGGTGACGAGTGGGGTTAGCATTACGGGGAATTTGTTGAATTTCGCGATGTACTGCGATCTTCTGTTGTTGTGTCAGTTCAGGACTGGCAAACTTTTCTTTAAGTGCTTCGAGCTTAGCTGCATATTTTTCAGCTAACTTAGCGCGCTTTTTTTCGCGCTCGATCATGCTTTTCTTAGCCATTGCGGTTCTATCAGGTGATGTAGAGGTAAAAGTCTAAAAATTTAATACAATTCGCGACAGTTACCGATCATAACCTAAATAGACAGATTATTGAGTATAAATTTTTTAAAGGTAATTAATTACCTCCTGCATTTCCTAATCTTTATACATTTAGCAATAAAACCCAAGAGATGAGTGGCAGCGCTTCGCGCCGCCACTCGTCTCTTGATGACTGAAAACCAAGTACCTTGCCTCTCGCGTATTAGGCGGCACTATAAGGGACTTGCGGATAAAAAATGTCCCACCAAAGTTATCTAGCTTCGACTTCGCTCAGCTAACGTTGGCTGAGCGGAGTCGAAGCCACAGGTACTTTAATTAATAGCAAGCCCTAATCTTGGTTTGGTTTATAAATTGCAATCAAGTTTTAGGTAATCTGGAAGATCTACCTTTAAAAATTAAACCTGAGGTGCATTGTTGACCAATCCTCACTCGATCGCTCCTTTTCCTCTCACATCACGTCCCCATGGATTAGCACGATGGATACCATTAATTGCTGTATTGCGGAATTACAAACGATCTTGGCTGATGCAGGACATTGGCGCAGGGTTAGCGCTGACAGCAATTTTGATCCCCGCAGGAATGGGATATGCCGAGGCTACTAACTTATCCGCGATTTATGGACTCTATGCCACCATTATTCCCTTAATTGCCTATGCTATTTTTGGTCCCAGTCGGATTTTGGTACTAGGTCCCGACTCTGCACTGATTCCATTAATTTCGGCAACTGTGATCCCACTAGCGAATGGAGATCCCATCAAGGCGATCGCGATCGCAGGTATGTTAGCCATTCTTTCGGGGGGAATGTGCATTATCGCTGGCATCGCCCGATTTGGTTTTGTTACTGATTTAATTTCTAAACCCATTCGCTATGGATATCTCAATGGCATTGCTCTAAGCGTCATTATTAGTCAATTACCTAAAATATTTGGCTTCTCTATCAGTGCAAATTCGATGGGAGCAGAACTGAGTGCTTTTATCCAGAATGTCCATGATGGCAAAACGAATTACACGGCTTTTGCGATCGGTGCAGCTTGTTTATTCGTAATTCTAGTTTTGAAACATATTGCACCTAAAATTTCAGGGGTATTAATAGCTGTAGTTGGTGCAACCATTATTAGCTCGCTATTTGACCTGTCTCATCAGGCGGGGATATCTGTAATTGGAGTATTGCCACAGGGATTACCAACATTGCAGATCCCTAATATTACGCCATTGGATTTTCAAACTTTATTATCGAGTGGCTTAGCGATCGCCTTAGTTTCCTTTGCGGATATGAGCTTACTGTCACGGACTTTTGCGATTAGGGGGGGATATAAAGTCGAACGCAATCAAGAATTAATTGCCCTTGGAATTGCCAATATTGCCGCAGGATTATTTCAAGGTTTTTCGGTTAGTAGTAGTGCCTCGCGTACACCAGTTGCTGAGGCAGCAGGAGCCAAAACGCAAATTACAGGAATTGTTGGGGCAATTTGCATTGCGATCGTGTTATTATTTGCGCCCATGCTCTTGCAAAATTTGCCCCAATCAGCGCTTAGTGCAGTAGTGATTTCGGCGGGGATTGCCATTTTCGAGATTTCGGGGACATTGCGGCTTTATAAGTTACGGCGATTTGAGTTTGCCCTATCAATTGTTTGTTTTGCAGGGGTAGCCTTTCTAGGAGTGATTCAAGGGATTTTCATTGCGGTTGGCTTAGCTCTGTTGGCATTTGTGTGGAGTGCATGGCGACCACATTATGCAGTGTTAGGACGAGTTGATGGGATTAAGGGCTATCACGATGTTTCGCGTCATCCTGAAGCTAGACGGATTCCTGGTTTGGTAATTTTTCGCTGGGATGCACCATTATTTTTTGCTAATGCAGAAACCTTTTGCGAACATGTCATGCAAGCTGTAGTGACTGCACCCACGATCACCAATTGGGTTCTAGTTGCCGCAGAGCCTGTAACTGATATCGATCTAACGGCGGCAGATGCGATCGCTGAACTTGACAAAACCCTCTGCCAAGCGGGCATCGAGTTATGTTTTGCAGAAATGAAGGGGCCAACTAAAGATCGTCTAAAGCGCTATGGACTGTTTAATACATTGGGCAAAGAAAACTTTTTTCCCACAATTGGGCAAGCCGTAGATGCTTATTTAGAAATCAATCAGGTGGAATGGAAAGACTGGGATGAATAAGGCTCTTGCGGATAAAAAATGTCCCACCAAAGTTATCTAGCTTCGACTTCGCTCAGCTAACGTTGGCTGAGCGGAGTCGAAGCCACAGGTACTTTAATTAATAGCAAGTCATAAAGTTTAGAGAGAGCCGCTAAGCGGCTCTCTCTAAACTTTATGACTTAATTGTGATCCAATCTCTCTTTAGTAATGCTCGAAATGTTGTAATGCCTTTAGAAAATCCATCGGGATCTTGTAAAACATATTCAGGAAATTCTTCGTAGTTGCGCCATTGTTCCAATGGGCTATGGCGCAAGTGCAAGACATGCTCGCCATCTTCGCGCTTCCAGCACATTTGACCACCAGTTGGGATATTAGACATGGACTCCTCCTGTTACTTAATAAGAACACTGATAGCACTTTTCGAGGTGTTGCATTTGCTGAAAGCAAGCATACAAACCTAATAACTTGAAAATTGCTATAGCGTTTTCGCAATCAATATGAGCAAATTGCTAACCTAATTGTGGCGATCTAAATATTAAATTCTGTAAATATTGTTACCTTAAATATCGCTATTGTCGCCAAATTGGTGTATAGAGCCAAGGCATAATTAGTTCCTTCCAAAGGAGGATTTATTGAAAGTTAAAGCTTGTTGCAAGTTTTTTGTGGCACAGCGAAGCTGCGCCACAAAAAATCGGGTTCTTTAGCACCCTAGTAGTTAATCAGGCTCGGTAAATGTCAAAATAAACTTTAACGTTGCGAGATTGAGGCGAAACGATGTCACTGAAAGCTGGCAAAGAGGCATTGTTGCGAAAACATTACACTGAAGCGATCGCGATCTTGACTGAATATAGCCAAGGTTGTGCAGATCCCACATCCAAAGATTACGTGCAAGCGCAGATTTGGCTGGTTTCTGCATACAAAAAAACGGGACGCGCGGATAAAGCGATCGCTATTTGTGAACAGTTAGAGACCTATGCTGACCCACAGTTACAAAAGTGGGCACAAAAATCTTTAATTACCCTACGTGCAGTCCTTGATGAGCCATCCGATGATCGCATCAAGCGCAATGAAGATGTTGCCTCAGTCATCAAATCTGCGCCTCGCCGCTATCGCAAAAAGGATGTCACCCTAGCACTTCCATCTCGTTATACTTACTTTCTAATTGCCGCAATTCTATTTACGATTCTCGCAATTGTTGGCTTACAGTTTTTAATTGGCTATGCAATTTCACTGATTTTCACCACTACCTTCACGAGTGCTTGGTTAACTGCGATCTCGATTGTGACTTTCGTGGTTAGCATTTTGCTGTTTTTCATGTCACCTTGGATTATTGATATCACCCAAAAGCAGTATCATCGTATTCAATGGATTACGCTGGCAGACTTGGATGAAAAGAGTCCTGAAGCTGTAGAAATCATTGAGAATTTTTGTGAGAAATACAATATTTTTGTGCCGCGCTTGGGGTGGATTGAGGATGATGCGCCTGTTGCCTTTACCTATGGGGTAATTTCTAATTCTGCACGCATTGTCGTTAGTCGAGGTTTATTTGAATGTCTTGATGATGATGAAATCGCCACAGTTTATGCCTATCAATTGGGGAGAATTCGCAATAAAAGTTTTGCAGTCTTGACCTTTATTTCTGCTCCTGTGCAAGTTCTCTATTACCTCTATGTATTACTAAGCCGCCAAAGTTATCGTGCCAAAAGTGCAAAGCAAATCTGGCAAATTGCGGCAACTTTCGCTAATGTGCTCTACTCACTCAGTAATTATTTGTTGGTTTGGCTCTCCCATGCCAGTACGATTGTCAGCGATCGCTTTGCCTCAGAAGTAACGGGAAACCCCAATGCTCTCGCCCGTGCTTTGCCAAAAATGGCAAGGCAAATGTTGCCTTACAATCAACCTGCCATGCCCACTAATCGTCTTTTAGAATCGACAAGAGCCTTGGGTATTTGCGATCGCCAAACGATGACTGCGATCGGGCTAGCGATGGAAATTGCCCATGTGGGACAAACTGATCAAGATCCCTACCGTGTATTCCTATGGGAGCTATTCAATCCTTGGCGACGTTGGCTAGAAATCCATTCTACCCATCCTTTGACTGGCAAGCGTCTGAGGTTTCTATCGGGCTATTCCAAACAGCTCGGACTAGTCACGGAATATGACTTTGCTGAATTATTGAAAGAAGAGAAGAAACTGAATAAAAAGCGTCTATATCAAAACTTTTGGCGCGATTTATTTATTCAAATTTCACCATTTATTGGTGTGGCGATCGCGCTCATCGCCTCTATGTTGTTATATCAACTCTTTAATCGATGGTTATTACTGAGTTTCTCATTGATCGGCTTAGGGCTAGGCTTTATGTTTCAAGGAAGCCTACGCTATCCCGATTTTCGGAAAGTTGCTGATACAGATCTTGTGAGTTTACTGATCGATCCCTATGCTAGCTATGTTCAAGGTTCGCCTGTACAAATACCAGGGGAATTGCTGGGGTATGGTACTGATGAGTTTTATATTGGCTATTCATTACGTTTAGAAGATCAAGGGGGATTAGCTTTTCTCAACTACATTCCCAATTTCCGTCAATGGATTATCGATCCTTCCAATACAATTAAAAATTTAGAGTTACTATGCGATCGCTCAGTACTAGCTTCTGGGTGGTTTCGTCGCGGTAAGTTTCCCATTATTGATCTATCCACTTTACAGCCGATCATGCAGGATAGCCCTAAACACAGAGCTTCTCTAATCAGCTATCACCAGTTTTGGAATAATATCGGTAGTTCCGTTCTCGTATTATTAGGTCTATCAATCTTATTACTAACTTCTCGCTTATTTTGATTCCGAAATTCCAAAAGATAGGTACTGCTTTGCTCTACCACCTATCTTCTGGAATTTAATTAATTGGTAGTGCTAAATAGGTAAAGATGGGCGGCGCGAAGCGCCGCCCATCTTTACCTATTTAACGCGAGTTCGAGATAATTTGAAACGGGCTTTGGGAGAGGGTTTGCTATGCAAACCCTCTCCCAAAGCCCAAAAGTAAAAGCCTTGCTACGCAAGGCTTTTACTTTTGGGCTTTTAAAATTTGTCAGCTTAACCTGAACTGACGTTATTTAGCACTTTTCGTTGCTATAGTGTTGATCTCAACGATAGAGTAAGCAAAAGTTAATGCTAAATCGTTTTTTATTGGTAATATTGTTAACCTGCCAATTAATATGTTTAGGCTTGCTATGGGTTAGCTGTTTCCCTGGGCTGATTTTAGATTTACTATTTATTATTGGTGCCATTATTTATGTATGTGCAATTCCGTTTGCAATCGCCTTAATCTTGGGCGCTATATTTGTGGCACGGCTTGCCAACAAAGAAAAGTTTTTACCAGTTAAACTAGCAAATCAAACTAAATATGATCGCCGTAGATTATTGCTTGCTTTTGCGATCACAATTGGTCTAACTACGATTTTATTAAAAACAAATCTGCCTCAAACAGTTACTTTTGCCCTATCACGTCCTGCTTTTGAAGCGGTAATTGCCGATGCCGATAAACTCAAATCTATTTGTAATAGTAAACCCACTGAGCAACAATTAGGTTTCTATAAGGTCATAGAATGCGATCGCGATAATCGTGGTGGTATTTACTTTAGTACTGGTCAATATGGCTTTCTGTTTGACTCTTTCTACTTTGGATTTGTTTACCAACCTAATCCCCGTGGAAGTCAACATTTTGGTACTAAAGTTTATGAATATCCCATTATTGGTGATTGGTATGGATTTAAAGCTGGCAATAGTTTTTGATAAGTAGCTGGGCATAATTAAAAACCAGAGCCAAAACCTGTGGCGCACGCTGTGCGTGCGCTACAGGTTTTGGGCTTTTATATTTAATTGCGCCCACCTACTTAGTAAAGTCTTAATCAAGATGGTTTAGTTATGAACACAATTTTAAATTCCCTTTCAAATTCTCTTACGCTCGCTTTTGGATTATCCTGTTTAGCGATCGCCCCTGTCGCTGCTGAAACCATTGCCCAATCGCAAATATTTGGTGTAGCAGCTCCTGCCTGTGAGTCCCAAACGCAAATTGGTCTGAATATCTGTGCTTCCCGATGGGCAAAAACTACCAATTTCTTGCGATCGCTGATTTATGAAGAAGTCTCTAGTCAGCAATCTGAAGCAGGTCGAACTCAACTAAAAGTGATCGAAAAAACTTGGACTTCCTATCGAGATAACCATTGCCAAGAAGTGAGTGAACCATTTCGTGAAGGTTCCATTTATCCATTACTTTACTTGAGTTGTCTGGCGAGGGTGACGAATGATCGCATTGCTGATTTACAGGGTACAAACAATCCAAAACTGACACCAGATGCGACGGCTCAGCGCTTAGCCAAAATTCTCAATCAAGGAAATCTCAAGAATTCGGCTGGACAACGTCAATGGTTACAATACCAAGCACAACATTGTCAGTTTGAGTCATTACGCTTTACTGAGCGATCGCAGGTAGTCAAACAATGTCGCGATCGCCTAGCTGAGAGTCGCCTCAGGGAACTAGAAGCATTGGTACGAATTCGCTAATGTGGAAGCGCACCCCGAAAGGGTGCGCTTCCAACTATTGCCTTTTAGGTGCTCTATTTTCCCAAACTAGGATGATTGCCGTACCAAGGACATAGGCAAGGATATCTTTCCAATCAAAGGTTGTGCCTAAAATAATCGCTAAAACCTTGTACTGTCTCCATCCTAACTTATCGATTAGATTGAGGTACTGCAATCCTTCGACAAAACAGGCAAAGACTAAAACCGATAGAGCCGCTACATTTGCCTTGATTTTCCAAAAGGTTCTCACAAAGCTGTAAATGAGGATAACTACTAACACATCGCCAACAAAGGGACGAATAAATTGATCATCGAAAAAAACTGCGATCGCCACTTCTATGAGAAAGAGTAAAACCGTCAAATAGAAATACTGGCGATTGAAAGTAAGTTTATTGGTCATCATTATATTTTCATTAACTAGACAGCGCTTTGCTCTGCCTCCTCTAATTTTAGGATTTTAGGTAAAGATTGCGCCGCCTTGTAAGCGCTGATAGTGCATTTCAAATTCGGCTTTAAGGGCAGGGAAATGTTCTAAAGTGGGATCTTTTTTGATAATGCGTTCGGCGGCTTCACGGGCAATTTGGAAAATCTCTTGACGGGCTGCCTCATCGGGTAAGCGATCCTCAATGGAAAAACCTGCATGACCTGATTGTTCTGTCCCTTCGTCTCTGCCCTTGCCGCGCATCTGAAAATCACGCTCGGCAATAAAAAAGCCATCCTGCGATTGTTCAAGAACTTGTAAACGCTCTTGGGCGGTTTGTGATTTAGAACTGCTCAGTAAGAGGCAATAGGATTGGGATGCACCACGACCAACTCTGCCCCGCAGTTGGTGTAACTGGGCTAAACCAAAGCGATCGGCATGTTCGATTAACATTACAGAAGCATTGGGAATATCGACCCCAACTTCCACAACGGTTGTAGCAACTAGAATTTGAGTCTCGCCCCGACGGAATGTGCTAATCGCTTCATCCTTTTCCGCAGAAGACATTTGTCCATGCAGTAACCCAATTTGGAAGTGCGGAAAAACTACATTCTGTAAATGTTCGCGTTCTTGTGTGGCTGCCTTAATATCTTCCATTTTCTCCGACTCTTCCACTAGAGGCAGCACGATATAAACCTGTCTGCCTTGAGCAATTTCGCGCTTAATCAGATCATAGGCATCTTTGCGCTGTGAAGGTTTGAGCAGGACAGTTTGAATTGGTTTGCGTCCAGGAGGAAGTTCATCAATGACGCTAACTTCGATTTCGGAATTAGTGAGATAGAGAGTACGCGGAATCGGTGTTGCTGTCATGATTAGTACATGGGGATCATTGCCCTTTTGCAAAAGTCGCGATCGCTGATCTCTACCAAAACGATGCTGCTCATCAATTACCGCTAAACCTAATCGCGCAAAGTTTACCCCATCTTGAATTAAGGCATGGGTTCCAATCACTAGAGGTAATTCCCCCGTTTCCAATTGCCTTAAAATCTCGCGCCGCTTGGCAGTTTTGGTGGAACCCGTGAGAATTTCCACGGGGAGATTTAGCTGCATAAACCATTCCACAATCTTGCGATAATGTTGCTCCGTGAGGACTTCCGTAGGAGCCATCAGCGCTGTTTGATAACCTGCCTCGATCGCGGTTAAAAGTGCATATACCGCCACAATTGTTTTACCTGAACCGACATCCCCCTGCACCAGTCGATTCATCGGTGTTTGCCCTTGCAGGTCGGCGCGAATTTCGGCGACAACTCGTTTTTGAGCCTTAGTTAATTCAAAGGGTAGAATTTTTTCGAGCTGAGCGATCGCCTCACTCTTTGGTACAAAATGAATTGCCTTTTGCTGTTGCCGACGATAGAGGGACACAAGGCGGCGATAGAAATATTTATCAAAGGTCAGGCGAATTACGGCTTGCTCCAGCATTTCGCTCGTATCGGGATAATGCACTTGGGCGATCGCCTCTGGCAAGGGCATCATTTGATAATCCCGCAAAAAGCGATCGGGCATCGGATCGCTAATTTGGGATACTGCGGGTAAACATTGAGCGACAAGGCGACGGATTGCTTCGGGGGTAATTCCTTCCGTAAGCGGATAGACTGGTACTACGCGCCCAACGGTTTTCGATTGGATCGTATCTTGAGTATGTTCGAGAACTTCTACTTCATAATTCTCTAGGGTCAAGCCATATTTACTCTGTTTGACTACTCCCGAAGCTGCGATCGTACAGCCTTGGGGATAGAGCTTTTTCTGAGTTTCTTGCCAACCGCGATTGGCGTAGCGTTTACCTGTCCAAAAGCGACTTAATTTGATTTGTCCCGTATGGTCACGCAGAATAATTTCCACAATTGTGAGATTGGGATTTTTAGGACTGGTAAAGCAGCCAAATTTTTTAATCGTCCCGATGACCGTCACCGTATCCCCATCCTTTAGTTCACGAATGGGAATTTGCCGCGCGTAGTCAATATGATCGCGGGGATAGTAACTAAGCACATCACGCACGGTATACAAATCGAGCAGCTTAAACCTAGTTGCCATAAATGAACCAACACCTTCGACATCTTTTAGTTCGGTTTCGGGAGTCAGTTTTTTAATGGTTTTGGGTTCAGTCGTTGCGATCGCGGCCGTTTTAGGTTTCTTCTGCTTCGGTGCTGCATTAGTTTCCGCCAGTTCGCGACGACGCACTTCATAGAGCAAGCGCCTCGTCTCCGCTATTAGATGCTGCCTACGTCCTAGTGGCAAATCACCATATTGAGCATATTGATTAGCAAGGGTTTGGGCTTGTAAGCGATCGCTCATTTCCCAATCGTCAGGCAAATCCTCCTGCAAACTTACTTTTAAAAAATCCGCAAACAGAAATTGCTTTCCCTGCAAATTAGAAAAGCCTCTTTCTGCCTCGATACTCAAGGCTTGCTGTAAGCGGTTTATATCAAGGGGCACAGGATTGAGACTAGTTATTGGTTATTCTGGGTTAACTGTTCACAAATTTCCACTAAACGAAAGTTCGGGGGGAATTTCCCATCGGCTTTAATTTGTTTAATATATTCGGAAGGAATTCGCCAAAGTAGCTTGCTATCTAGGGCTTTGATAATATCGCCACGATCAATTACCCCTGCCACCGATCCAACAGGCGATCGCACAATTACATAACGCAACTGTTTTTGCTCGAGTAGACTGACAATTTTGGAAATTTGGTCTTTGAGTTCGACGGTATCAATCTCATCAAAGGGTTTAATTAGAGCTTGGAGAGATTTTGATGGCCACTCATGGCTATCGATATGACGAATCTGCTCTGCTGACACCAAACCGCGATCACGTCCATTTGCCGAAGCAACATAGATAGGATTCGCGTCCTTATCTTCCATCAAGAGAAATTTATCTGCAAAGTCCCTCAATGAAATATCCGCATCTACCAAGCGAAAATCCCTTGTCATCGCAGCTTCGGCATTAAGATCTAGAAGAGCTTGTTGCAAGTTATTGAGATAGAGATATCCACCTGCACTACCGAACATAAACCAACCGAGGACAATCAAGAAGAGTCCGCCAAAGTTGTTCAACAATATCAGTCCACCTAAGACCATAATCAGGATTCCAAAAAATTGTCCTGATCTGGCTGCCCATCGGATTCCTGCGAAGCGATCGCCTGTTAATTTCCAAATTGCTGCTTTGAGAATATGCCCACCCTCAAAGGGAAGCGCAGGAATGAGACTAAACACGCCAATAAAGAGATTGATTTGAGCAAAATAGAGAGCAATAATTGTCCAAATAGTCCGCATAGTCCCGATACTAGAGGGTAAAGCTTCGATCACTTTGGGATTACTCGATAAAATAGCATCCCCTGCAATTAGCCAAGTGGTTGTAAAGCCAATCGCACTTAAAAATAAGCTAGTTAAAGGTCCTGAAATAGCAATGCTAAATACGGAAAATGGATCTTGAGATTCTCGCTCAACGTTATTTGCTGCCCCCATAAACTGAATATTAATGGAATTGATTTCAACTCCCCTAGCCTTAGCCATGAGACCATGGGCAACTTTATTTAGAGCGATCGATAAGAAGAAGAGAATTGCGGTAATTGCACCATAGCCTAGGGAAAAAGATGGCGATAACTTCGCATAGGCATTTCCTAATAACACAGCAAGAATGCTAAGTATAAGAAACCACGATGGATCAATATATAGTGATATGCCGTAAATACTGCCGATGCGGATACCGCCTCTCATGATATGCCTGTCCTAGATTGATGTACTGATTGGCGCTGAAAGCTATGCCTAACATTTTATAGCAATCAAGCCCTGCAATGAATTGCGGACTAAAAGCTAAAACCCTTTTAAACGGGTTTGTTTAACTTACTTTTGATTAACGCTGCTCAGGATGACAAATCATGGGGTTGCCACTATCACAGGTGTCATTAATTGCTGTGATCAACTCCTGCAATCGTCCAAAGCCATGCTGATTAAAGTACATCGCTAAACGAGGCAGGTTGATAATATGCGGTTCGTTGTCTTCCTTGGGAAGAGCCTGACTCCGCTCGATTCTGCCATTGTTTAACAGATCGCCAAAATTACTATTAAGGCGCTCTAGATGCTCATCGGTAATATCGCAATTTAAGCGAATTACAAATAAATCACCAACCCATCGCGAGGAATGATAAACACTGTAAAAAGATGAAATATACTGACAAGCCTCATCAATATCGTCAGTAATTTTGTAGAGACTCCGATCTTCCTTGACAATTAAGCCCCGTTCAATCAGTTGTTGTTGGACAAAAACATCCCATTGCTTCCAATAATCACCGCCCTTTTTATCCATTAACACCATTGGACGTGGTGTGGTGCGCCCCGTTTGACAAAGCGTTAAGCATTCAAAAAATTCATCCTGTGTGCCAAATCCCCCTGGGAAAAGCGCGATCGCATCGCTTTCTTTCACAAAATATAATTTGCGTGTAAAGAAATAGCGAAACTTAACTAGCCGTGAGTCTTCAGGCACAAAACCATTGCTAGTCTGTTCAAATGGCAAACTGATATTTAAACCAAAGGAATTCTGACCTGCACCTGCATTTCCTGCCGCCATGATGCCCCCACCTGCACCAGTAATTACCATAAAACCTTGCTGGGTAATCCGTTCCGCAAACTCATAGGCTTGTCGATATTCAGGAGCATCCGCATGAGTACGCGCTGAGCCAAAAATACTCACCTTACGATTAAAGCGATAGGGGTGAAACATCGTGATCGCCTTTTGCATATCCTGCAAGGAACCCGTCAAAATTTTCCAGTCGAGACGCTCAGCATTGGTCTGACTAAGTTGGGCGATCGCTTTTAAAGCGCTATAAATTAGCTCCCCATGCTCAGTTGATTCCAGATGATCAACCAGCTTATACAAATCGTCGGCAAGAGCTTTAATGTCTGAAGATGAAGGAATTGTAGCCATAAATGCCATTTTATACCAAACACAATCATCTAAGCTTTTGGCTCATCTAGCTCATCTACGTTTTTGGTTAGATTGCTATAAGCTGCCATTTCGTAAGATACTGACTAAGTAATAAAAATTAACAAAGAATTAATACTTAGCTATGGCAAACATTACGTTTGTGAATGAAGGTAAGGAAGCGATCGCTATGGATGGCGTAAACCTCCGCATCAAGGCTCTCGAAAACAACATCGATATCTACAAATTTGTTGCGAAGCTCACTAACTGTAATGGTTATGGTCAATGTGCTACCTGTGTTGTAGAGATTGTGGATGGTCTAGAAAACCTCTCGCCTAGAACCGAATTTGAAGAGAAAAAGCTCAAAAATAAACCTGCCAACTATCGTCTTGCCTGTCAGACATTAGTCAACGGCAATGTTAGCGTCAAGACTAAGCCATAGCCATAGTTTTGTATTTCAATCTCGGCTAAGCCGAGATTGAAATAATTATGTGCGGTAAAACGTACTTACTACGAATATCCACAAACACACGATAAGTGCTAGGTTAAACTAGAATAATTGTCCATGAATCCTTTAGGCGACAGAGAAACCCCCTATGGCGCGTGATTATTACGAAATCCTTGGAGTCGATCGCAATACTGACAAAGAGGAAATCAAACGAGCATATCGACGTTTAGCTCGAAAATATCACCCCGATGTCAACAAAGAACCAGGGGCGGATGAACGATTTAAAGAAATTAACCGTGCTTACGAAGTTCTTTCAGAGCCAGAAACTCGTGCGCGGTACGATCGCTTTGGCGAAGCTGGCGTATCGGGTGGCGGTGGCGCACCTGATATGGGTGATATGGGTGGATTTGCCGATATCTTTGAAAGCTTCTTTAGTGGTTTTTCTAACACGGGGCAACAGCAAGCACGCCGTCGCAGTGGACCTACTCGCGGTGAAGATTTACGTTTCGATTTAAAGTTAGAGTTTCGCGAAGCCATCTTTGGCGGCGAAAAGCAGATCAAAATCTCGCATTTGGAAACCTGTGCTACCTGTAGCGGCTCAGGGGCAAAACCCGGAACTAGACCGCGTACTTGCGGAACTTGTAGCGGTACTGGTCAGGTTCGTCGAGCCACACGTACACCCTTTGGTAGCTTTACCCAAGTTTCGACCTGTCCCACCTGTAACGGGACTGGTCAAACCATTGAGGACAAGTGCGAAAGCTGTAATGGCTTAGGACTAAATCAAGTTACCAAGAAACTGAAGATTACCATCCCCGCAGGTGTCGATAGCGGTACAAGACTGCGCGTATCAAATGAGGGTGATGCAGGACAGCGTGGTGGTCCTTCGGGCGATCTCTATGTATACCTATTTGTGCAAGCTGACAACGAGTTTGAGCGTGAAGGCATTAATATCCTGTCGGAAATCAAGATTAGCTATCTTCAAGCTATCCTTGGTGACAAGATTGCAATTAACACAGTTGATGGCAAGAAACCCCTCACGATTCCCGCAGGTACTCAACCTGACACAGTACTGACCCTAGAGGGATTAGGTGTACCGAAATTGGGCAATCCCGTCGCTCGTGGCGATCATTTAATCAGAGTCAAGATTGATATTCCGACCAAAATCGGTAGTGAAGAACGCGAGGTTCTCGAAAAACTGAAGGAAAAGCAATTTGGGAATGCAGCTAAAGGTGGCATTGGCGATATTTTAGGCGGCATATTTGGCAACCAAAAGTAAAACCTAATAATTTAAAAAAGCCTTGCTTTGCAAGGCTTTTTTAAATTTATAATATTTTTTCAAGAACAATCCAGAGATATATGTGCATTCAGGCTATCCAATCAATCGATTTACGTGGTGTTCCCTGTCCTCTTAGTTTTGTACGCGCTAAATTGCATTTAGAAAAGTTAGAAACAGGACAATTGTTGGAAGTTTTCCTTGATGGTGGTGAGCCAATTGAGCAGGTTCCTAATAGCCTAACCTCTGACGGACATCAGGTCAAAGGGATCGAAGAACGCGATCGCTTTTTTGTATTAACTGTCCAAAAAGCATGATGCAAGTACTTTTATGTTGGCTTTAACAGGTACAGTTTTGGCTGTACAGGCCAATTTTTATCGGGTCATGCTTGATCATGCGTTTCGATTAGAATTACTAGATGAACTTGGACAAAATACTAGCCAAATCATTGATGAATTGCTTTGTACTAGACGTGCAAGGCTTAAAAAAATTGGACAGCAGATTTGTGTAGGCGATCGCGTCACTATCGAGGAACCTGATTGGCATGGTAAACGGGGTGCAATCTCAGAAGTAGCCGCACGCCGCAATTTACTAGATCGCCCGACAGTGGCGAATGTCGATCGCATCTTATTAGTATTTGCGCTTGCGGAACCGAGCCTAGATCCACACCAACTCAGCCGCTTTTTAGTGAAAGCTGAAAGTACACAGGTCGAAGTTCTGCTATGCCTAAATAAGCGGGATCTAGTTAGTGATGAACTATGGCAAACATGGCGAGATCGCCTCAAGTCTTGGGGATATCCTCCAGTTGCTATTAGCACCTATACCCATGAAGGGATTAATGAACTAGCGCAACATTTACAAACTGGTGTCACCGTTGTCGCAGGGCTATCGGGCGTTGGCAAGTCCAGTCTAATTAATTTACTAATTCCCAATTTACAAGTTCGTGTTGGTGAAGTTTCTCAGCGATTGGGGCATGGGCGACATACGACACGCCATGTTGAACTGTTTGCTTTACCTGCTGGCGGTTATCTCGCGGATACCCCCGGATTCATGCAGCCCAATCTCACTGTTATTCCTCAAGAACTAGCGGATTGTTTTCCTGAAGCTAAGCAAAGATTAAGCGCTGGCGATGTCTGTCATTTTAATAATTGTTTACATCGTCGCGATGAACCTAATTGCTTAGTACGTGGTGATTGGGAACGTTACGAGCATTACCTCGCCTATCTCGAAGAGGCGATCGCCTATCAACAAAAGCTCAAAAATACTGCTACGGCTGATTCTTCGCTGAAAGTTAAAGATGCCAGTGATGGGAAACAACAGGAGCCAAGATTACTCAAAAAGCGCTACCGACGTGAGTCCCGCCGCAGTGAACATCAAAATTTAGATGAAGAGTTGGATTAAGGTCAGTTCGGGTTAAGCTAGCAGGTTTTAAAAATCCAAAGTAAAAGCCTTGCTAAGCAAGGCTTTTACTTTGGGGCTTTTAGAGAGGGTTTGCGTAGCAAACCCTCTCTAAAAGCCTGTTTCAAATCATCTCGAACTCGCGTTGGATTAGATGAATGTGCAAAACACATTCATCTAATTTCTGTTAATACTCTTGCAAGGCGCGATATAGTAGCTAACGAGCTTTATGCTTGTCCCCAAATCAAAGGTCATAGCTTAAATTAGATATGAAAAAGTATATTTCCCTTGCTGCTGGTTTAGTCTTATTTGCAGTCAGTGCTTGCAATTCCTCTACACCTGTAGCTGATAATGCGACTCCCAGCAAAGCAGCATCACCTACAGCAACTTCCTCTGAAAAGCCAACAGAAAAACCTAAAGAATCTGCAACCCTAAGCGCTAAAGCAACAGAAAAGGCTACAACCAATGCTGAGGGTTGGCAAGACTACAAATCTGCGGCTGGGAAGTTTAGTGTGCAATTACCTAGCAAGCCACAGGAGCAATCTCAAGACCAAACAACTGATGTGGGGACAATTAAGCTCAATATGGTAATTGCTGAAGCCAATGATTCAGGTTATTTTGTGGGCTATGCTGATTTCCCCAACAAAATTGCCAATCCTGCGGATATCCAAAAAGGTTTAGCTGATTCTGTAAAAGGCTCAGTTGGAAATCTCAAGGGAGAAATTAAGGTGGAGAAGGAATCGACCCTTGGTGATGTACCTTGTCGAGATTTTGAAGCGATCGGTAAGGTCAAAACGACAGATGTATCTATGAAAGGCAGATTTTGCCTAGCAGACAATCGCTTGTATCAGGTATTTGCTCTAGGAGCCAAGGATAAGCTAGCGGCTACTGATGTTGATCGCTTTATTACTTCTTTTAAACTAGAAAAGTAATCTTTTACAAAAAAGGGCGCTTAGCGCCCTTTTTTATTGCTTTATGCCTCTTCATACTCGTCATCGTCATCATCTCTTGTGAGCCAATTACAAAGCCCTAACAGCATCGATACCGCCACAATCGAAAAGATTTGGGAGCCGTCACCATGATGCCAATATTTAAATAATTCTGTTTGATTAGAAATAATTACTAGCAATGCTACTCGCACGGAGTTAACAATAAAAGCGATCGCCATTGCCGATGGAAACATAATCCACATATGAAAGCGTGATACAGGGAAAACCAAAACGAACATTAAGGTGATCCTCAAGAGCATAAAAATCGGTGGCAACCCTGCACAACCTCTTGCAACTTCCACCGCACCATATTGACTAACAATTGTGATTCCTTGCTGAGCAACTTTAACTCCTCCATACCACAGCACCGAATTAGCAAATTGCGCCGTAAAAACGTTAACTGGAATAAATTTTTCGATCGCTGCAAATAAAAATGGTACAGGTATTCCCAAAGTTGCTATTAGCAAAATCGGTTGCCAATATTGTCTTAATCCTTTCCATCCTGAAGCGATCAGAGCAACACCAACCGTCGATGTTAAAGGAGTCAGGATAAATAAAATATCATAAACTCTACGGGTTAATAGGCTTTTTATTAATGTCCAAATAATTAGTAGCGTTCCAACCGCGATCGCTGATGGTGTAGTTTCAAATTTGAAATGTTGACGATTACGAACAACCAATAAAATTGCCACTGCCCAAGTCAAAACTAGCAATGCATTATCGTCAATATTGTCACCCAGACGACATTGAAGAGCAATGTTAATGGCGATTAAACTTCCCCATATTGCTAGTAACCAAAACTCTAATTTATTAATAGCTTTTTGGAGAGCAGTTGGTAAATCAGAGAAGTCTCCGCGCAAAATATTATTGAGCATGGCTAGTAAAAAACAAATTATATTTAATATAAAAGAGGCAGTGCCAAGCACTGCCTCTTTTATATTAAGAGCTAAAGAATGTAAAGCAATAAAAATAGGATGATCCAGACAATATCGACAAAGTGCCAGTAAATTGAGGCGGCTTCGATGCCAAAGTGACTGGTGCTGCTATAGTGTCCTGCTTTAAGCGATCGCACTAATACTGAGGCAATTAAGGTTAGCCCGATGATGACGTGTAAACCATGAAAACCTGTGAGCACATAAAAGGTACTGGCAAATAGATTAGTGGTTAGCCCAAATTCTAAATGCTGGTATTCATAGATTTGTCCAGCAATGAAGATTGCACCCATGACGAAGGTGGCGAGAAACCATAGCTGAGCAGCTTTGACTTTATTCTCTTTAATCGCGCTATCGGCTTGATGAATCACAAAGCTACTCGATACCAGAATGATTGTGTTAATTCCGGGTAAGAGAAGTTCAAGCTCAGGTGTGCCTTCGGGCGGCCATGAGGTGGCGACGGAGCGAAAGGTCAGATAGGCGGCGAACAAGCCGAAAAAGAGCATTCCTTCAGAAATTAGGAAGACAATTAATCCAAAAACTCGTAGGTCGGGATGTTCGGCATGACCCGTTGACTCATGGGCATGAATTGTATCTTCGGAGATGGTGGTAGTGGTAGCGATCGATCCTTGCATAGGTAAATGTTTGGATAATTTGGACTAAAAAATACTTTTTAGATATTTAAAGCTTTGCTTTAAATATCTAATGAAAAAACTAGGCGATCGCTTCTTGACGATCTTCTTTATACTCTTCACCGTAGTCATAAGGTCCTGTCGCTAGTACAGGATCACCAACCCAGTTATGGGGAATAGGAGGCGAAGAAGTTGTCCATTCTAGGGTTAGGGCATTCCAAGGATTATCAGGAGCTTGCTCACCCTTAAACCAACTGTAAACCGCATTGATCACGAAAGGAACTGTAGAAAATGCCAAGATCAATGCGCCAACGGTGCAGATCACATTAATTGGTGCAAATTGTGGATCGTACTGGGCAACGCGGCGCGGCATTCCCTGCAAACCAAGAATATGCATAGGACCAAAGGTTAAGTGCATTCCGATAAAGGTCAGCACAAAATGAATCTTGCCCCAAAATTCATTCAACATCCGTCCAGTCATCTTGGGGAACCAGTGATATAGACCAGCATAAATGCCAAACACACTGCCACCAAAAAGAACGTAATGGAAGTGAGCCACTACAAAATATGTGTCATGCACATGGATATCAACGGGAGCCGAACCCAGCATAACGCCACTCAAACCACCGATTAAGAAGGTAGAGATGAATCCCATCGCAAAGAGCAAAGGACTATCTAGGCGCAACTTACCACCCCAAAGTGTGGCAACCCAGCTAAATACTTTGATGCCAGTTGGTACGGCTACCAATAAAGTCGCTACCATGAAGAACACACGCAACCAATCAGGTGTACCACTGGTAAACATATGGTGCGCCCACACAAATAAGCCCAAAGCACAAATCATCATGCTGGAATAGGCGATCGCCTTATATCCAAAAATCGGCTTGCGGCTGTGAGGTGGAATCACTTCAGAAATGATCCCAAATACAGGCAGGATCATCACATAGACGGCAGGGTGAGAATAGAACCAGAATAAGTGCTGATACACGACGGGATCGCCGCCGCCTGTGGGATTAAAGAAATTTGTGCCGATCAATAGGTCAAACCCTAGCAGCACCATTGCACCTGCCAAGACAGGGGTTGCCAATAGCGCCAATACCGAGGTTGCCATCATCGCCCAGCAAAAGAGAGGCATACTAAAAAGATCCATCCCCTTCATCCGCATCGACCAGATTGTGACGATGAAATTTACTGCCGCCAAAATCGATGAGGTTCCCACCAAGAGAATGCTGAGAATCCAGATCGCTTGTCCGACATGTTCATCGGTCAAAATGCTCAAAGGTGGATAGGCTGTCCAACCCGTGGATGCTGGTCCTACAAAGAAGCTGCCCATGAGCAGCAGACCCGCAGGAATCGTCAACCAAAAGGCGATCGCATTCAATTTTGGAAAAGCCATATCTCGTGCCCCAATCATCAAAGGCACAAGGTAATTGCCGAAACCACCCGTCACCGCAGGCACGATCCACAAAAAGATCATCACCGTACCGTGCATCGTAAACAGGCTGTTATAAAAAGCAGGATCAACAAGATCGGAATCGGGTGTAGCAAGTTCCACACGCACCGCCGAGGCAAGCGCCCCACCGATCAAATAAAACATAAATGACGTAACGAGATATTGAATCCCAATTACTTTGTGATCGACGCTAAAGGTAAAGAACTCCCACCAAGGAGTCTTTTGGGGTTCTGCCCCTGCGCTCGAACTTTGAGTTGGAGTAAGAGTTTGGGTCATAGAGGGGAATTGTTAATGGATGATGGGTAACGGGTGATTAGCTTTTGGCTGTTAGCTTTTGGCTTTTTTACTTTTGCCTTTTTACTTTTTACTTGTCATGCCCATTTGAGCGACCTTACCTGCAAGGTATTCCTGCTCCGACATTTGGGATGGAGGACGTGAGGCGACGATCGCTTCGGGATCGTTGCTAGCGATTTCTTGCTGTTCCTTGAGCCACTTGGCATAGTCTTCGGGAGTATCAATCACCATAGTGGTACGCATACCGCCATGATAGGAACCGCACAGCTCAGCGCAGACGACAGGATATTCCCCAACAACACGGGGCGTAAATTCGAGATAGGTTTCACGTCCGGGAATTACGTCCTGTTTGATGCGTAATTGAGGAACCCAAAAAGCATGGAGAACATCAACAGCATTCATATTTAAACGAATCTTTTTGCCGACAGGCACATGTAATTCCGCAGTGGCAATTTCATCAGTGTAGTTAAAAACCCAAGCAAACTGCATGGCACTGACATTGATCGCGACAACATCGGAATCCTCTGATGGTATGACCCCCGCCATCATTACGCCATTATTATTCGACGAAGCTAGTGTTGCTTTCGATGTCATAGGATTTGAGTGCATTCCACCACTTTCATGATGGGCAGCATGATCTACATGGGCAACGGCATTGTGCATTCCACCATGAGCCATACCACTCAGATCTTGTGTACCTTGCATCGCAGTATAGACATCAAAGCTATAAATCGCGACCCACATCACAATTACAGTAGGAATTGCTGTCCAAGCTATTTCGAGGGTTAGGTTCTCGTGGATTGCAGGTCCATCGGCTTCATCGCCTTTGCGCTTCCGAAATTTGATGATTGAATATAGCAAGACTCCCTCAACGATGAGGAAAAATCCCGCAGCGATCGCAAGGATCGTGTTGAATAAGCCGTCATACAAAGTAGCTTCATCACCTGCGGCAACGGGAAGCAAGCCATTGTTGCGACCATACCAGATGCTGGCGGCAATGATCAGCCCAATGATGACGACTATGGAAATTAGTTTGTTGTTTACTTTCATGGTGAGGTTGCCCTATCGTGCTGCTCCTACAAAGTGAATCGAAATCAATGGGAGCGTCCTAGCGGATATTTTGAGAATTAGGACAGATTGACATAGTGTCTATACTTGCATCTAATTCCAGAATGAGGGGCAATTGTTTGCAATCTTTTAGCAATTTCTTTGGGATCATGCCTTATAGAATGGTCTAAATGTGTCAATTAGGTATGGCGATCGCTTATTTTTTAATGTAACGGTTAAACTTAGATAAGCGAATAATTACTAAAATTAGGGCTAACGCATAATTGACGATAGCCTTGAGAAGATACAAAGTCTCTGGGTAACAAGTGCTAGTAAGCACCTAAATTTTCAAGTATGATCATCATATTCAGCCTAATTATAAGCAAAACCTAGATATTGAGTGACCTGCGTAGTAGCCCGCTCAACAGTTTCGATTTTAAGTTTAGTTAGTTCCAGATCAATTGATAAAAAATTCCAATTATGTCAACTCCTGAAAAATTAAAAGAAAGATTTGTGGCGATCGCCAGTAAGCGCGAACTCTTAGTCCAATTATCTCTCAAGGATAATTTGGGTACATTGAGCATTGATGTAATCCAAGCATTAGAAGAACTCGACGATCTGCTCATTGAAATTAGAAAAGTGTTCCCCGATTGGCAGGACTAAGCAGGATTAATAAGCAGCACTAAATTTCCATGCCTCCTAAACTAACTTCCTTCCATTCCAAAGTTAATGTGCAGCGTCAGGTAAAAATACCCATGCGTGATCGCATTAACTTAACTGCCGATATTTATCTCCCCAAGGGTATCGATACTTCACTGCCAGTATTATTAATGCGCTTGCCCTATGGTCGAGCGATCGCCTCGACCTGCACCTATGCTCATCCTAGTTGGTATGCCCACCAAGGCTATATCGTGGTGATCCAAGATGTGAGGGGTTGCGGCACTTCTGAGGGTGAGTTATATCCATTTCGCAATGAATATAACGATGGTTTTGATACGGTGGAATGGTGCGCGAAGGAATTAGAAGGCAGTAATGGCAAGGTGGGGATGTATGGATTTTCTTACCAAGGCGTAACCCAATTTCAGGCAGCAGTACAGCAACCCGAAGGACTAGTTACAATTTGCCCAAGTATGGCAACAGCCGATTTGTATCATGGTTGGTTCTATTTTGGTGGTGCAGTTTGCCTAGATTTTGATGTGAATTGGGCTTTGCAACTCGCGCAAAATCGTGCATGGTATTTAAAACAGGAACCGCAAGCCACAAAACTTTTTGAAGCTCAAAAACAATCTGCCAAATGGTTAGAATCTGCACCATTAAGTGAAATTGAACTATTTAAGAATCCAGATTTCGGCAATTTTGGAAAATTCTTTTTTGATTGGATTGGAAATCAGCAAGCGAATGATGAATATTGGCAAAAGTTGAATCCGCTTAGTTATTTTGATCGCTATGATTTGCCAGCATTACATATCGCAGGATGGGCAGATATTTTTATCGAAGCGACTATTAACACCTATCATCAAGCCAAATCCGTAACTAAAAAGCCTCAGCATTTAGTTGTCGCGCCTTGGCAGCATTTGCCTTGGTTGCCTAAAGTCGGAGAGATTGATTTCGGCGAAACTGCTGTTTCTAAAGTTGATCAGTTACAAGTAGATTGGTTCGATTTCTGGCTCAAAGGAATTGATAACGGCATTAGCGATCGCGCACCAGTCCAACTTTTCCTGATGGGCAAAAATCACTGGCTAGACCTCCCAGAATTTCCTACTTCCCCTAATATCCAAAATCTCTATCTCTCATCAAACAAACAGTTAATCCCCCAATTACCTAACAGCCAACAGCTAACAGCTAATAGCTCCCTACCCGATATCTACGTCTACGATCCCCGCAATCCTAATCCCTCCACAAATTATGGATTTTACGATCAGCGCAATGTCCATCAGCGTTGGGATGTTATGGTTTACCAAAGCGACGAACTTGATCAAGATTTAGCGATCGCAGGTATTCCCGAATTTATCCTCTATGCAGCTACTACGGCTCCAGATACTGATTGGGTGATTAAGCTCTTAGATATTTATCCCGATGGTAAGCAGATGCTTGTATCGATGGGAGTTATGCGGGCAAAGTTCCGTAATTCATGGACTGAGCCTGAGTGGGTTAAGCCTGATGTGATGACTGAATATCGCATCAATCTCCGTCCTACTTGCCAAAACTTTGCTAAAGGTCATCGTATTGGTGTAGCAATTTCCAGTTCAGCTTTCCCGATTATTGAGCGACACTCGAATACTCAGAAGTTACCGTCTGAAGCAACCGTAAGTGATTTTGTCGAAGCAACTCAGCAAATTTTTTATGGGGCAGAATATCCTTCCCATTTACAATTACCAATATAGATAAGTGGCACAAAGTGCCACTTAGTAATCATATGGATTTTTAGGCTCAGCGATCGCTGTAATATTACTTGCCACAATTACGACTTGACGCTTGCCATTGTTAGTTTCTACATCCGCTTGACCTTCTATTTGCAACCAGCGATCAGGCGGATAATTGGAACGGCTTTCAGTAATCTTGACGGGTAAACTCACAGGATACACATCGGCGGCGCAGCAGGTAATCACAAATCTCGTCAGCAAAATCATATTGTCAGGCTGATCGGGAGAATGTACAACAAATCCTGTGATTTTAACCTTCTGTCCCTTGTAAGCATCAGGTTCGGGATAGGCACTGATAGTGCGTACCCATTCTACGAGTGTGCGTTCTTCAGGACGGTTGCTAGCTCGAAAGGATTTCGGAATAGTACGAGCATCTGCAATATTTTCAATCACACCTCGATGAATCGCCTTTTCGCTAGTGAAGGGGCGAGGATTGATGAATAGGGCAATGACTGCCACGATTAAAAGCAAACTACTACTCAAGGATGGCTTGATGAGATTAACGTGTTGCTGGCTGTTGGTATAGCCACGCCGACGTTTAGCGACTCGCCAAGCTTCTGCCCCACCGACAAAAAGTAGCCCTAATCCTGCGATCGCTGTTAGTGGAATGTAGTTAGGGTGGACTAAGAGATATAGCTGTCCAGAAAGCCAAAGTTTAGTCAGTGTAATTCCCCAAGCTGCGATCGCGCAGGATTCGAGCCAAGGTAAAAACTTTTGCCAGTAAGTATGAATGCGTGAAAAGTTGGCTGATCGGGAGGACATTGGAGGTCTTATTCTCTAGTAGCAGGTTTTGATCTTAACGCGAATCTCTATTTGTCTAACAAAAATATATTAGTCAAACATTTTTAAAAATTCTTTCAGTTCATCTAAAGCAGGATGTTCAAAATCCCAAATATCTTTAGTCATTACATATTCAAATTTAGTCATACTACAATATTCACTAGCATTGTTCTTCTCTTGATTAGTGCAAGTATCATGTCGTATGTAATTGCTAACCCAAAGCTTATTAAACTCTTTTGTGCTAATTGATTTATTAGTACTTGTTTCTACGCAGGTTTTCCATGCTTCAAGGCAGTCAGCTTTTGGTGAGGGTTGAGATTTAATTACTTTTAGTAATGTTTCTAATTCACCTATCCCATCTACGTTAATCAAATAACATGCTATTTGAATATCTGGAATTTCTTCAGAACTAACAGTTATAAAATCACTAGTTTTTTCTATTTTATTTTGCTCTGTTGATGAAAATATGTTTGCAATTGCCTCATTTATAATCCCAAACCATTCTAAGGGTTGTTTATAATCCATATCTAAAACTATACCAATTTTATTTATGGGATTTTTCTGAGCCTCATCTTTGATTTTACGTAATTCATTTTTTATTTTTGTAGAATCCGATCCGCCTAAAGGTAAATAAGCATTTTCAGCTATATTAATTGCTTCAATGTCTACACTATTTTTATTGAGATAATTGACTAGAGATTGTATAAAAGTTCTATCGTTTTTACTCTCAACAATTAATCGGTTACTCACCTCTAACCCCTCCGTTACGAGACAAACTATATTCAAGAGTTTCCATGTCACGTTTAATACCAATGATTTGACCAGTTTTGACACTTCGAGCCATCTCAAAATGTGCAGCTAAATCACTAAACTCACTTTCTAATCCAACTTGATTAAATGCTGTCAGCATTTCTAAACTATGAGTAGTTGCAAATATTTGAATATTTAATTGTTTCGCTAAACGAAATAACATCCTCCACAAATCTGCTTGAATAGTATAGTGAATACCATTTTCTATCTCATCTAAAAGCAAAATATCGCTTTTGTTATTTATGACATACAGTATTATTGCTGTAATACGATTAATAGCATCTCCAAATAATGATATGGGTAATCTTTCTTCATTTTCTCTTTTTAAATAAAGTAATGGACTTCCGATATTAAAAGATTCAATCATTTTTATAGAAGGATCTATAATCTGAATGCCTTTCAACACTTCTTTTTCCTGATTGTTTAGCCTAGCTCGATCATACTCTGAAGCTAATTGTGTATTGAGAAATCCCAAAATTGCTGGAATAAAAGATATTTTTTTTTGTCCTGTGAATTGAGTTTTTTTGTCTAAAACTCCTTGAAAAGTACCTTGAGCCGTAGCTATTAAGTTGTATTCAAATAAATCATCATTATTAATAGTTATATTTGCCTGAAGTACCGATGATTTGGAATCATCGTTAGGTATAAAATCAACATATTTTTTGTCGATAATATCACTTGGTAAACTTGATTCTATAGTAAACCTAATAGGAATATCATTAATAGATAAATTTAGTTTGGTTGATTGATCATCATCTTCATTAACCTGTATAAAAATATTCTTGGATTTATCTTGGTTGAAGAACAAACTGTCCCAAGTTCTTTCAGGCAGGGCTTTGTTAAATTCTTGTGACTCTCTCCGATGTTTTTTAAGAGCATCAATGGCTTCTGCTCTAGGTAAACTGCCTATTAGTAAAGCTTCTAGAAGTGCTGTTTTACCTGCGTTATTTTTACCCGTGATGAGATTTATGGTTTTAAAACCAGAGATTGAGGTATTTTCAAAGCATCTGAAATTTTGGATTGAGATATCTCTGATCATGGATTTTATTGCCTAGACATTACAAAATATTTTAATCTGAAAACAAGAAAGGGCAGCGCATCGCACTACCCTTTCAATTGCTATAAATAGCGATCGCAATTTATAGGAAAACCCACATTAATAAAATGCCTAAGATCGACCCCGCAACAACTTGGGCAGGGGTATGACCTAATAACTCCTTAAGCGGATCATGCTCTTCCTCAAACACTTCCACCATGATCTGATTGAGAACCTTTGCTTGCTTACCTGCGGCGCGGCGAATACCTGCGGCATCGTACATCACGATAAATGCGAAAACTGTAGCGATCGCAAACTGTGGTGTATCCCATCCTTGAGTACGACCGATCCCTGTAGCAAGTGCCGAAACCAAAGCTGAATGCGAACTAGGCATTCCCCCTGTTTCAAAGATCACCTTGGGTCTGATTTTTCCAAACTGCGCTAGCTCAATAAATAACTTGAGAAGCTGAGCAGTTAGGCTAGAACATAAAGCAATTAGCAGAACTTGGTTATCGAGGATTTCGCCAACAGGATGTATGTTCATAATCAATTGCAACAGTTAAAGGGTAAGAAAAGGTCAAGAAAGAGTTTGAGAATGTAGTCTAGTTTTTCCGAGCAGTGATGTAATCAGCAAGTGCCATAAGAGGTAAAGCCGCATCACCATAACTTACCAGTTGAGCTTTTGCTTGTTCTACCAATTCCTGAGCTTTTTGCTGAGAAACCTCAATTCCCCATAGGCTAGGGTAAGTAACCTTTTGAGCAGCGAGATCTTTACCAGCAGTTTTTCCAAGCTCTTCAGAAGTAGCAGTGATATCTAAGATGTCATCAATGATTTGAAAAGCTAAACCGATATTATTAGAATAAGTGGATAAACGCTTAATGTCGGTATCATTTGCACCTGCTAGCAATGCTCCGCAGATGACACAGGACTCTAGTAGAGCCGCCGTTTTATGTAAATGAATAAAGGTGAGTGTGTCCGCAGTCACATCCTGCTTACCCTCACATTCTAAGTCAACTACCTGACCACCAACCAAACCCGTCGCCGCCACCGCATGACCGAGATGGGCGATCGCTTTTAAAACCCTCTCCGCAGGTACGTTTTTGGTTTGAGCTGCGATAAATTCAAAGGCATAGGCAAGTAAGGCATCCCCTGCCAAAATTGCAATATCATCACCATAAACCTTGTGATTGGTTGGTTTGCCGCGTCGAAAATCGTCATTGTCCATCGACGGTAAATCATCATGGATTAAAGACATAGTATGTACCATTTCCATTGCGCAGGCTGTGGGCATTGCCCAAGCGCGATCGCCGCCTAACAATTCACAAGCGGCAAGGGTGAGAATCGGACGCAAGCGCTTATCACAAGCTAGTAGCGAGTAACGCATTGATTCATAAATTTTTTCGGGATAAGTAACAGAGATCGAAGTATCAAGGGTTGATTAGGGTTCACCTCAGTTTTGCTATAAGTATAAATATTCATAGCGAAAATTCAGGATTTCAGACTTTAATAAAAAAATACCATATATCGATTAACGAATTTAGCAGCTTTTAATCCTAAGTATAATTATTCATCACAAAACTGAAATGCAATCGATTGCTAATTAATATTAAGACTCCGTTCAATTAGTATTATTTACTAATATCCTCTTAATCAAGACATATCAAATGTCAAAACGGTCTAAGATTACAGCAACCATCCAAGGGGGGTGGAGTTGGTGCGTTTGAGGCTCATCAAATGACTTAAATCAAGACATATCAAATGTCAAAACGGTCTAAGATTACAGCAACCATCCAAGCGGGGTGGAGTTGGTGCGTTTGAGGCTCATCAAATGACTTAAATCAAGACATATCAAATGTCAAAACGGTCTAAGATTACAGCAACCATCCAAGCGGGGTGGAGTTGGTGCGTTTGAGGCTCATCAAATGACTTAAATCAAGACATATCAGTGTTAAATCACATCAAAAAATTGCTGGAATAACCGTTGCTTGCTCCCCCTTGGATAAGTACAAACCATCAGTACAATCAGAGGGTTAAACATGACAGAAAATCTAGATTCTAATCAGCAAACTCTGGCAGAGCGGTCTAGCCTCAGTACTCGGGCAGCGAAGCAGTTGGCCACAACCACCAAGACTGCTCCGCAGATGCAGGGCATCACCTCGCGCTGGATCAGTCGCCTGCTGCCTTGGGTGGAGTTGCGCGGCGGCTCCTATCGTGTCAATCGCCGCTTGACCTATGCGCTAGGTGATGGTCGTGTCACCTTTACGAACGTCGGGTCAACGATTCAAGTAATTCCTCAGGAGTTGCGCGAGCTGGCTTTTCTGCGAGAATTTGAGGATGAGGCTGTCTTGAATGCCTTAGCTGATCGCTTTGTGCAGCAGGAGTTTCAACCCGGTGATGTGCTGGTAGACAAGGGAACCCCCGCCGACCAGATCGTGCTGATTGCTCACGGCAAGGTCAGTAAGATCGGTACAGGCAAGTATGGCGATGAGGTGGAGCTTGCGGTGTTGACCAATGGCGATCACTTTACCTATCAAGCCATTCTTGAATCAGAAGATCTATGGGACTTCACCATCAAAGCGATCACACGTTGTACGGTCTTAGCACTAACACAAAGCTCCTTTGAAGAACTGGTCAACTCCTCAGAATCACTTCAAGCACACATTGAGGCATTTCGCACCCAACCCCCCAAAGATCAGGATCGGTACGGTCAGTCCGCCATTGATCTGGCCGCTGGTCACAGTGGTGAACCCGTACTGCCCACAACCTTTGTCGACTACGAAACCTCTCCGCGTGAATATGAGCTAAGCTTGGCGCAGACAGTGCTGCGTGTTCATACCCGCGTTGCCGACCTCTACAACGAGCCAATGAACCAGATTGCGGAACAGCTTAAGCTAACAGTACACGAGTTGCGTGAGCGTCAAGAGTACGAGTTGGTTAACAACCAAGAGTTTGGGCTGCTGCACAATGCTGACCTCGGTCAGCGCTTCTCCACCCGCAATGGTCCGCCCACGCCAGATGATTTTGATGAGCTGATCACCCGCCGACGCAATGCACAGTACATTTTTGCCCACCCGCGTGCCATTGCGGCCTTCGGTCGGGAGTGCAACAAGCTAGGTCTCTATCCCGACAGCCTTGATATGGGGGGCGAACGAGTGTTGACTTGGCGCAACATCCCGATTTTGCCCTGCGACAAGATTCCCATTAGCAACACCCAGACCAGTTCCGTGATCGTTGTCCGTACTGGTGAAGATAATCAGGGCGTAGTAGGGCTTCGACCCGCAGCATTGCCCGATCAACATGAGCCGGGGTTGAACGTACGCTTCATGGGCATCAATGAAAAAGCCATCATCTCCTACCTCGTCAGCAACTACTTCTCCGCTGCCATCCTCGTGCCCGATGCCGTCGGCGTACTTGAAGATGTCGAGCTAGGACGCTAGTAGATCCCAGTAGAGGTAACTGAACAGCCAACTGTCAGCATCTTCACCATACACTCATTGAAACACCTATTCACCAGTAACACATTCTATGTCAACGCCCCAAACTATCACTGCCGACAATGTTTTGCGTAGCGAGTATCAGAAGTCAGTTGCCAACTATTGGAACCAAGAAAAAAATCCCGTTAATCTTCTACTCGGTCACGTTGATGGCTATTATCACCACCACTACGGGATCGGCGATGTCGATTGGTCGGTATTAGAGGCTCCCGAAGGTGAGCGCAACGATCAGATTATTCGTGAGCTACACCGACTCGAACACGCTCAGGCGGTTTTCCTGCTCGACCATCTGGGCAATGTCAAGCCTGATGACCGCGTGATGGATGGCGGTTCTGGTCGCGGCGGTACCAGCTTTGTGGTCAATGAACGCTTTGGCTGTCAGGTCGATGGAGTGTCAATCTCAGAATCTCAGGTCAAGTTTGCCAACGACCAGTCTGTGCAGCGCGGCATAGCCGACAAGGTAAAGTTCCACTTTCGCAATATGCTGGATACTGGCTTCGAGACGGGAGCCATGCGCAGCATTTGGACGAATGAGACCACAATGTATGTAGATCTGTTCAAGCTGTTCGCCGAGTTTTCTCGTCTTTTGCAGGATGGTGGTCGCTACGCCTGCATAACGGGTTGCTACAACGATGTTACGGGAGGACGATCGCGGGCGGTCAGCCAGATAGATGCACATTATATCTGTAACATCCACCCGCGTAGTCAATATTTCAAGGCACTAGCGGCGAACAACCTCGCCCCTATTACTGTAATCGATCTGACTCCCCTAACGATTCCCTACTGGGAACTACGGGCCAAGTCTTCGCTCATCACTGGGGTCGAGGATTACTTCCTTACTGCATATAAAGAGGGCAGTTTCCACTATCTGCTCATCGTTGCTGACCGCATCATTCGGTAAGGATTCTCCAAAACACAACCCGCACCATGGTGTGGTGCGTAGCACGCATACTGCAAACGCACCACACATCACTGCCCTAATACAGGGATAAGAGCATGAAAGATACCAACCTGGATAATACGAGTACCACATTTTTATTTGGTCCGACTGGTCTTGGTACATCCGCCGCTCGCTTTGTGAGTGAGATAGCCAAGGCTGCTCGTACCGATAACCTAGATTCAGGACTACTCCAGACAGATCTCGCCTCGGTGGGGGATTGCGATCCTGCCTATGCAGAGAGAGCTTGGGGCGATGGAACTGCCTCACCACTCTACTGCCCCATTCCCGAACGATTCAACGAGCCACTGGCAGACGAGGTCGATGATCGACTGGCGGACTGGGCATTGGAATGCGGGTTTGATGAGGACGAGGCGCAGAAAATTCGCAAGGTACGGTTTGGACGCCTGGTGATGCTGGCACACCCAGACTGCGATGACCCATCTCGGCTGTTGATCGGTGCCAAGTTGAACATGGCTTGGTGGGCTGCTGATGACTACTACGCTGACGACACCGAGCTTGGGGCAGATCCAAAGTTGCTCCCCCCTCGTCTCCTGTTGGCGATGACCGCAATGGACCCGCCCCCGCCAGCAGGGGAATTTACCACCCCGCTAGAGGAAGCGATCGCCGAAGAGCGGGTGCTGGTAGCCCTCGGTAGGGGCATCGACTATTTAGGACAGTACGCCACGCCAGAGCAAGTCCAGCGTACCTGTTACGCCACCTTCTCTATGTTCGTCTCTTGGAGTGCCTACGCAGCGTGGCGTTATACTGGCGAGTATCCGCCAGCGTGGAAGTATCTGGCTGCGCGACAGCACGACAGCTTCTACACCTCCATGACGCTAATCGACCCCATCGGAGGCTACGTCCTCCCACCAGATATTTTCTTCGATTCGCGCGTCCGTCACGCAGCGTTCCTAGCTGGGACGGCGGTCGTTCTGGTCAACGATCTCCTTTCGGTCGCCAAAGATCTGGCAGACGAGCAGCCACCTGTCAACATGGTGCTACAGATTGCGGCGGATCGGGGCTGCTCTATCGAAGAGGCGACGGAGATCACTGTCAAGTTTCATAACGACTTGGTTCATGACTTTCGGGAACGCCACCAGAAGCTCCAAGCTTTACCCAACGTTGAGCTTCAGAGGTTCCTGCGCGGATTGCGCGGCTGGATGGGCGGCGCATTTGAATGGCATAACAGCAACCCGCGCTATAAAAACAGCAACGGTGCTTCACAGCCAGATTCACAATCACTAGCCTAATTATAGAAGCGCACATAGTTCAACCAGATTTCATGCGGTTGAATAAACCAGCTCATGTGTATATAGAAAGCGAGGTAAAAAATGACCCAAGACTTTAACTCCCATGGGCAGGGGCTGGCGGAGCAGTCGAGCCTGAGTACAGATGCGGCGCGGAAGTTAGCCACAACTGCCAAGACTACTCCGCAGACTCAGGGTATTAGTTCGCGCTGGATCAGCCGTCTGTTGCCGTGGGTGGAGCTGCGCGGTGGCTCCTATCGGGTCAATCGACGTTTGACCTATGCGCTGGGCGATGGACGAGTGACCTTTACCAACGTGGGGGCTACCATACGAGTGATCCCGCAAGAGTTGCGCGAAATAGACCTGTTGCGTGACTTTGACGAGGAGGCAGTGCTAAACAGGTTGGCAGAGCGTTTTGTGCAGCAGGAGTTTCAACCCGGTGATGTGCTGGTGGAAAAGGGAATCCCTGCTGATCAGATTGTGCTAATTGCTCACGGCAAGGTCAGCAAGATCGGTACGGGGAAGTATGGGGATGACATGGAGCTTGCGGTATTGACCGACGGAGACCACTTCACCTACCAGGCTATTATCGAATCCGCCGATCTCTGGGACTTCACCATGAAGGCGGTTACACGCTGCACGGTCTTGGTGCTAACACAGCAATCGTTTGAAGATGTGGTGGCTTCCTCTGAATCGCTGCAAGCCCACATCGAAGAATTTAAGGCTCGTCCGCCAAAAGCCCAAGATAAATATGGTCAGTCCGCGATTGCGTTAGCTGCTGGTCATACAGGCGAACCCGTGCTGCCCACGACTTTTGTTAATTACGAGACCTCGCCGCGCGAATACGAGTTGAGCCTAGTGCAGACGGTGCTGCGTGTCCATACGCGCGTTGCCGATCTCTACAACGAGCCAATGAACCAGATCGAACAACAGCTCAAATTGACTGTGCATGAGTTGCGCGAGCGGCAGGAGTATGAATTGGTCAATAATCAAGAGTTCGGACTGCTGCACAACACCGATCTTAGCCAACGCTTCCCCACCCGCAATGGTCTACCTCACCCAGATGATTTTGATGAGCTGATCACCCGCCGCCGCAATTCACAGTATATTTTTGCCCACCCACGTGCCATCGCTGCCTTTGCGCGTCAGTGCAACAAGATGGGGATTGATTTGGAAAGTATCGATGTAGGTGGAAACCGAATTCCGGCTTGGCGCGGCATCCCTATCTATCCTTGTGGCAAAATCCCCATTGACAGAACGACTCAAACCACATCGATTATCGTTATGCGTACTGGTGAGGACAATCAGGGCGTGGTAGGTCTTCAGCCTGCGGAGTTACCTGATCAATATGAACCAGGGTTGAACGTGCGCTTTATGGGTATTAACGAAAAGGCCATCATCTCCTATCTAGTCAGCAACTACTTCTCCGCCGCTATCCTTGTCCCCGATGCCATCGGCATTCTCGAAGATGTCGAGATCGGGCGGTAGGATCAAAAAATAGGATCAAGAGAAATTGTGAGCTTGGCGATTTAGTTTTTCCGAGCAGTGATGTAATCAGCGATCGCCATCAGAGGTAAAGCCGAGTCACCATAACTGACCAGTTGCGCCTTCGCATCTGCTACTAGTTCCTGAGCCTTTTGTTGCGAGGTTTCGATACCCCACAGACTCGGATAAGTAACTTTTTGGGCGGCGAGGTCTTTACCCGCAGTTTTGCCAAGCTGCTCAGATGTAGCGGTGATGTCGAGAATGTCATCAATAATCTGAAAAGCTAAACCAATATTCTTAGCATAGGTGGATAAGCGCGTGATGTCAGTATCATTTGCACCTGCTAGTAATGCACCACAGATGACGCATGACTCTAGCAAAGCCGCAGTTTTATGGATATGGATAAATGTGAGGGTTTCCGCAGTCACATCTGGCTTACCTTCACATTCTAGATCGACAACTTGACCACCTGCTAAACCTGTCGCCGTCACAGCATGACCCAGATGGGCAATCGCCTTTAAAATTCTGTCAGCAGGTACAGCTTGAGTATACGCAGCGATATATTCAAAAGCATAGGCAAGTAGAGCATCCCCTGCCAAAATTGCAATGTCATCACCATAAACCTTATGGTTTGTCGGTTTGCCGCGCCGAAAATCGTCATTGTCCAACGCAGGCAGATCATCATGGATTAATGACATGGTATGTACCATTTCCATTGCACAGGCGGTGGGCATTGCCGATGCACGATCGCCGCCTAACAATTCACAAGCGGCAAGGGTGAGAATCGGACGCAAGCGCTTACCACCAGCTAGTAGCGAGTAACGCATTGATTCATAAATTTTTTCAGGATAGGTGACAGAGATCGAAGTATCAAGGGCTGATTCAACCTCTTGTTTGCGATCGCGTAAATACTTATCTAAATTGAATGCGACGGTTTGTGATGGCATAGCTGGCTTTAGTGATTTCGACAGTTACTCGACAATAAATAATTAAAGAATTTACTGATTTTTGTTTAGATGTGACGCGGGCGTTGCCCGCGCCACATCTAAACGATGTGTAAGTCCTAATAATTGCTGGAATTGGGGCAGAATTCCAGACAGTATCCAGAATGTATATTATGCAACGTCTTGCGATCCTCTCTCTAGAATTTTTGGGTTTTAATACATTAGGTATTAAAACCCAAAAATTCTAGGGTTTAGCAAACTTTTGCTTGTAGCTCCATACAGTGTTGTGTAGGAGCATGGTTACAGTCATTGGACCAACTCCCCCCGGAACAGGGGTAATGTGGGAGGCAACTTCACTGACGCTGGCATAGTCCACATCACCGACTAAGCGGGATTTGCCTTCATAGTCAGTGATGCGGTTAATTCCCACATCGATGACCACTGACTCAGGCTTAACCATCTCGGCGGTTACAAATTCGGGTCTACCGATCGCTGCAATTAAAATATCAGCTTTGCGGGTAATTTCGGCAAGATTCTTCGTACGGGAATGGGCGATCGTCACTGTGGCATTTTCTTCGAGCAGCATTAGGGCAACGGGCTTGCCTACGAGAATGCTGCGCCCGATCACCACGGCATTTTTCCCAGCAATATCAATCTTGGCTTCGGCTAATAGCTCCATCACTCCCGCAGGTGTGCAACTCCGTAAGCCTGCTTCGCCTCGCGCCAGTTTACCTAAATTATTGGGGTGCAAGCCATCAGCATCTTTATCAGGATCGAGGCGATTTAACAGGGCGATCGCATCAAATTTGTCGGGCAAAGGTAATTGAATCAAAATGCCATCCACGCGATCATCGGCATTGAGTTCATCAATTACTTGCTCTAATTCTTGTTGGGTAACGCTTGCAGGAAAATGCTTGCCAAAAGATGCGATCCCCGCTTTGTGACAGGCAGTTTCTTTGTTTTTGACATAGGCGGCACTGGCGGGATTGTCGCCAACCATCAGCACGGCTAGCCCCGGAGGACGACCATACTGGGTTTGCAATTGTGCGACCTCTTCTGCGATCGCGCTTTGCATTTTCTTAGCAAGTGCCTTGCCGTCAATAATTACTGCCATATTCTCTAAATTTTTTGCGATACCCACTATCTAAACGATTGTATCGTTTGATGGCTCAATATGAGGAGGGGCGCAATGCACCCCAGCAATTCTCATTATGAAAAATTAACTACTGTTGGGAGGGAGATCTAACTCCAAACCTTGAATCATAAAAGTCAAAAGATGATCCCAACTATCAAAAACAAGATATCGAGTCAAGGCGCGTAAATCGTTAAAAAAGGTTTTGCGGGTTGGCAAATGAGAGCGCAATAACTGGTACTTGTCATCGACCAATTCCAATAACGTGCGAAATAGTAGGGACAAAATATTGAGGGTGGCTAGGAATGAAGCAAGATGCTCCTTGCCATGTCCAAAGTTGTGTTCTAGGTTGTAGCCCTTAGTTTTGAGAGTATTGTTATTCTCATTTTCCACTTTCCAACGAGTACGACCAGCCAGCACGATTTCCACCACTGTTTGCTCAGTAATCAGGTGATTGGTGGCAAAAGAGTTTTTGTAAACTACCTTGCCATCAGGTCTAGTCACAGTTAGTTCACACCAGTTAACCAGCAAAGCATCGTCACCATCTTTGATAGGTAGCCCATTGACATATTGGTAGGTATAGGTCTCTTGAACTTTCCCTGTCCACTTATTGACAACCACCGTTGGCAAAGCAATCCCTTCTATATGCTCATAGATAGTGGGGTGAGATTCGGGGCGGCAGACTAAGATGAAGTTGAACTGTTGCTCTAATAGCATTTGGCAGAGGGGTTGGCGAGAATAAAGGTCATCACCCAAAACAGTTACCTTGAATGCACTGTACTTACTGCCATGTTGTAACAACCATCTTTTGGCGGCTGTATTCTCACAGTCTTGCTTGTCATTTCCATCCTGCGGCACAATAAATTCTGGTACTAGGGGAATCACTTGCGATTGATGTGGACTGACGATAACTGGCGTAACTACGCTATGAAAATAATGAATTTCTCCTGATTTCATTTTCCTACTCGAACAATGGTGACAGTGTATTTGTTTTGAACTAAAGTACTCTGTCCCATCTAGCGCCATTAATAGATTGTTGGCGAATCCTCGAAATCCTTGCAGTTTCCCCTTTTGCTCTATCGTCTCCAAGATTGTCTCGAACACTGGAAACATTTCTTTAGGTTGCACTGGGTCTAGCAAGTCTCGGATATGGTTATCCGTTGGTATTTTATGCACCCCAAATAAACTTTGGGCGTTGCTTCGCCCTTTTGTCTGCTCCATTGTCCGCTGGTAAGACAAGAATGATGGACTTTGAGTGAAAAATACACTGAATGCACTCATGGCTGCATCTTCCATGCCATAGCGACTATTTTTGCCTGTCCGCTTGTCTGGCAATGATTCTAGTTGTTGTCGGAAAATTTCTACAATTCTGTCGAATGAGCCTTGTGCTTTCAAAGCTCTTCCCCTAAATCAATCATCATGTTATTTACAATATCCCTATATCAACGGTTTGACTAGCCTTCGTTCATAATGAGAATTGCTGAATGCACCCCTCCTCATATTGTTATGCGGGCGGCATAACAATATGGGTTTTAGCTACGGAATAGTCGTGAATATTGTGTTTCATGATTGGCACTCGCTAAACTTGCCCCCCAGCCGCACCATTCCAACTCACTATCTAGACAATCTAATGCTGATTGTGAACTTTGCAAAATATCGGCATTGAGTCGAAAAATAATCTGCTGTCCTGTGGTTTGTCCAAAGGGAACCGATCGCACAGCCGCACTCACTAAATTCGATACCCAGCTATGCATGTAGCCAAGGACGGTGTTACTTGCATCAATTTCTAAACTTGCACCGACAATGCCAAAAGCGATCGCATAGTTACAACCCTGTCCTTCGGAATTATCTTTAGCGGTTGGCAAAATTTGGTTTATTGATTGCGATCGCCATAGTTGCTGATCGTCAAGCTGCACCCAGAGCTTCATCAACGACTGTCCCATTTGCCAACTGGCAAGACGGACTTCTTCGGTTTCCCTTGTTGCTGAAAGCCAACTATTCCAATAGTTAAGGGCAACTAGATCATTCTTGAGCATTGCTTGATGGGCGCGGAGAGCGATCGCTGCCTCGTTGGTGATAAATCCAAAGTGCATCTCTCTCTTTAACCAATTACAGAGATCTATCTCGGTCTGAATCACTCCTGAATTGCAAAGGTACTCAATTCCTTCTGAATAGCTGTAGGCTCCCACAGGCAAAGCGGGACTAGTAATTTGCAAGAGCCGTAATATTTGCAAAGCGTCGGGATTAATGATCATGGTGATGGTGGTAAGCGCCAGTTTCTGGTTGGAATGGCTGAATTTCTTCAATGATATTCAATCCCATTTTGCGAACCATATCTTCTAGAACGGGATCGGGGGATAGGCGCAAATAACTTTCGGTAATTTCTAAGGCGATGTGGCGATTACCTAAATGATAGGCAGCACGCAAAAAATCAAGAGGATGGTGAGTGGTGATAGTAACAACGGGTTCTGGTTTCGCGACAACTTTAGCGATCGCCTGTCCATGTTCATCAGCGAGAAAATCTCCTTCCTTTAGTACGGTTCCTCTAGGAAGCTGTAAATTCACCTCTTCTCCTTCCACTGTGGTAAAGCGATGACGGCTACGAGTTCTATCTTCCGCAACTAGAGATAATGTAAGTAAAGATTCTACATTAAATAGTTGTTTGGCATGTGAAGATAAACGTTGTGTGAGAATGTGCATAATTCCTAACCTATACTATTGTGAATAGCACTAAGCTTTCCATAATTTAATATTTTTGATGGAGCGGCTAAGCTGCTCCATCAAAAATATTAAATGCGAATATTTAAGCGTTATCCTTAAACAGTATAGATTAAAGATAAATTTCTATGTCACCATTTCGTGTTGGAGTTGCTGGTCCCGTCGGTTCTGGAAAAACTGCCCTTGTCGATTCGCTCTGTAAATCAATGCGATCGCATTTTCAAATTGCTGTCGTGACCAATGATATTTATACTCAAGAGGATGCTCAGTTTCTCGTACGGAGTGAAGCTCTAGATCGCGATCGCATTGTTGGCGTAGAAACGGGCGGTTGCCCCCATACTGCCATTCGTGAAGATGCTTCCATGAATTTAGCGGCGATCGAGCAATTAGAACTTCGCTTTACTAATTTAGATTTAATCTTTGTAGAAAGTGGCGGCGATAATCTTGCTTCTACTTTTAGTCCTGAACTTGTGGATTTAACTTTATATGTAATCGATGTTGCTGCAGGCGATAAAATTCCGCGCAAGGGAGGACCGGGAATTACTAAATCTGATTTATTGGTAATTAATAAAATCGATCTTGCTCCCTATGTTGGTGCAGATCTTAGCGTAATGGATCGGGATGCTCAGAAAATGCGCGGCGACAAACCATTTGTTTTTAGTAATCTTAAAACTCAAGAAGGACTAGCCAAAATTACAGAATTTATTATTAGGCGAATGTAAGTAGCTAGGCTCAACTAAATATAAAACATCAAAAACTGTACCGTCTGCATAGCGGACGTTACAGTTTTTGGTTCACTCTAACCAAATTTGATCGCCACAACGAATTATTCCTTCCTGTAGGACTGAGTTGCGAATCCCTGCGATCGTTTTGTTATGTTTAGTTGTGGTTCTCAAAATATTTAAATCCGTAGGAAGCCCCATCTGAGCAATGGTTGTCACCACACATCGAGGACATGCAGTATCGATGCTCAGGCAGACTTGATCACCGATGAACATCTTACTACCCACCCAACCATCTTCAATAAATGCGGCTTCTGGATCTGTTGGCTCAATTAAGATATTCGGACGGAACCGACAAGGCTCAAAAGCTCCTTCAGGATAGATATTTTTTAGTTGAGATAATGTAGCGGTCGTAATCGCGTGAATAGGACAGGAATCAAAAAAAGTCCCTGATGGCATAAACAATTGGGTTATGATTTCCCGATTAAGCGCTCCTTCAATATCTGGCCAGTACTGATCTAAACTAGGTGCTTCAGGAGCAGAAGTAAGCAACTGCACATCTCTTCCTACTGCTTGCGAGAGAGTAGTATTGATATCAATATTGTCGCTGGTAGCTGTACTTCCATCTGGCAAGGCAAATTTAACGGCTGGCATTAAAGTTTTGGGTTTAGGCGATGATATAAACTCTGCCTGAAATCCCAGCAATTTTGCCCATTTTTTTGGATTCTTAGCACTGGCAATTCTCTCAGTTTCACAATCCCACAGGGCGTAAGCGCGATCACCTAAAAAACCCTTGAATATTACATCCACTTCATCAAGTTGCTCTCCCAGCATCGACTTGACAGGATATCGCCAAAGAGAGCGAACTGTGCCTACTAAAGCTCGAGTCATATGTTTTGTAATAACTAATAGTTTTATGGGAGTAATTCAAATAATCTACAAAAATAAGGTAATAAAAACTCTTGGACAGAATCTTTATTACCTTATTAGTTTGCTTGTGTAGTTCTAAATAGCCAAATACTGATGCACTAAATCATCGGTTAGATCAGCAGTTGCACCATTGGCGACAACGGATCCTTTCTCCATGATGAAAAACTTTTGCGCTAGCTGCTTTGCAAAGTCAACTTTCTGCTCTACGACAATTAGAGTAATCCCCTTCTCACGGTTAATCCTCTTGAGGGTGTCCTCAATTTCCTGCACAATCGAAGGCTGAATTCCTTCAGTTGGCTCATCCAAAAGCATCATTTTCGGATTGCTCATCAATCCGCGTGCGATCGCTAATTGCTGTTGTTGACCGCCGCTTAACAATCCGCCTTGACGGCTCAAATGCTGTTTGAGCATTGGAAAGAACTCGAAAATTTCATCAGGAATCTTGCGATACTTCTTCTGTCCAGCCGACATACCCAGTTTGAGATTATCTAAAACCGATAGATAAGGAATGATCTCTCGACCTTGAGGGATGTAAGCGATCCCATACCTTGCCCGTTTGTAAGTTGGAATCTTAGTGATTTCATCGGCATCAAAAACAATATTGCCCGAAAGCACTTTGTTCAAGCCAATAACGCTACGTAATAATGTCGTTTTACCAACACCATTACGCCCTAGCAAACAAGCAATATCACCCTTATTAATTGTCATGTTCACTCCAAACAAAACAGGTGTTTGTCCATAGGAAACATTAACATCACTTAGTTCAAGCAGCATCGATTTGTTCGCGTCCAAGATATACCTCAATTACTTTAGGATTTGATTGAACTTCATTGACTGATCCTTCGGTCAATTTTTCACCTTGGTGAAGTACCACAATTCTCTGAGCAATTTGTTTGACAAACTCCATATCATGCTCAATTACCACAACAGAATGATTCTGCGAAATTGTCTTGATAATTTCGCCTGTCAAATGGGTTTCGTCAGGAGTCATACCAGCAGTTGGTTCATCTAGCAATACTAAAGTTGGGTCTTGAGCAATCACCATCCCAATCTCCACCCACTGTTTTTGCCCGTGAGACAGAGATGAGACTTTAGAATAGCCTTTTTCTAAAAGCCCAACGCGATCGAGTACAGAAATTATCTTGTCTCTTTTGCCAGCCGTAAGTTTGGACTTGATTGAAGCAAAAACGCCATGAGCGCCTTTGAGCGCTAACAAGATGTTGTCGAATACTGTCAAATCATTGTAAACGTTAGGGTTTTGGAACTTACGTCCAATTCCCATACGTGCTACTTCGTAAGGACTTTGATTAGTTATATCCTTGCCATGATAGTAAACATGACCAGAAGCTACAGGAGATTTACCAACGATCGCATCAAGCAAAGTGCTTTTACCAGCTCCATTTGGTCCAATTATCGTAACAATCTCATTTTCGCCCACCTCTAAATCAACACCTTTTAATGCTTTGAATCCAGAAAAAACTACTTTGAGATCTTTAACTGACAACACAGATTGTCTATCACTAGCAACTCTGCTAGTTTCTGACACAAATTTATCGGTCTCAACTACAGAAGTTGTTTCCATGAGTTACACCTTTTCGGGATTAAGAAATATTAGATTTTGTTAACACTAACTTTACCAAAGGTTTAAATTAGCAAAAGATAGTATTGTTACATTCTAGAAACTATTCAGACCTACTCAATTGATTAGACTTTTTAGACAGGAATTTCTTTGGCAATAGGCTCATTAGTCCGTCAGGTAGAAATAAGACAACTATCATCAAAATTACTCCGACAATTAACTGCCAATCTTGAGTAATCCGATCCACTGAATTTTGGACCTGTCCAAGTAAAATCGCTGCGATGAATGGACCGAAAAGAGTTCCTCGTCCACCTACAGCAACCCAAATTACAATCTGAGTACCAAACGCAACAGCCAGATAAACTGGTGAAATAAATTTGTTTAGAGGAACAAATAAACCACCAGCAATCCCAGCAATTCCAGCAGATAGAGTCCAAATAAAGATTTTAAAATTAGCAACGTCGTAGCCAAGGTAGGAAATACGTTGTTCATTCTCTTTAATAGATCGGAGAATCAATCCAAAGTTTGATTGAGTTAACCACCAACTGCCAGCCATGACAACTGCCGCAAATCCAAGAATTATGAAATATATTCCGACTGGCGGAACAGTTATTCCAAATAAGACTAGTTTTGAAACATCAGTAATACCGTTAGTTCCGCCCGTGTAAGCCTGTTGGCTCACAAAGAAAGTCGTTAAGGCAGAGGAAATAGCGAGGGTAATAACTGTAATGTAAACACCGCTAACCTTAGAGCGAAAAATAAAGGAGCCAATCAAATAGGCAAATCCTGCTGGCAGTACTACCATTGCAAGTACAGCAACGGGAAAATACTGCAATGGCGCAATGAACCAAGGCAGTTCCTTCAAACCATTCCAAACCATGAAGTCTGGAAGTGTGCCTCCATAATTGTTTGCTGTAGCAGACAAATTTAACTTTAGATAATATGCCATCGCATATCCACCTAAAGTAAAAAACACACCATGAGCAAAGCTGAGAATACCTGTGAATCCCCAAACTAGATCTAGTGAAACGCCTAACGTTCCAAACAAGAGCAGTTTTGCCATCAGGTTGGTTTGGAATTCGCCAGCAACAAAAGGAAAGATTGTAAATATCAACAACAGTACTAAACTTGTCGCTAACCATCTCTTCGGAACATAGTTAGCCTGTCGAATGCGACCTACTACTTCTGCCATAACAAAACCTCCACTAAATTCGCACTTATTGACAAAAAGATCGATGTAAACGCTTTAACTACGCTTCTGAACTGTAAATAATCCTTCGGGACGGTAGCGAATCAATACTATTACGGCGGCTAATACGATTACTCGTGCAGTTGGATCGTTGATCAGGTAAGCAATCCCTGCGTTCGATTCGCCAATCAAAACTGCACCTGCTAAAACGCCGATTAATTTATCCACCCCACCTGTAACAACAGTCATCCAAGCGTCCACTAGATAATCTTGTCCCATTGGTGGCGCGACACTTTTTAGTGAAGAAATAACAGTACCTGCAACTCCTGCTAAACCGCATCCATAGGCAAAAGTAAGCATATCTACGAGACTAGTATTTACACCCAAGCACTTCGCCATGTCTCTGTTTTGGGTTACTGCCCGCACTTCTCTTCCCAGCTTTGTTCCGTAGAGTAGGAAAGCTGTGATTCCTAGAAGTAAAAGCGCCATGAAGATTATAAACAAGCGGTAGTAAGATATTTCAATAGCCTGTCCGCCAATTTGAAACGGAGTCCAGTTACCTCTGATGTAGGGAGGGGCTTTGACATATTTTAGTTGAGCCGTGAAAATAAGCTTAACAACGCCTTGAATCACAATACTTAATCCCCAAGTCGCCAAAAGCGTCTCCACAGCTCGCCCATATAGTCGCCGAACAATGGTTAGTTCTACAATTGCGCCAATGAATGCGGTAAACAAAAATGAAAATGGAATTGTTAATAACAAATCCATTTTGAAATTACTTTGCAACACAAACGATGTATATGCGCCGAGCATGATGAATTCACCATGTGCTAGGTTGATTATTCGCATAACTCCGAACGTTATTGAAAGTCCTAAACCTGTCAACAAAAGAATACCGATAATACCAACACCATTTAGGAGCTGATTGGTAATTGCGATCGGGTCGAATGACTTTGCTGCCGGAGTTGCCTGTGCTAAGTGTATTAACGAAGATAATGCATTAATTGGCAAGACGTTCATGGCTTTCTTAGTTGAATCATTCAGTGTTTGGTTAATTCTGGTTAAATTAACAACTTTACTTCCGACCTATAGAAAAACAATTTATAGCTTTCTAAGATATTTGAGAGGCTCACCCAAAGGGTGTGCCTCTCAAATATCTTTTTGGATTGCTATAAGCAGTCAGCGGGAGGTTGTTAAAAACAATTAGACTAGACGGAAGTCAATTTAAGTTTCCTTTAGGAACTCAACAGGAATGTCCTTCTTCGTCTCAACAATAGGGTTACTGCGATCATCTGGTGTTTTATGAACACAGAGGCGACCCTTGTAAAGAGCTTGGCTCCAAGGAATTGGTTTAACAGCTGCCTTGGTAGCAAATACAATTTCAGCCTGACCATCTGCTTTCCATTTGCCGATTCTGGAATATAGATAGGTGTGGTAATTGTCTGGATCGACCTTCACAGTCCCTTGAGGAGCCTTGAATACTTGTCCTCTGGTTGCTTCACGCAGATTAGCTGTGTTGAGGGGTTTCTTTTCTTTGGCACATTTTTCCATCGCTTGAGCCATGAAGAATGTTTGCAGATAAGCTGCTTCCATAACGCCATTGGTTACGCGATCCTTACCAAACTTCGCTTTGAACTGTTCCACAAATGCCTTGTTCTCAGGTGTGTCAACGGTTTGGAAGTAGTTGAAGCTACTGTAGTGACCTTCCGCAAACTCAGGTCCCATCGCTTGGATTTCTTCTTCTGTGGTAGGAAATGCCATGATCGGAATATCCTTGGAAGTGATCCCAGCATCTTTGAGTTGCTTGTAGAATGCAGGAATACTGTCTCCAACTAGATTGCTAAGGATGAAGTTAGGCTTGGCTTGTTTAATCTTGTTGATGATAGTGATGAACTCAGTTGTACCGAGCGCAGCATATTCGTCACCCACAACTTCACCGCCACCATTGACCAATTCTGCCTTGGCGATCCGATTGCTTTCTTTAGGATAGATGTAGTCAGAACCGATGAAGAATCCTTTCTTACCAAAGTTTTTGATGCAGTAAGGGATCGAATCGGTGATCTGTTGGTTGGGTGCAGCACCAGTGTAAATGACGTTCGAGCTACATTCGTTTCCTTCATAGTAGACAGGATAGTAAAGTAGGCTGTCCTTCTCTTCAAAAACAGGAAGAACTGATTTACGACTAGCTGATGTATAGCAACCAAGAACGCAGACAACCTTGTCTTCATCAATCAAACGCTTGGACATTTGGTTGTATAAATCCCAGTTGGAGTCAGGGTTGACGACGACTTTTTCAATCATTTGTCCGTCAATACCCTTCTTGCCAGCCCAAGGACCTGTGCCTTCATTGATTTGATCGATCGCGAGGAAAGTTGCATCCTGTAACGACTTCTCAACGATCGCGATCGTACCTGTAGTCGAATACATTACGCCAACCTTGATTCCTTTTGCACCACTTGCGGCTGGTGAGGCAGAAGAAGTTGCTCCAGTGGTAGTAGGGGTTTTAGTGTCAGGCGCAGTTGGGGTACATGCTGCAACAATACTGGTAGCAGCGGCTAGAGAACCGTACTGGATAAATCGGCGACGGGTTATCGCATTCAAAGCATCATTCGATCTATTGATCTTCTTCATCAGATGAAACACTCCTAAACTACTTTAAAACTCACACCAAAAGATATGTAATTCTGACATCAAGTATAGATTCTCATTACGAGTAAATACAAGATATCAATTCCTAACACTTAATCTAGTGGCCGACCATCCAAGGACGACTTCCAGAATGATACTGAACTCTGGGAGTCTTAGGTTCCAGATCTCGCTTAACAAGCTCTGGCTCCGAACTGACTTTTTTCATGCGTACCGTTCTAGAAAGCGTCATTGGTGGTGAAAAGATGCGGTTGCCACGACGATCACATTCTGGACAATGTGCAGGATTGCTGGACTCAGCCATTGGTCTCCACACATCAAAAACACCGCATTCTTCACATCGAAATTCATAAAGAGGCATATTTGATTAAACCGGAAGAATGTTTTTATCAAAAATTGCAGTTGGAATTGCCAGAGTACAACAGGCATTTGGGATATCCACAATACCACTAACTCTTCCTTCTATAGGCGCACAGCTTAGTAACAGATAAGCTTGTTCACCTGTATATCCGAACTTCATGAGGTAGGCGATCGCATTTAAACAAGCTTGACGGTAAGCAATATGTACATCCATGAAATATTGCTTGCCTGTAAACTCATCTACAGAAATACCTTCAAACACCAAGAACTCCGAGTAATGAGGTTCGACGGGACCTGGCTTGAAGATTGGGTTTGTCATGGCATACTTATCTACGCCGCCCTTGATGATGTCTACATGAAGATCAATGAATCCAGCCATCTCAATTGCGCCGCAGAAGGATATTTCACCATCGCCTTGAGAGAAGTGCAGATCGCCCATGGAAAGCTTGCCGCCTTCAACATATACAGGAAAATAAATGCGAGTTCCTCTGGACAGATTCTTGATATCACAGTTACCACCATGCTCACGAGGTGGGATGGTGCGGGCTGCTTCGGCGGCAACACGCTCATATTCAGACTGAGGTAAAGTACCTAGAACCGCATTGTGAGGATTTGGTAGAGCCGCTAATACCGGCACTCCATCCATATTGATGCCAGCACCATAAGTGCGGCGATCTGGTTGAGTTGCCATTAGCTCAGACTCACGCTTATTCCATTTAGCGAGTAGTTCATGGGATGGCGCACAGCCGATTAAACCAGGGTGAGTAATTCCCGCAAACTTGACACCAGGGATATGACGCGAAGTGGTGTAAATTCCCTGCAAATCCCAAATTGCTTTAGCAGGATTGGGATAGTGATCGGTTAAAAATCCACCACCGTTTTTTTGATCAAAAATGCCTGTGAATCCCCACTCATCACCTTGAAGAGCGCCAATATCAACAATATCGACAACAAGGATATCACCAGGTTCCGCGCCATTTACCCAAATTGGCCCACTTAGTACATGAACAATCGATAGATCTACATCGCGAACGTCGTCAGAACTGTCGTCATTCTTAATCTGTCCATCTGTCCAATCTTTACATTCGATCCGAAAAGTATCGCCTGGATTAACAGAGGCTATAGCAGGAATGTCTGGATGCCACCGATTATGACCAGGTAATTCTTGCTCACTCATGGGCTTAGTGAGATCAACTTTAAACAGCGTCTTTGGCATAAAATCTTTCTAGCAACTGTAAAAGAATACGAGGACAATAGAAAGTTGATCACCATAGAAAATCATGAACATCTATGTAAATGTACACAACTTAAAACTTAACCAAGTTTCAACTTCTTAATCACATACTGCGTTACTTGTTCTTTGTAATCTGTTATGTCTTATACCAAATCAGGTGAGACTTCTTTTGCCTGAATTATTCATAAGCAAGAACAAAGTCAAAAGAAAAAGCAGTACAAATACTACACAATAGTAAATAGAGATTTATTACTAGAAGATGGACTTTGTGCTTCAATTCTTAATAATAAAAATAATAAACAAATAAATTCATATCTGAGTATTCTATGAGTGCAGCTTGGGAAGGAGAATTAGAATTAGAGTTTGCAAAGAAGAATTTAACAACTCAACTACTCGAAGTTATACTGTTGCACCTTGTAAAATTTAGTGATCGCTTGTCATATTCCTGTTGAGTTGTGCGATTGCGCTTGGGTGGAATCACAGGAGTTTTACCCTGTTTCTCAAACCTCTCAATATATCTTCTCATCAGATGTTTTTGCCCATCGACTAAACCTTGTATGTACTACTCGAAAATCCTCAAATCTCTCTAGCAAGTTTCGCCAAGGGATTCCTCCTCAGTAGCGATATAACACTGCCTCAACAAACAATCGGTTGTCATTGGTGGTGACTACAACAGTCCCTTCTCTGCCCGCGGCAATAAGTTTTTGATCATCTCCCATTGGTCATCTCTTAGGGCATATCGGCGGGCTGTCATATCGGTTTATGTTTTGATTCTCACCTTTTTCTTCCTCCAGTTTACCTAATTGATTACACGCCCTTGGATTAATTTGCCACAAAAAACCGATTATGCCGATCGCACGCTAATGGCATAAAGCTGTACTGCAATAGTCATTCGCTGCTAGACTAGCAAAAGAAAAATTTTTAACGATTAGCACAAGTACTGAATCGATGCCTCAAGACACTGTTGCGCCTGTTGCGACCTCTGCACTTAATCTCACTACAGAAGAAGTCCTCACCATCTACGAAGATATGGTACTGGGACGGACTTTTGAAGATAAGTGCGCTGAGATGTATTATCGCGGAAGAATGTTTGGGTTTGTGCATTTGTACAATGGTCAAGAAGCCGTTGCTACTGGTGTGATTAAGGCAATGCGCCCCGATGACTATGTGTGTAGCACCTACCGCGATCACGTTCATGCCCTCAGTGCAGGTGTCACAGCCAATGAAGTCATGGCGGAGCTTTTTGGTAAAGAAACAGGATGCAGTAAGGGGCGTGGCGGCTCTATGCACATCTTCTCTGCGAAGAATAACTTCTTGGGTGGCTATGCCTTCGTTTCTGAAGGTATCCCCGTAGCAGCAGGAGCAGCATTTCAGTCTAAATATCGCCGAGAGGTAATGGGCGATCCTAATGCTGACCAAGTAACCGCTTGTTTCTTTGGTGATGGCGCAAGTAATAATGGTCAATTTTTCGAGACCCTAAATATGGCGGCTTTGTGGAAGTTGCCTATCATTTTTGTAATTGAAAATAATGACTGGGCGATCGGCATGAAGCATGTTCGCGCAACTTCTGATGTCCGTATCCATAAGAAAGCAGAAGCTTTTGGTATGCCCGGGTTTGAAGTTGATGGCATGGATGTAGTCGAAGTACGGAAATATGCTCAAGAGGCAATCCGTCGCGCTCGTGCGGGTGAAGGTCCTACGGTTTTAGAATGTATGACCTATCGCTTTAGAGGTCACTCCCTCGCTGACCCCGATGAGCTACGCAGCAAGGAAGATAAGGATAAATGGTTTGGTCGCGATCCTATTAAAATTTTCTCTAGTCGTGTTATTGAGCATGGATTAGTTGATGAAAGCCAATTAAAGGCGATCGACAAGAAGATCCGTGATGTCGTGGAGGAATGTGTTCGCTTTGCGGAAGAATCTCCTGAACCCGATCCTAAGGATCTATTCCGTTATCAATTCGCTGAAGACGAATAAAAAAGAAGGGACGCAAAGCGTCCCTTCTTTTTTATTTAACGCGAGTTCGGGATAATTTAAAACGGGCTTTGAGAGAGGGTTTGCGTAGCAAACCCTCTCTCAAAGCCCAAAAGTAAAAGCCTTGCGTAGCAAGGCTTTTACTTTTGGGCTTTTAAAATTTGCTAGCTTAACCCGAACTGACTTTATTTACTGATGTTATAGTTGTTTTAAATAATTTGCAGAGGGGCTTCGACTCCGCTCAGCCATCGGTGTAAGCTAGCTGAGCGAAGTCGAAGCTGTAGTTCTTATTTGAATTATCTATACGTGGAAGGAATTCCTGCGATGTTGAAGGATTTGGGCTGGCACGGGGGCACAGCCCCTACCAAAAATTTTAATTATTCAGGTAGGGGCAAATCCCCCCGTGGTTGCCCCGCTAAGATTTGCGCTGCACAAATAGCACAAGTCCGCAATGTTTTTATAACTTACATTTTGTGATCTGAGCTTGTTCCCAATTAACCTCATTGGTAATCGCATTAGTAAAATCACAACTCACTAGGGTTGCCTTGTGAAATGAAGCTTGAGTCAAATCAGCATATTGAAACTTTGTACCTATGGCTGTACGTGAGGTATTAATCGCGAGGCGAAATAAGTAGAGACTGCCAAAAATTTGTAATGGCTCGATCGCTAAAAATGTTAGTAAGGCAACGAGGCTATTAGATGTTATGGAATTGGAGATAGCATTGAAAGCACCAGATACTAATATTTTCGTAAATGTTGAACCAAAATATCCCGATACAAAGGCAACAAGTAGGGAAATAGGAATTGCCGTAAGAATACTCTTGGTATGAGAGAGGGCAAAGTTACTGGTAAAGGCGATCGCAAAACCAACGGCAAATACCACAATTGCGATAATCGCAACCCAATAGATTGTATTGCGATTAACAATTCCTGCCCCAAAGATGAAAGTAAGGATAAAGGTGATCAGCAGGATCGTCGAAATTAAGGCTGTTCCCGCAAACATCAAGGCGATCGCAAATGAAACACAATTAGCGATCGCAATCTGACGTGGACTCCTGCCAGTCCGCACATTGGCAAAATTGGCAAATTTCAGTTGCGATCGATAAAAGTCACATCCACGCAGGTCAGCGCCACTAAAGTCAGCACCGACCAAATTTCTACCTTTAAAGGAGCGATCGCGCAAATTTTGGTTTGCAAAGTTAAGACTTTGACTCATAGCGTCCTTGGATATGCTTTGAGTGATTTTAAGCCCAATCGTCTGAAGTTGGCTTAGAAATATGTGGCAAGCCCCAACCTAACTTCTCGCGCAGAACCTTAAAGAATTCACCTTTTTGTAAGCGAATGAACCTCGCAGGATAGCGCGATCGTTCAACTTCAACCCGATAATCAGGATAGACATAGCATCCAGCATTACCATCAACTACTAATACTAAACGATGACGATTAGCAGGAGTAACGATCGCTTTTTCGGTATTAGCAAAGACTAAAGCCCGTGATGCCATCGAATGAGCACAAATGGGAATTAGCTGAAAGACAGGAATTCCAGGTTCGATGACAGGCCCCCCCGCAGAGAGTGCATAGGCTGTCGAACCTGTGGGTGTAGAAATAATTACGCCATCCGCCGCAATATCCACAGGAATATGACGACCAATCTGTACCTCAAAGTGACACATACTGGTCAAGGGTTCACGGTGTAATACCATCTCATTAAGTGACAAAGCCTCCCATAGCAAGCCTTTACTGTCGTAAACCCGCACTGTCATCATCGATCGCTGCTCAACCACATATTGCCCCTCGACAACTTGGGAGAGTGCTTCTTCCCAAGCCGTCAAATAGGTTTCGGTTAAGAAACCCATATGTCCCGTATTAACGTTGAGCAATGGTAAGCCCAATGGTGCAATTTGGCGACAAGCTGACAATACTGTACCGTCTCCTCCCAAGGCGACCACAAACATAATGTCGCGGTCAAAGCCCAAAGGAACTAAGCTCTCGATAGGGGTGTGACAAACGGGAGCATCTGGCTTGCCATAGCCCAAAATACCGCCATTTCCCGTAGCCAGCACAGTCTGAATGTTACGCTTTTCGAGCCACAACTTCATATCCGATGCTACTTGCTCGGCAACTGGTTTTGCGTCGTTATAGACAATACCGACTTTTGGCACGCTCAATGACTACCTAAAACTATTCAAAAAATTTGTCAGTTTGGTAATTATAGCTTTTAGCAATTAGCTTTTAGCAATTAGCCTTTAGGGATTTGGTCACAACCAACCTAAAAGAGACTAGTTGATAAATGAAATTTTTGAATAAAATCGAGTTTCACCCGATTCCCCATATAAGTGAATATTATCAATTTTCTTCTTTTTGACATCTCTCCGATTTACCTATTTAGCCATATTTTTTTAGGGAAGGCATACCATTGTGACCTGCTAATTCTTTGACTTCGGCAAGTTCAATTATGGGGCAGATTGTTTCAGCATTCTCCGAGACTAATGGTTCACCAACAAGGAGTGCCTCTAAATCAGAGCGCAGAGTTAGTAACTGCTGAATTTGGTGATCGACTTCAGCGATTTTATCTTGGAGTTTGACCTTGACATGAACACAAGGTAACTCGCCTTGATCATGGATGGATAGAAACTCTTTGATTTCCGATAAACTCAAGCCTAGACTTTGAGAACGTTTAATAAAACTGAGGCGATTAATGACATTATTTGCAAATAATCGAAATCCACCTTCAGTTCTTCCTGATGATTCTAATAGACCTAGCTCCTCATAATAGCGAATTGTTTTGATAGGAATACCGCTTTCTTTGGCGATCGTACCAATTTGTTTGAGTTCCTCTTGAGCTTGCATATCTCTTTTCTCTCTGTTTTTGTGTTTTTAGGGATTACGCAAAAGTACCTTAAAAATCTGATTTTATCGTAGGGGCAATTCATAAATTGCCCCTACATTTAGAATTACCACAACCATTCTATCAATCACGCACATGAATCCCAAAATCAGCCGTGACAATTTTGCCATTGCGGTTAAACTGACCCCAGAGCTTATATTCTCCAGATTTTGGGAACTTAGTCATGAAAGTAACTTTCCCTTCAGATCTACTATCTAATGCATGGGCATGAATATAATCAGAGGCAGTCAATGGGGTTGATTTTTTGATGATCACAAGGTGTCCTTTTTCCCCTAAGTAGGGTTGTAAATCATTAATCGGCTGATTAGTGTCAATATCTTTAAGCTCAAAGGCTTAGTACAGGACAAAAAGTTGCAAAAGTAGGCAGGGAGGGGTTTTATAAAAGATAACCACATCGTAAATAAAACCCCTATGAAAGAGATTAACCTATTCCGAGAAAAGTTGCAGCAACATCTGCAATGGAATAGAGCAAGACTAGCCTTTGTGTCCATGTTCTTGATCGCGCTAATGCGAGTAAAGACAGTAAACCTAGCTGAAATTGCCACAGGATTTAGTGGTTATGCCAAAGTCGAATCACACTATAAGAGGTTACAGAGATTTTTTCGAGACTTTGAAGTGGACTATGAAAAGATCGCACTCATGGTCGTCAAAGTCATGCAAATCCCCGAACCTTGGGTAATTTCTATCGACCGCACCGATTGGGAATTCGGTAAAACCGTGTTTAATGTGCTGACATTGGGAATAGTGCATTACGGTATTGCATTCCCGTTGGTATGGATGATGCTGGACAAAAAAGGTAACTCAAACACCCGTGAGCGCTGTGAATTGTGTAATCGATTTCTGGAAATATTTGGAGACCGCAAAATCGACTTTTTGAGTGCAGACCGAGAGTTTGTCGGTGAGGATTGGTTAGATTACTTGTTGTGTGAACCATGTAACCGTTTTCGTATCCGCCGTAAAAATACTTTGCTCAATGACGGGCAGAAAAAACTGCGTGCCGACATTTGTTTTCAAGACCTCCAAGTTGGTCAGTCCAAAGTATTGTCCAAGCCCAGAAAGGTTTGGAACCATTGGCTTCGTATAGCCGCTATGCGTCTTGATGATGGCGATTTATTAATTGTCGCGACGACTCATGACCCTGATACGGCTATTGCTGACTATGCTAAGCGTTGGGCTATTGAGACTTTATTCGGGTGCTTTAAAACCCGTGGCTTTTGTTTGGAGTCCACTCATCTTCAAGATCCTGAACGTCTTTCCAAACTAATTGCTTTGCTTACTCTGGCTTTATGTTGGGCTTTTTCTTCTGGGCTTTGGTTGGCTCAACTAAATCCCCTCAAGCCTAAAAAACACGGTCGTCTTCCTAAAAGCATTTTTCGCCTTGGTTTTGATTTCCTTCGTCACATCATCTTTGACTTACATCTCAATTCTCAAGCCTTCTTTAACTCCATTAAATTTTTGTCCTGTACTTAGGCTCAAAGGTTAAGGTCACTTCCTCACTGGCTTTTATATGATCTTGAGAACTGCTCAAATTAATATGGGTTTTGCCAAATGTCTTGGTGCGATCGAAGTTAATCGGTTTATCCGATGGACTTTCACCAATAACTTGTGTTTTGAGAACGGAAATTTGTTCTAGAGACTGAGCAGGCTTGTAGTCGCTAAACAAGGTGTATTTTCCCGCCTGTGGAAAGTTCGCCGACACTTTAAATCGTCCATTGTGTTGGTAGCTGGGATGAATATGATCAAAGAACTGAAGATCATCACTGACAACAATCAAATGCATCAGCTTCTCTTGAAACACCTCAAATTTTTCAACGGCTTTACCATTGAGGTCTTGAACATCGATCAATAATGGCACAGTAGTATTAGGAAGTATATTCAGGGGAGTCGTCAACTTTGCCTCAGCAATTGTTGTTTCCGATGATGTCTTTTGGTGGTCACTATGTTCTCCATGCTTATTAGCATGATTGTCTTTAGCAACAGATTTTGGTTCTTCGGCATTAGATATGGTGGACAATGAGGAGCAAGCTTGAGTCAATGCCAAAACAGAAGTCAATGCGATCGCAGTAATTAGTTTGTTCATCGTAGTTATTCCTTAATTTATAATGCTTTTGCGGGTTAAAGAGCGATAGAAATATGCGTTCAGATTTGAACACATATTTCTATAAATGATTAAGCAGCTGGATAGCCAACGTTAATTAGAGCTTCTCGAATTGCTGACTCCGATGCTTGAGTTTCGACAACAATCAGTTTTGTCTTGGTATTAGCTTGAACTTCTGCATTAGCATCAACGTTTTTAATTGCGGCTGTAACTGTATTGACACAGCTAGAACAAGCAAGAGTAGGGGTGTTGAGTTGAATAGTCATAGTTTTAGATAACCTCTATTGATAGACTGAAAAGAGAAACTGAAGAATGACTTCTCTATCTGAAAACAACTCTACATTCTCTATTCGACTGGAGAGTCAAGGGGGATAAACAAAAAAAGAAGTGATGCAAAGCATCACTTCTTTTTTAAGGAGAGATAAAAAGAAAGAGGCGATGCTTTTGCATCGCCTCTTTCTTTTGGGAAATCTGTTACTTTGCCTCGATCGCACCGCGAAACATATTCATTCCACAGGCAAACTCATAGTTTCCTGCCTTGGGCGGCGTAAATTCGATGGTTGTGGTTTTATTCAATTCCAGATACTGGGCGATGTGGAAATCAGCGATTCGTACCTCTTCTAAACAACTGCTGGGATCGCGGCGGAGAAAGTTAAGGCGAACAAGTTGACCAGCATTGACGACAATTCTTGAAGGTTCGTAACCACCATCAACAACGACGGTTACTTCTTGAATACCAGATTCGGTTTCGGCTTTTTTAGACTTAGGCTTACTGAGGAGAAACCACCAAAGCTCTGCACCGATTAAGCCAACACCACCAACAGTGACAAGTATTTTATTGGTTAACGGTTGCTCGATCGCCTTAAATTGTGTAGGTTTACCAGTCTCAGTTGGCATATTGTGGTCATCAGGCATTTTTTCCGAGGCGATCGCCCCAGAGATGGCTCCGAACAGAAAGCCAATACCAATAAGGGTTCCAAAAAATGTAGCTTTTCTTAACATGATAGTTTTTCCTTGATTAATGGGCTGTTAGCTATTAGCTGTTAGCTGTTAGCTATGGAGTTGAAAAAATAAACAGTTTATGGTCTGCAAAATTAGTAGTGTGAAAGTTATGGTCTGCAAAATTAGTAGTGTGAAAGCTAAAAGCTAATCACTAAAAGCTAATCGCTAAAAGCTAATCGCTAGCCTTAAAATTCTTCAATCGCAAAGCATTCGTCACCACTGAAACAGAACTAAATGCCATTGCGCCGCCTGCAATCACGGGACTGAGTAGCCAACCGAAGAAGGGGAAGAGAATCCCTGCGGCGATGGGAATACCTAAGATGTTGTAGATAAAAGCGAAGAAGAGATTTTGGCGGATATTTTGGATTGTGGCGCGAGATAGTTGGATGGCGGTGACGATGCCTTGCAAATCACCTGAAATGAGGGTGATATCACTGGCGGCGATCGCTACATCTGTCCCCGTACCGATCGCAATACCGACATCTGCTTGAGCAAGAGCAGGCGCATCATTGATGCCATCGCCCACCATTGCCACGATGCTACCTTCATTTTGTAAACGTTGAATTTGAGCAGACTTTTGATCGGGACGTACTTCCGCAAATACGCGATCGATGCCAACTTCGTGGGCAATTACTTCTGCTGTGCGGCGATTGTCACCTGTGAGCAACACCACTTCTAAGCCCATGCGCTGTAAGGTGTGGATCGCTCTGATTGAGGAAGGTTTGACCGCATCGGCAATGCCCATCACGCCTTGGACTTTGCCATTGACGGCAATCCAGATGGCGGTATTACCTTTTCTCTCTAGGGTATCCCAAGCTTGTTCTAAGGATTCTGTCGCAATTCCCAATTCCTGCATCCAGCGATAGGTTCCAATCTGTACTAGATGTTCGCCAATGTAGCCACGCACGCCGCTACCTGCGATCGCTTCAAAATCTTGAGCATCAGTTAAGTCCACTTTGAGCGCCTTGGCATAACGCACGATCGCTTCAGCTAAGGGATGTTCAGAATAGCGTTCCACAGTTGCCGCCATTCTTAATAGTTCTAAAACTTTATGATCGGGCATTCCTACGGTGGTTACGAAATGGGTGACGCTGGGCTTGCCTTCGGTAATTGTGCCTGTTTTATCCAAAACAATTGTTTGCAAATTATGCGCCTGTTCCAAACTATCCGCACCCTTGATCAAGATTCCATTCTCGGCACCTTTGCCCGTTCCCACCATAATCGATGTAGGGGTGGCTAAGCCCAAGGCACAGGGACAGGCGATAATCAGCACACCGACGGTGGTAATCACCGCAAGGGTGACGTTACCCATGAAGTTGTACCAGATGATAAAAGTGGAAATGGCGATCGCAATGACGATTGGTACAAAGAAGCCTGTGACGCGATCGGCAAGGCGTTGAATCGGAGCCTTAGAACCTTGGGCTTGCTGCACCAATTTCACAATTTGCGCTAAGAACGTATCCTTGCCAATGCGGGTAGCGCGAAACTTGAAACTACCAGTTTTATTGATGGTTGCGCCGATCACCTCATCACCGACTTGTTTCTTCACGGCAACACTTTCACCTGTGACCATCGCTTCGTCAATGGTGGAACTTCCTTCGATAATCTCGCCATCAACGGGAATCTTTTCCCCCGGACGCACCAAGATCACATCATCAAGTTGTACTTCGGCGATCGCAATATCCATTTCTCGACCATGCCGAATCACTCGCGCTGTTTTTGCTTGCAAACCCATTAACTTGCGGATTGCCTCAGAGGTGCTGCCCTTAGCGCGATTCTCAAAGAGTTTGCCGAGCAAGATCAAAGTAATAATTACTGAGGATGCTTCAAAATAAACATCGGGAGTTAAACCCTGTGAAGTAAAAAAGGCTGGATTAACCGTAGCAAAAATGGAATATCCATAGGCGGCTCCTGTGCCAGTGGCAACCAAAGTATCCATCGTGGCAGCGTGACGTTTGAAGGCTTTGCCAGCATTAATATAGAAACTTGCACCACACCAAAACTGGACAGGAATCGTCAAGACTAGTTGCAACCAAGAATTGTGCATCCATGCAGGAATGAAGGGCAAACTCAGTCCTGTCATCATCGGTAATCCGCCAATTACTAGAAATAGACTAATCGCACCACCAACGATCACCTTCCGATTGAGATCCTGCTCTTCTTTGCGTCGGGTTGCCTGCTCCTCGTCATCAGCAACTAAGGGATTTTCTTCTTTTAGTAATTGCGAAGAATAGCCTGCATCGGCGATCGCTTGTTGAATTTTGTTAACGTCAACGGCTCTAGGGTTATAGGTAACAGTAGCTTGTTCTGCGCCAAAGTTGACATTACATACTTCAACACCTGAGACATTGCTAACGACTCTTTCAATGCTACTGGCACAGGAGGCGCAACTCATCCCTCGTAATTTCAGCGTAGTCGTTTCCATGTTTACCTCTTGAAATTCTTATAGAATCAAGAAGTGTCGCGTTTTTCGCAACACTTCTTGATTGGACTGGATATATCATGCATTCTCCAGTGAGATGGAGAGTCAAGGGGTAAACAAAAAATTCTGCCAATGCCGCTTTGCGGCATTGGCAGAATTTTAGCGAAGAGTGCTGTACCAGCCTTGCATCTGGTCAATTTCTTGGCTTTGCGATCGCAAAATATTTTGAGCAAGCTTACGCATTTCAGGGCGATCGATATCCACGATCATATTGCTCATCATCAATGCCATCTTGTGATGAGGAATCATCTCCGCTAAAAATTCCTTGTCAAAATCACGATCATTAGCGGTTTCGAGCGTTTTGAGATCGGTAGCCATCATATTATGCATACCCATCATGTTGCCCATGCCCATTTTGCCGTGATTCATGTCCATCATGGAATTAGAGGATTTCATAGGACGGCTAGGCATATCGGGGACATCAGCTTTGTACCAATCCTTATACCAAGCTCGCATTTGGGCAATTTCAAGGGTTTGATCGCGTTTGATTGCTTCAGCCAATTTCAGAACATCAGCATTTTTCGATCTCTTCAGCGCCAGATCCGCCATCTTCACGGCTCCATCATGGTGCGGGATCATCATCTCAATGAAATGGCGATCGGCAAATTCGCCACTCATCATCATGGGATTGGGCATCCCTTGATTTGTCCTCATGGCAGCATTTGTGGCGTTGGGACAAGAAGCAGCATCAAGGGGCTTCTTGGGAGGATTCGTTGTTTGTGCTTGGACGAGGTTTGTCATGGCACTGGTCATGACGATCGCACCACCAGCAACAATACCAGCGATCGCTAAGATCCATAATCGATAGTGTTTGCGATCGCCTACTGGTAGATTTTCTAGGTTAGAGTCTCTAGGTTCTGTTGATTTCATAACTGTTCTCCTGAACTCATATCTCTAGCCTAGTCCAAAAAAATGAACTCGGAATGAAACTCCAGATCTAGCAATCTTAATTCAATAAAACTTAATGCAATTCATGAATGACAAGCTTTTTGCAAAATGGTTTGTAGCTAACTCAAAGCGAATAGTGCAGTCTGAGCGTGCGCCATTGGCTCTATTTTTTTTATGATAAAGCGGTTCCTGTGGAGAACCTATAGAGCTTGTGAAGAAAAGTATAATATTCTGTAAGTTTAAATTTAAAATTTAGCTTTTTTACTGTAAGTTAGCATTTTAATAATGAAGATTATCAATTCCTTTGGGTTTGATCAGTTTCCCAAGTCGCTAAAGCGATCGATGCTGGTAGCGATCGCTATTGGTGGACTTAGTACTTCCTGTAGTAACCCTAATGACACTGCGACGAATTCTCCAAGTACTGAAGCTCCAAAAGCACAAGCTCAGCCCGTTAGCTCAGCCAGTCCGACTACCGCTAAACCCACAAACCATAGTGGGATGAATCATGGGGAAATGAGTTTAGGTGCAGCCGATTCTGATTATGATTTGCGCTTTATCGATGCGATGATTCCTCACCATGAGGGGGCAGTAGTGATGGCAAAGGCAGTCTTAAAAAATTCTCAACGTCCAGAACTAAAAAAACTTGCCAACGAGATTATTCAGGCGCAAGAGAAAGAGATTGCAGAAATGAAGAAATGGCGTAAAGCATGGTATCCCAATGTCAGTGATACGCCAATGGCTTGGCATAAGGAGATGAATCACATGATGCCGATGACTCCTGAACAAAGAGCAACCATGCGAATGGATTTGGATTTGGGTAAGGCTGGTCAAGATTTTGACTTGAGGTTTATCAATGCGATGATTCCTCACCATGAGGGGGCAGTGGTGATGGCAGAAGATGCGATCGCTAAGTCGAAGCGAGCAGACATCACGAAATTAGCAAAGGGAATTATCTCTTCTCAACAAATTGAAATTAATCAAATGAAGAAATGGCGCAAGGATTGGTATAAACAATAATCTCTATGGGATTTGCATTTTGCCATAGGTAAAATGCAAATCCTACAGCAATCAGCGCGGAACTTGAATTGATGGCGGAATTGCACAAATCGGTGGCTTGGGATAAGCGGGTGGCAAGTAGGGAATAAAGACGTATACTCCCATAGGAATGACGATGTGAGTTCCAATGTAGGTGATAGTTTTCACCAATCGACGAGAAATCGCAATGTTAATTTTGTCATTGCCATTACTTGGTTGGGCTGATTCGCCACCATTGTAAGATCGGGTTTTGTTTGACATAATAGGCTCATCATTAATATTTTTAGGCGTTGGAGCTTCGGCACAGCGCTTTTTTATTAGCGTGCTATATCCTACAGCGACTAGTATATCCAATAATTGAATATACGTCAATATTATGTATCTAATTTTGTGCTGTAAGGCTCTTGCGGATAAAAAATGTCCCACCAAAGTTATCTAGCTTCGGCTTCGCTCAGCCAACGTTGGCTGAGCGGAGTCGAAGCCACAGGTGCTTTAATTAATAGCAAGTCCTTAAGCTTCTCGGAACATATATTTTGCGTTTTATAATAAAAATTTTGTAATAAAGCATTGGATGTGGTCGGTAAAGTCTAGGTTAATTTTTGAATTGAGGATAAGATATGAATTAGGAAGATATGAAACCTTCTAGAATTTTTCTTGTCTTCCAAATTGCATTCTTGAGGGAGGTGTGGTTATGCCGATCGCTACAGTTAAACAAATCAATAACCAGATTAATCTCCAGACTCTGTATGCAAGATTGAGTCAATTGGGGCTAAATGAGGAATTTGTGCGATCGCATGGATTGCCTGATTGGTGGTGTACAGAATTTGAGATGACGGATAGCGCTGTGGTAACGGCGGCGGCTTATATATCAGGTCGGTTTAATTTGGATTTGCGATCGCTACTTAATCCTGATTTATCACCAACTTTTAGAGAATTGCCGAGGACAAAGTTTAAGACTTATGGAATAGCTGAGACGAACTATGATATTTCTGCGAGTGAAATTTCACCTGAGCGATTGACTGCCCATCATCTAGCTTTTCGGATTGCGGAGTTAGTGGCTTTTGCCTATCAGCGAGATTATCGTGCGATCGCAGGGATGACAGCTAGTTCTATTCGCGCCATGATTTTAGAGAAATATGGCTGTGTGAGTTTAGAGGGATTGCTAGATTTTTGTGCGGTGTATGGTATTCCTGTGGCACATTTTGAAGATTTTCCAAATTCCCAAATTACCAAAACTTTTCATGGCATCGTCACAAACTGCGATCGCCGTCCTGTAATTGTGGTGAGTCTTGGCGATCGCGATGTTAGTCATTTAGCCTCTGATTTGGCTTTTGTGATTGCCCATGAGTTAGGACATATTGCGCTCAATCATTTAGATGACAATGAGACGATTAGCGAGGCGGATATGATATCGGGTAATTTGATTGATGCTGAGGAGAGTTTAGCGAATCAGTTTGCGAGAGAGTTGATTGGTGATGATGTGGGGGAAAGTCTATCAATTAATCAGTATTTGAGTCAGTGGTTAGATTGGGAAAGTTTGAGTAATGATAATCAGGAATATTTGGCTCTGGCTTTAGGTTTGGATATTACGGAAGTTATTAAGGATTAGTCACTTTCTACTTTTTCCCTATCTCGTTGCTCTGCGGGTAGCAAGAATGAAAACTTTGTCGATGCCAATATGCCAGACAAAGCGAGTGAGACGATAGAAGGTAATCAACGAAACAAGACGATGATTCATTCCCTTTGATTGCATTCTCGTCCGTGAATCCATCATGTCGCTAACCCAATGCTGCCATTCATCCCATTCTTCTGGAAAGACTACTGCTATTTCTTGAGTAAAGGTGATGATTAAATTCACATCCCATGCTCTTTGCTTTGTTTCTAATTTTGGGTTTCTCTTAACAGAAGACCGAATGCTAGATAACCAACGAAATATTGCCATTGGCAAAGAAAAAATCCATGCAATATGATCATCAATAAGTGCTTCAGTAGTAGTCTTTTTGTGTTTGGCTAAATATTTAAAAATTACACCCAAAACTAAAGCCAAAACTAAAGCCAAAACTAAAGCTCCACCCAAAGTCAACACAATAGTAGCCAAAGTTATAAAAAAACTAATCTCAACATCAAACCTATCCTTACCCGAAGTCAAAGTTTGACCCTCATCCCTTTTACTAAAAACTATAGCTCCACCACCAAGCCCGCCCAAAAAACCAAAAACTAGGTTGAAAGCCTTATCCCAATCCCAAGTATTATTACCTGTCAGCAAAATTCCCATAATAGTGATCGCTACTCCGTAAATTGCACCGAGTAGCATCAAGGAAAATAGCATTTTTAGTTCTTTTTGGAAGTATTTCATCGCTAGACTCCCATCGACATGACAGATCTCAACCCACTCAAAAACACTTCCTTAGCATTAAGAGCACGACTACCTTCCCCTGCAATGACATAGTAACGCCGTCTTGCGCCAGTGAGTTCTTCTGGAGTTTCATCACCCCAACGCGAAGTCACAAAACCCTTTTCTTCAAGTTTCTTCAGCGTCGGATATAGCGAACTAAAACCGATCTTGCGCCTGCCGCCGCTAGCTTTTTCGATCGCATCGATAATTTCTAGACCATAACGCTCGCGATCGCGCACAGCATAAAGCACCATCTCCTCAGTGGGCGTAAGGTCTAAGGGATCATCAGACTTTTTGCGTGCCATAACCAAATATACATACAATCTATAACTGATTATACATTAATTAGATATATAGTCTATAGCAATCCTAAATGGTTTGTGGAAGCGTACCCCGAAGGGGTACGCTTCCACAAACCTAGACATCTTGAAAACATTTACATAGGGCGATCGGCTAAAAAGTTTATAATACCTTCAGCACAATTACCTAGAATCATCTAAGCGCATGGACAATACGCTCGATACACAAGCAATGCGGAGATCTTTGCAAAAGTCTCCCAACTATTTCCGTCAAGGCTTTGGGCATGGCGAAGCAGCCGAATCGACCATGCGATCGCAATATCACAGTGACCTGATTCAAACTATTCGTGAGCATGACTATATCTACACGCAAGGCGATGTCACGATTTATTTAGCGAAATCCTTTGGCTTTTGCTGGGGTGTCGAAAGAGCAGTAGCAATGGCGTATGAAACCCGTACCCAGTTTCCGACAGAAAAAGTCTGGATTACCAATGAGATTATTCACAATCCTTCTGTTAATGCCAAATTGAAGGAAATGGAAGTTCAATTTGTTCCTGTAAACAGTGATGGAACTAAGGATTTCTCAGGCATTGAGCAGGGTGATGTGGTGATTTTGCCTGCCTTTGGCGCTAGTGTACAGGAAACCCAATTATTTGATCGCCTTGGCACGAAAATTGTTGATACCACTTGTCCTTGGGTATCCAAGGTTTGGAATCGGGTCGAGAAGCATAAGAAATCAGATTTTACCTCGATTGTGCATGGCAAATATAATCACGAAGAGACGATCGCTACAAGTTCTTACGCCAATCGCTATTTGGTAGTACTGAATATCAAAGAAGCCGAATATGTGACTAATTACATGCTCAATGGTGGCAATAAAGAAGAATTTATCGCGAAGTTCAGCAAAGCTATGTCCGTCGGGTTTGATCCAGATCGTGATTTAGAAAGAGTTGGTGTTGCTAATCAAACCACAATGCTCAAGGGCGAAACGGAAGCGATCGGCAAATTGTTTGAACGCACAATGATGCAGAAGTATGGTGTCGAACATCTCAATGAACATTTCCTTGCTTTTAATACCATTTGTGATGCCACTCAAGAGCGTCAGGATGCGATGTTTGAGATTGTTGAAGATCCGATCGATTTGATGATCGTGATTGGTGGTTATAACTCTTCTAATACCACCCATTTACAAGAAATTGCGATCGAGCGCAATCTTCCTTCCTATCACATTGATGACGTGCATCGGATTATTTCGGCTGAGGTAATTGAACATAAGCCATTAGGAAAAGAGATCGAGCAAGCTACCAATTGGCTACCCGCAGGCAAAATCAAGATTGGCGTAACTTCAGGCGCATCCACTCCTGATCGCGTTGTCGAAGATGTGATCAATCGGATTTTTGAACTCAAGGGTTAATCGCTATGTATCCAACTGGTGTTACGTGGAACTCAGGGTATGAATTTCTTGTTGCTAGCACAGCAGGGCAACCACGGGGGGATTGCCCCTACCTGAACATTTAAATTTTTGGTAGGGGCTGTGCCCCCCGTGCCAGCCCCGATCTTTCAACATCGCAGGAATTCCTTCCACGTAACATCAGATTCCAAGAAAAAGTTTTCGCTTCGCGAAAACTTTTTTCTTTAGGTTATTAATTTTCTTAGTTGATTTTTGAGGACTCCCTGACAAATGCGCTAGATTAGCAGCAGTTCTGAGAGTGGGGTTCATCCCGTGAAAAAACTAATGAAGATTCAGGATATTCACCAAGACTTGATCAAAAAAATCAGCAAAAAGTTTTGGACGCGATCGCTTGTTTCAGGGGCAGCGATCGCCATGCTTGGGACAGTGACATGGCCTGTAGTAAATGGTAATGATCAGGCGATCGCTCAGCAAAACAATCAACTCATTGCTCAACAAAATCAATCACAGCAGCGATCGAACTCTGCTCAAGTACCGCCAATGCAGTTAATGCAAGCAGGCGATTTTAACTTTCCCATTTGGGTATGGGTAATTGGTGGCGTGGTGTTGGTATTTGTGTTTTTGCCACAGGTGGGATGGATTTTAGGCTTGATTGTAATCGGTGAGCGTGAAGTCGGCATCGTTGTTAAGAAATTCTCCTTTCGTGGTGACTTACCCCCCGGACAATTAGTCGCTCTCAATGGCGAAGCAGGCTATCAAGCCGACACCCTCGCCCCTGGTTGGTATTTTGGCTATTACCCTTGGCAATATGGAATTCGCAAAGAATCGGTAGTGGTAATTCCCCAAGGCGAAATCGGCTTAATTATTGCTAACGATGGCAAATCGATTCCCCCCGATCGCATTCTCGGTAAAACCGTTCCCTGTGACAACTTCCAAAATGCGAGACAGTTCCTCTTAGCTGGTGGTGAAAAGGGTAGACAGATTGGCATCTTAACCGCAGGAACCTATCGGATTAATACGGCTCTATTTACAATTATTACTTCGGCGAATGCTGGTCAAAATGGAATGTCGCCCAATGACTTGAAACTCTATTCTGTGGAAACGGAAAAAGTAGGTATTGTCACCACCCTAGATGGTATTCCCATTGAAGCAGGGGCGATCGCAGGGGCGATTATTCCTGAACATGACAACTTCCAAAATGCTCAATTATTCATTGATGGCGGCGGTCGGCGCGGCTTACAGGAACAGGTAATTCTATCGGGTTCATGGAATCTCAATCCTTGGTTTGCCAAAGTGGAACAGGTGAAAATGACCGAGATTCCCATTGGTTATGTGGGCGTAGTAATTTCCTTTGTCGGTGGTGCTCAAGATGATGTCAGTGGCGCTCTCTTTACCCACGGGCATCTAGTGAATGTTGGTGATAAAGGCGTATGGATTGAGCCGCTTTACCCTGGTAAACATCCTCTCAATACGCACATTATGAAAGTGGAACTCGTACCCACGACTAATATAGTGCTGAACTTTAGCGATCGCATTGAAGAGCATGGCTATGATTCTAAACTTAGAGCTTTGAATGTACGTTCTAATGATGGCTTTGCCTTTAATTTGGAAGTAGCCCAGATCATCCATGTGGGAGCCTTAGATGCGCCTAGAGTAATTTCGCGGGTTGGCTCGATGCAAAATCTCGTCGATCATGTACTGCGTCCAACTGTTGGCAATTATTTCCGCAATTCCGCACAGGCTTATACCGTGTTGGATTTTCTAATCGCCCGTAGCGATCGCCAAGCCGAAGCTGCTGAGTATATCCGTAATGCCATGCAAGCCTATGATGTCCAAGCCGTTGATACGTTGCTCGGTCAAATTGAACCACCCGAAACCCTCATGCAAACGCTGACAGATCGCAAAATTGCCGAAGAACAGCGTAAAACCTACGAAGTCCAGCGTATATCCCAAACTCAACGTCAAGAACTCGTGAGAGAAACATCGCTCGCTGATATTCAAAGGGAAATCGTCACGGCAGAGCAGGGTGTCCGCATTGCCGAACTGCAAGCTAATGCCAAAGTTAAAGAGGCAAGTGGTGAGGCGGAAGCAATCCGTGTTACAGGTGAAGCCAAAGCTGATGCCTATCGTGCTGGGGTTAATGCCCTCGGTGGTAATTCCTATGTAGCGTTACAAATGATGCAAGCGATCGGTGAAGGGAAAGTCCGCGTTGTGCCAGATGTCGCTGTTAATGGTGGCGATCGCGGCGGTGGCTTGCTGGATGGTGTATTAGGAATGATGCTTTGGAATCAAACTAAAGAAGCAAAAGAAACAAAAGTCGATAATTTCCCTAACTTGTCTTCCCACTGATTAGCTGAGCGCAATTAAACATAAAACTTAAAAACCTGTGGCGCACACGCAATGTGAACCACAGGTTTTTACTATTTAGTCACACTTGGAAATGGGCAAAGCACGGCTCAAAGTAAAGAGTGGTGGCGCAATGCGCCGCCACTCTTTACTAGCTATAACAAAACTAGGCTAGGGGTGATATTACTGGCTACTACGATAGATGAAGACTTTTCAGGAAAGCTCGCTAAATATAAGCGGCAAGACTCCCATTTACCTTGAACTGGAACTGACAACAAACTGCAATATCCGCCGTTTCGACCTTGTGGAGCATAATTTTTACAGAATCGGCAGTTCATAAAAACCTCATACATCCAGATTCAATCGATATTATTGTTGCTCTTGTTGTCCTCCTAGCTTGTGATTAATTGCTACATTGATAGTGATCTTGATCACCATCAATGTAGTTGCTCCCTCATTGATAGGAACCTAACTGTATGTGCGGGGCGTATATACTCTGATGCGATCGCCTAATTCTAAAACCTTAGTCTTGCTCGAACCCACAATAATCACCGTTTGCATATCGGCAAGTTCAGGCTCTAATTCCGCCAGTGTAATCACCTTCACATTCTCGCCTTTACGTCCCATTTTATGACCGAGAATTACTGGCGTATGAGGCGATCGCCATTTTAATAACGTCTCTTTGGCGGCTGGAAGTTGCCATTTGCGCTGTGTGGAAATGGGATTATAAATCGCAATCACAAAATCTGCTTGGGCGGCGGCGGATAATCTCTGCTCGATAACTTCCCAAGGTTTGAGAATGTCTGATAGAGAAATAGTACAGAAATCATGTCCAATGGGTGAGCCAATGGCGGCGGCAGCAGCTTGGGCGGCAGATATACCAGGGGCAACATGAATATCAATCTGGTTCCATTTGGGACTATCTTGATCAACTACTTCAAATACGGCGGAAGCCATGCCATAGATTCCCGCATCTCCCGATGAAACAATGACCACAGATTTCCCTGCGGTGGCTAATTCAAGGGCATGACGAGCGCGATCTAGCTCAACACGATTATCGGAAGCATGGATCGTTTTTCCTTTGGTAAATTCTTTAACTAGATTCACGTAGGTTTTATAACCGACAAAATCTGTAGCTGCTTCCAAAATTGCCTTGACTTCGGGCGACATCCATTTCGCTGCCCCCGGACCTGTGCCAATAATCGATACTTTACCGATGCTGCTGGGATTTTGAGGGGATTCGGTTTGATATACCAAGTATTTAGAGCTTAGTTTAGAAGCGATCACCTCTAATTTCACCTCCTCAGAAATCACTTCTATTTGATGTGTGGCATCATCAGCAAAGGGAAGATTACTATCACTTAGCCAAGCTGCCTCACCAATGAGTTTAACCCTTGCTCCTGCTAATAAATCTGCTAAAAAGGTCTTTGCTTCTTCATCGGAATTTAATAATCGATAATTAGGAGGAGGAGCTAATAATGAAGTTTGAAAGCGTAAATCGCCTGTGGTAGTGATGGCTGGTTGGACTTGGAGTGATTTGGCGATCGCTCTAGCAAGGTCATTAGCACCATTTAATCCACCCAATAGCGGCACAACTGCACTGCCATCCTCAGCGATCGCAATTACGGGTGGTTCGGCGCGTTTATCTGAGAGGAGGGGGGCTAGCGATCGGATGAGGATGCCTGCGGCACAAATGCCAATGATTGCATGTCCTTGGCTAAATAGTTCACTGACAGTTTCGCTAAATTTGTCATAGGTATGATCGGCGGTTTGGGTGCGTGAGGCAATCCCATAAATTGTGGCGTTAGGAATTACGGTTTGCACTTGTCTCGCGATCGCAATACTCTTTTCCCCTAAGACAATGATTACAGATGATTTCATTTATTTTTTGCTGTTTGACTGCTATTTTTACTGTTTATTTGTTAATTTGTTCCTAGATGAAACTGGGGCAATTAGTAATATTTTTGAGGAATAGATTTTCCTATCTTTAGTGTAGTTTTTTGTAGCTTTTCTTGACTTAGCTTTTTAATTTGGCTATAGTTTAATCCATAGATTGTCAGCAAAATTTCCTCTAAAATTACTGTGTCTTAAAACTTAATGAGCCGCGTAAATCCCACCTTAGGTGAATCCCCAAAAAGGACTAGGGGGCATTGACAACAGTATTAAAAGCATCTGTATACCACTGGTTAAAGTTTCCAGCACATTCAGGGTGATTTAGATAATCCTGTGATGATGCCAATTCAGCTAATTTATCTTGTAATGCTGTTTCTAGATTCCAACCAACAGATTTAAAGTAGGTTGCATCATTGGTTCCCCAAGTGGTGTACTGCTCTTGATAAGTCGTACAGTCAAAGGAATATGCACAGCTACCATCATCAATAGTTGCAAGAGGGTTGTAATTTAGAGCGTTTGGATCGGTACAACCATAGAAATCTGTTGATGGACTGCAATCATAAAGCTGCACAGATTTGAAAGAGCGATCGCTACCACACCCGCCAAATTCAACCACAGATACATCAACCAAACCGCCTGAATCGAAAAGCTGTACAGATTTGGATGAGCGATCGCTACCACACCCCGTAAACTCAACCACAGATACATCAATAGACTGACAATCAAAACTACAGCTACCATCATCAACGGTTGCATCAGGGTTGTAATTAGTCGCATTTGGATTAGTACACCCATAGACAGGGTAAATACAACTCCCGTCATTAATATTCGCGTTAGGGTTGTAATTAGTTGCTAAAGGATCGGTACATCCGTAATGAGGACAAAGCGGATCATCAGGAAAAAGAGAGCAAAACTCAGGAGGAGGAGGAGGAGGGGGATTGGAGTGCAAGGGGGAATGAAATAGGAGGGTAGTGTACCCTTCTGAACTCTTACCCCGTTGACTGTGTTATATGAATCGGTTGTATCAGTTTCTTTTATTATTTCGACAGATGGCGAATTAGTCCAAAAACCCTGACCGTCAGCATATCCCGCTATTGGTGGTGTTACAAACTTAGTCCCATTAAGTTCCGTGACGACAAACTCAGTTTCAAAAACAAAGACGTTGTTATATAGAATCACCTGCCCCAAGTAATTCTTTTTGATAATTCCGAAATCATTAGCAGCTCTTTCTCTGGTATAACCTGCGGGGCATTTATCAAACAGCTTAGGCGGCGAGGGTGGCGGAGGTGGAGTATCGGGGGGACATGGTGAGCATTCGCAGTTCTCATACCACTTTTGATAAAGCCAAAACCCAACAATTTTATCTAGGATTTTTGTTGAATTTCCCTGCAAAATATCATTTGCAGTAAAAAAGTAATTGAGAATGGGAACTAATTCCGCTATGAACTGAAACACATCCTGATAAGTGATGTCATCAGGCAAAGGGGGCGGGTTTTTGGCGCAAAACTGACTAACATCAATTTGCCCCGTTATTTCATCGATAACGATTTCAAAACCCTTTTTAGCAACCTTTTTGAGAATATCGCCAAACACCTGATCAGCATTTTGTAAATCAGGATTAAGTGAAGCTACTTTTTTAATAGCGGCTGGAACTACATCCAACAATCGACACAGATTACCCTCTAATCCAAAGAGAGCGCAAAGCACACCTATATCAACGGGATTAATAAAATCTACAGCCCCGCTTTGTTTCTGAGAGCCACACTGACAAGTCATATTGACCTCATAAATTTGACTGTCGCGGTAACTTGATTGCTAAGGTATAGAGAACCGTAGCGACGATAAACACCTGATAAATCCGATAAATCAAACCATTGACTTTTATATTCAACTTTCTTGTCAGAATTCCAGTAAACATTATCGGAACCTTCTGTTTTAAATCCCGTACTAAGAGTTCCTAAAAGTGAGTAGTATTTCTCTAGATTGCTATCACTGCTATTAAATCTTTTACCGTACCAATCAGGAATATTAGCCGCAATAATTACCAAGCTTTCGGCATCATAAGGTATTTGAAAACTCGCTGAAGCGCTTAAAGATATCGTGCCGTATAAATATTGTTTTTTCCTATTTAGCCGTTTTTTAATTTCTTCTAAAAGAATCTCTTTGAGGAAATCAATAATCAAGCTTGCAATGAACTTAACGGGTGCTTTATAACCAACCAAAATAGCAATTAACTTAGGTAGCCAAACTAAAGCACCGCCGTTAGGATAGGGAATAATACTGTTGTCGCCTAACGCTTGCACATACTCATTTTCAATGCTTTGAATAACCGTAAATGTTGCGCTAATCGCTTCATTTACTTCTTGTTGAGCTTGTGATATTTCTTGTAGAGAATCTGGATTATCAAGCTGTATTGATGGCGGATTCCAACTGTTATCTAAAATGGTTACATTGTATAAAACTGATGATTGAGCATCACTACCAAGATTGCAGAATTTATCATAAATATCTGCAATCTTAGAGTAAATATCTTGGAGTGTTTCAAGCTGTGACATCAGTAAACTACATCTCTATCCCAGAATTTTCTGAGTACCAACGTTCATCAATAGTGCTGTAATGCTTTTCCTGGATAGGTTGGGTTAACAATCCTCTTAGGCGTTCGGTTTCCTCTTCGCCTAGTACTTTGCGTTGGAGCTGTGCAACGCGCTCATCGACTCTGACATAGAACTTAGAAAGCTCATCAAGTCTATGATCGTGGGCTGAAAGTGTATCAGAAACAGAATCAAATTCTGTTTCCAACTTTTTACCTAAATTATTAGTATCTTTTTCCAGTGCTGCTAGTCTTGCGTCACGCTCACCGAAGGCGTAGACAACACTCAAGACAGCGATCGCAAATGTTGCGATCGCTATTAAATCTTGAATGGGCATATCTACACCTTAACTTCGTTGACTTTCTGGATGATTCTGTATTCAGCGCTTGCTGTGCCATCCCAACTATGATTGATGGTCATGGTTGTGAATGGCTGAACTAGACCGCCTAAAGGGTCGTATTCTTGCAATTGCTGAAATTGTTCAAGAGTCAGAATTGGCACTTCTAAACGCCGTTTTAGTTTGGTTCCAAAACACGCTGAACTTGTACCATTTGTAATCAATTCCAGAACAACATGACGGGGATGAATCCCATACTCATTTTTATTCTTATTGAGTTTGATATGTGCAGGAATCCTTGGAGCGCTAACATTTTGCGTCTCATTGATTTTTGCCGCCGATGTCCCAACATTGTAAGTATCCAAACTTACTTTCATTAAAGCGGCGATACCTAACACACCATTGCCATCTTTGAGTTCAACCTCATAGGCAAAATCTTGTTTTTGAATGCCTCTAGCCATTTTGCTTTATCTCTGTCTACTAATTTATTTACTTACTTTTTACAAACTTGTTAATGCTTAACGCATTTGTTCACTGACGATACTGCCTACAATCCATTGACGACCGTTAACAGTTATCTCAGAGCCTGCAGGTGGTGTGGTTGCAGGATCGAGAACGATTACGCGCTTTGTAGTCTGTGAAGGTGGCAATAAACAGCCTGTGCTTGCTGCCGTAGACTTCAAAGTTAAAATGCAATGTCTAGGTTTACAGCCAACAGCCTTAGCATTTTTGGAAAATTCAAAAGTAATATTTTCGGTCGGTGTGCCCGTTGGCGCTGCGCCTCTAACGCTTGCCAGTTCAGCACTATCATCTGTACGAGCATAGAAAATATTGCCTTTATCGGTCTTATATTTATATCTACTGGTTCCGCTTGCCATAGTTATTTAGGGGCTATCGTTTTGGTACGTGTCGATGAGCTTGGCGGTATATTTGGCGCGTTCAGCCTTTCGCTCACCAATTGTAAAAGTCTGCATACTTCCGTCTTGGTAATCTCTTAACTGAATTGTGCTTTGTGAGCCTGTCCATAATGGGGCGGTAACAGATTGGCAGATAATATCCCGTTTAATTGGTCTGGTTGGATGATGAGCAATTACATATCGTGGCTCTATATTTCTGGGTAAATACGGTAAGCCTAGATCTGATGATGTAATAGCTGTGAATCCCGTTCCAGTCGTCAAACAGTTGGATTTATCAAGTCTAAGTAGCCATGAATTTCCTTTGTTATCTGTGTATTTAAAATCTGCTAAACTACCTGCCATTTTTTGGATGTCCTCGCGGCGTTAAATGAAATTAAATTGCACCGCGCCATTGTACTTACCTTGTCAAGTCATGCTGTATTTTTGCCTGTGCAGCTCGGCGGCGCAATTTCGCGGAAATAGATAGAAATGAGAAGATAGCTAAACGGCTGATTGCTATACGGGGAGAGACTTTATAGGTATAGTAAGGGGTGGGTGGTAACTTCTATCTCTCACTTATTTATCATTTCATTCTTTAAGTGAGAGGTTTGAATGGGGAAAAATTGCCGCAATGGTCAAGCTGAAATTTTAGATGATCGGGAATTGGATCGGATTTTTCGCCATCTTATCTCGCGTGAGCATAAATTATTTTTCACCATTGCCAGATACACGGGTGAGCGTTTCGGTGCGATCGCTCAATTGCGGGTTAGTGATGTTTATGACGATCATTGCAAACCACTCCAAGAAATTACTTTTCCCGCGTCGATTCGTAAAGCGTCCCCTGATGGTTCCCGCTCTACGCGCCAAATGATTTGTTATGAGCGTTTGGCTGATGGTCTGGCAGCACAGCGCCCAAAAAGTTGCGATCGCTTCTGGTTGTTTCCATCGTCTATCAAAACTGGTCAGCCTATAACTTGGTCTGCTGCGGATAAGTGGTTACGCGCTGCCGTCGAAAGAGCGGGGCTTGATCATCGTGGTATTTCTGGGCATAGTTTGCGCCGATCATTCATTACTAAGCTCTATGAGTCTGGTATGGATATTCATGCAATCCAACAAATCACGGGACATAAGTCGATCTCTGTGCTGCAAAAGTACATCGGCAAAAACCCCGCGAAATTGAAAGAGGCTTTAGGAGCCATCTTTGCCTAGATACTTTTTGCCGATCGCCACACATATTTCTTTGGCACTTGCTCCACTTCGCCAAAGCGCGGCGATCGCCTCGGTCTGTTTCTTGCTGATGTGGTGGTGTCGTAATTTCCCAGAAATGTCTTGATATGTGTATCTGGTGTAAAAGTAGCACCGCCTATTTTTGCCGATCACGTAATAATCCTCTACATACCCGTGTGTTTCGGGCTTTGTTGAAATTTCTGGAAAACTCTCGATATGATTAAGGTTTTCCAGAAATTTGTCATCGATGCTTTGGGCGGTCGCGCGATCGCCTATCTCAATTTCGATGGGTATTACTGCCTGCGTGTGGCGATCGCTTTTCCCATTCCCCGCCCGTTCCTCTGGTAACTGGTCTAGTCGTATTTCCCCTATGACTTCCGCAAATTTGGCGATCGCTTTTTCATCTGTGTCTGCTACGGCTATCTTAAATCGTGGCAATATTCCCAGAACGTTCTGGGGGGGCAAGTCTAAGATGTTTAGCTGTAAGGCTTCCATACTTTTCTAAGGCGGCGCAACGCGCCGCTAGTTTGGGCGATCGCTTAATTCGTGGTTTGTTCAAGACTGTTATGTATTGGTTGTGGCGCAAAACTTCTAGGGAGTTTATCTATGGTAGTTCCTAATAATTCAGCTAACCTATGCCATTGTTCTAACGTTAAGTGAGGCTCTGTTTTGCCTTTAACCCAATTCGTTACCGTATGGGGTGTTACACCTAAATACAGAGCTATGTCTTTTTGTGAAACGCCTCTAAGTGCCATAAGGGGAATAAGGGGGGATTGACTATGTTTAACCATATTTAGTGTAAATGAATTTTAATTTGATGTAAATGATTGACATGAGATGTAAATAGATTTACATTAAAACCAACAAAGCAAAGACAGCACTCAACCTGATTCAGGTCGGGCGCTGTCTCTGTGAAAAACGATTGATTGATATTTTCCCATACTTACCATCGGGCTAGAGGCTCCCAAATAACAGGTAGGCGATCGCGTAGGTATGGGAAATTTTGTACCAATATCTAAAACCTATATGCCTTACGAAATACCGCCTAACTCTCAAGGTTCGTTTTGTGCTGGTTGCAAAGCTCGGATTTTCTGGGCAAAAACTGAAGCGGGGAAGTGGATACCACTGAACACCGATAAGTCACCACACTTTTCAACCTGTCCCCAATCCAAACGATTTAGAAAACCAAAATGCTAAAAGGTCAACCCATCATGCACCCAATCGGACGTTATTGGAGTTCCCGTACTCACCCTATGCCCGCTAATACTGAAGCATGGATCGAGCGCTTACCGATGGCGCAAAAAATGCAGCTTGCATCTGCACTGATGCAGCAATGCTGCACTGTTTTCCAAAATGCATCAACTCTCTCAATCCTCAAACCTACTATTCAAGGAGATGACGCTTCATGATGTCCGAACCGTTCAAACCATTTTTAATCAACGATCGCTCTAGTGCCTTGATCAATTTCATTGATGCTAGCCAATTTACCGAGAGCGAGTTAGTCGATGTTTATCTCGGTATGTGCGATCGCCTAAAGCATCTCATTGAACTCAAACCGACTATGAGTTTTGAGATTCATCAGCCTTCACCAGAACTCACAAATGAGACAGTGAAAGGGCTTATGCAAGACTTAAACACCGATGAAAAATTGTTGTTTGAGGTTGAGCCACTTGAGGCTTATATGATTTTGGGCATGATGCAGGCGGCGATCGTCTCGTTGGGTATACCTGAAAACCTTGAAAAGTTCGGACGGAAGTTTATCAAAGCATTTTGCGATCGCTATCGGATTATGTTCCCTGATGTTGTTAAAACTCTTGAGATGGGTTGGACAACCTGTATGACATCAGAAGAGTTTGACGATCTAATCGATTCTGATGAAAACGAGCTATCTGTTGAAGACTTTCTAGGTAGTGGTGTCTTGATTCGTGTTGGTAATGATTTCCAGATGCCTGATATACCAACTCATTTTCCAGATGACTATGTAGACGACTTTGCCTAGACGACTCAGCAACGGGCGCGGCTTAAACCCCGCGTCGCTTGCTGGGTGTGTCCAAAGCACTCGGCATAGAGAGACGGTTTATTAGGTGAAGAAAGCCTTTGAGCTTCTTAATTTCACAAACCGACTCTCTATCTACCTACAGAATGAATGAAGCCATAAGCGCTTATGGGTGATTCCTAGGTCTAACAAACATAATCACTCGCGACATCATGAATATTATCGGTTTAGACGTTGGGCGTAACAACGTCACTGCCTGCTTGTTGACTGGATATCCAGATCAACCGCTTAAGCATTTCCAAAATATCAAAAAGACATTATCAAATGTCAAGCTGATTCTATTGGGGTACAGAGATTACTTGATCTAAAACCTGATGGCGTGGTCATGGAGCCTACAGGTATTTGGTATAGCAATTTCTGGAAACACCTTGCCGAATTTCACAAAATCCCGATCTATTGGATTGGTCACGGTGACTTAGCTAATCAACGGGGCGCGTATGGTTTTAAGAACAAGACTGACCCCGAAGATGCTTATTGTTTAGCGTTGACATACTTTGACGATCGCTTTGTCGATGTCCACGGGAAAAAGCGATACCTAGAATTTGAGACAGGTAAAGTCGCTTTGGTTCGTGACTGGTTCTTTGAATGTGAACAGCTTGATAAACTTCTGAACTCATTGATTAATCAATGCCGTCAACGCTTGACCCTAGAATTTCCAGAAATTGCACAACGAGAGTCTGCTCTTAACCCAAAATTAGGCTATGAGCCTATGTGGGGATATGTAGCAGGAATCAGAGAATATACCGTCATCAAGAAACTTCACGAAAAAAGCGCCGCCCGTGCCATTGGTATCGAGATTAGTGAATACACCAAAGAACACGCTAAGAAGATCTGCGAACTGCAAAAACAACTCGATAAAAAAGAGCGTGACCTTGCTCTACTCATGCAATCCGATGAGTTTGCACCATACATCAAAATCTTTAAAAAGTTTGGCTTTGGACTGCGTAACCAAGCCTTGCTACTTTGCCAGTGCTACCCGTTTGAGCGCTTCCTACTCGACGGTAAGCCATGGGTAGATTACGAGGATGGCATCAATAAACAGGGCGTGCCAACATCCCAGAAACGTCACCGATCGCTCAGAAGTTTTCAGCTATTCCTAGGACTTGGATACACTGAAAAACAATCAGGTGATAAGCGGATTAAAGCTCTGGGAGGTTCTGAGGTCACTAGAGCTAGTCTCTATGCTTGGACACTTACCAGCGTCTTACCAGCCCGTCGAGAAACATCATGGCTAGGTAAAAAGCTAAATGAGGTGCGTGGTGACGGTTGGACTCTTAAGGGTTTAAAGGAATCTAAGATATCTGGAAAGCAGAAAATCATCAGAATTCTGTTCAAAGTCGTTAGAATACTTTTCTATGAGCTTTGCAAAGAATTGACTTCGTAATTTAAAGCGATCGCAAAAACTGCGATCGCTTTTTTCATGGTTGGAAAATTATCCTAGAATGAAATTAACCAGTGGTTAAATGAATTGCCAACGATTGAAGATCTTAAGCAAGTTCCTGGTTTTGAGATTGGCAAAGCATACTATTTTGTGCGAATTGGTGGCAAATGGCGCATTGGGCACTGGTCAGTAAAGGAGTGAGGGGTAAAATAAAGAGGTAGAGTCGGAAGAAAGAATGGAATGTCCGCACTGCCAAAGCGAAAAGGTGGTCAAGAATGGCAAAGATTACCACCAAGACGGCAAAGCAATCCAAAATTATTTATGCAAAGGATGTGGCAAGCGATTCAACGAACGGACAGGAACAGCGATGTCAAGGCTAAGAACACCCGCAAGTATCGTGTCCTATGCCCTGAAGATGAGGACAGAGGGGATGGGAATCAGAGCAAGTGGGAGAGTGCTAGAGAAATCGCACACCAGCATCATGAGATGGGAGCAAAAACTGGCAAATCAAGCACAGCAATGGAGTCCAGAAGCCCCAGTAGGAGGAGATGTCACCATCGAAGGAGATGAAATTTATACTCGCGTAGGCGAGAACCTTCCCCCCCAGTGAATCAAAAGGGTGGACAGTAGTATTTATCGAACGCAACAGTCGCTATTGGATTGAAGCAAGAGTAGGAATTAAAACCACTGAACTATTTGCAAAAGCAACAAAAACAGCATGGCAATGGTCAAAGGCAAGTCAATACATCCGATGGTTTAGCGATGGCGAAAGGAGATATGCCCAACAACTGTGGCAAATGGCAAGTGTCTACCTCAAAGCTACCGAAGTAAGTCGTGAGTATGGACATCGCAAGGTATGGCGACATGGATTAGAAGTGGCAATCAAAATCAAAGGTTCACAAGGTAATCGTCGTGTCGAATGGGTAAAGCTAGAACATCCCTATACAGCGATTAGCGACAAGAGTGACGTTCATGCTAATCACAATGAAGCAAACAACAGTGCATTGAGAAGGAGATGTAGCGCTTATCGCCGTAGACAAAACCTGTATGCGAAAAATACTGAAGGATTACAACGGGCTGTCACTGTGCAAAGATTGGTACACAACTGGGTAAGACCACATGGGGGCTTAGGCAAGAACAAGACTCCAGTTATGGCGATCGGGCTATATCATCGACCGATTTCGATGTTGGAGTTGCTGACATTACGAGGCTTTACTTCTCTCACGCCTTAACTGACCAGTGCCTTTTATCTAGGATTTGGCTTTTAAGCTGCTCAGATATTCTAGAGAAAATCAATTGGTCAATACTTGGGTATAAGGATTAATCTTAATAATTCTGATTTTATATAGCATTTCGCAGTCTAGTAAATCTTTGAAAGTATTGCTTTGCAATACTTTCAAAGATTTCTCTGATTTGTTCTGTAAGTAGCTAGGCGCAATTCAATATAAAAAACTTATGGAAAATGCTGCACATATTCCATAAGTTTTATAGCTGTCGCTTATGAAGAGGAAGGCGGCGCGAAGCGCCGCCTTCCTCTTCATAAGCGACGGCAGTTATGTAAGGTTATGGTTTAATCGCTTCAATTCTTGCGGATAGACCTTGTTGGGCAAGGCGTGATACCTGTACTTCGGCTATGCGGCGATCGCTATATGCTCCAATCTGCACAACTAGATAACCATTGAGTCTCGATGCAAAGGCATTTGGCACAATTTGACGAACTTGAGCCACACCACTATTAGAAGAAACAGGAACAACTACGCGATACTTGGGAGGATTTTGTGGAGTGAAGCTTGTCTTAGAAAGAGGCGCAATCTGAATCGGCTGATTGACAGGTTCACCGCTAGGAGGAGATGCTAATACAGGTGGCAAGCTTGATGAAATTTCTTTATTAGAGTAAGTTGGGGAATTGCCTCCTCTAGGAGTAATTCTAATAATCACCGAGTTTACAGGCTCATACCAAAAAGGATTATTAGCTTGGGTTGTAGGATTAACGTTATTACTGAGACTTGATGAAGCATTTCTGACTAATGCTGGCGGAGTATCGAGATTCGGCGCAAAGTTCATGGGCTGACTGCTGGCAATCTGTTGTTCGAGTTGTTGATTGATATTGCTGAAGCGATCGCTTTTGATCAAAGGACTACTTGGTGCAGTTATATTCGGTAATGGACTACTCGCAGTAGGCTTTGTCGCAAGACTATTGGCAAATAGATTGGATGGCTGACGCACATTCCCTAATTGCAAATTTCCCTTCACTCTCTTACTGTCTAATTGATTCCCGCTCAGAGCAACCGCATTACGGCTGACATTTTGCACATCAAATGTGCCATTTCCCTGAAAAGTATTGTTGCCATCATCATTCGCCTTTCCCAAATCAGGCATCGCCATATCGGAAATTGTGAGTCCATAATTGCGATTGTTAATGATCGCATTACCGCGCAAAATAGGCTTAGCATTAGCTTGGATTAAGATGCCATTTTGGTTTTGAGTAAAGGTGTTTTCGGTGATTTTGGGAGTCGCATCTTGGCGAATGCTCATCCCAAAAGTAGTTTGCTGAAAGAGATTGCCACGAATATCTGGACTCGCTTCCCCCTCGATCGCTAAGCCACTGGTTCCATTCCGAAAAAATTGATTGGTGGAAATAATGGCGGTTGACTTACCCGTAATTAATGCGCCATCTTGCTGATTATCGATAAAGGTATTATTAGCGATCGCAGGACTAGCATTCTCAATCCATAGTCCATAACCTCTAGAATTGGGATTAGTTACCGTTACGCCCCTCAATTCGGCTCGATCTGTGAGATAGATCGCTACATTTTGCGGAAATCCAGAACCTGTTAGCAATGTTCCACCACCGACGATCTCAATCCCTTTTCCCTTCTCCGCTTCATTTCCTCGTAAAGTCACATTTGGGCGTACTCGAATTGGGAACTTCTCACCCGTAGCATTACTATAGGTTCCATAGGCTAGTTGAATGATTTGCCCAGTCTGAGCACGACTGATGGCATAGGTAATCGTTTTGAATGGGGCAATATTGCTACCTTGATCTGGGCGATCGCTACCCGTTTGGGGATTTACATAGATGATATTTTGGGTAACTTGAGGACTACTCTGTAAACTTGGAGATACTTGGGATTGAGCAATGACTGGTGTAGCGATCGCTAAGCTCGGCGACAGGATCACAATAGGAAGCAAATAAAAACCTTGAAAACTAAAGCCTTGAGATGTCTGACGGATACTCATTTTCATGTACGGATTGCTTCCCATAAATTTGCTGAAGTTGCTGAACAGGATAGTAGTCGAGGTGACTAAAAATATTAAATCTAGATTAAATTTAAAAGGCAAGTCTTAAGAATCATAAACTACCCTAAGTTCAAAATTGTGGCAAGTCCAAAACAATCAAGAGACAAAGCTTTGCTTTGTCTCTTGATCTAGCCCTTAACGCCAATACTTGCCTCAGTTGGGATAATGTAGCGCTGGAGAAACACAAACACAATAAATACTGGCAACATCGAAATAGCAGAACCTGCGGCAATTAAACGCCAATCCTCAGAAAAGGCACTGGCGAGACTGGCGATCCCCCTTGGCAATGTATAAAGCTCAGCCTTATCAACAATCACCAACGGCCAGAGAAAATCCCCCCACATCGCCACAAAGGTAAAAACTGCAAGGGTCGTTAGGGCAGGACGCGCCGCAGGTAACATCACATGCCACCAAATTCCCATACTAGAGCAACCATCCATTCGTGCCGCTTCTTCCATTTCCTTAGGGACACTTTGGAAGGCTTGACGTAATAGAAATATGCCAAAGGCAGAAATGACATAGGGGAAAATCAAACCAGCATAGGTATTTTTGAGATTGAGCTGCACGGCAAGAATATATAGAGGAATCATCGTGATTTGAAATGGAATCATTGTCGTGCCAACGATCGCCCAAAAGATAGGGTCGCGTCCTTTAAAGTCCAATCTCGAGAGGGGAAAGGCGGCGAGGGAGCAGAATAGTAAATTTAAAATGACGGTGACGCTAGCCACCAAAAAACTATTCCAGAGATAAAGATCGAAGCGGGAATTTTTCCAGACCTTGATGAAATTATCTAAGGTAGGTTGTGATGGTAATAGCTGTGGGACAGATTGAAAAATATTTTCAGTTGGTGACTTAAAGGCGGTACTTATTAGCCAGAGTAGTGGAAATACCGTTAAAGTTGCGATCGCAATTAAAAGAATAAATTGAGGAATATTATTAAGGATATTTGATGATGATTTTAGCTTTTTATTTTTCATGATTTAGATGCAATGATAATGATGTTGATGGATTTATTTGTTAATCAATGAGTTGTAAATCTTTAAAAGTATCAAATAAAATCTTCTTGCGAGTAGGAATCATCGGGAAGTTGGGATCTTGATTAACAATATTCAGAGCATAAAAATAAACATCATTATCTCGCTCTAAATAGCCAACATACCAGCCAATATTTTTCATACCATCAACATCTCTACCCCAACCAGTCTTACCTCTGAGCGTGTAATTATCTTGGCGCTCAATTACCATAATGTCCTTAACAGTTTGCATTACCGCAGGCGAGAAGGGCAAATCTTCTTTATACAACCTCACTAAAAACTTAATTTGCTCCTCTGGCGAAATTCTCAGCTTTCCTTTCAACCAAAAAGAATCAATCTTGTCACCGATATCTTGATTGCCATAGCCAGCAGCTTGAATATACTTACTCATTCTTTCATTACCAGCCCGTCTAGCTAACTCTTGATAAAACCAGACCACCGATCGCTTAAAGGCAGTTCGCATGGTTTGATCTTGATTCCATTCTAGAAATTCATTATTAACCACTCCATTCCAAGGAATTACAGTATTTTCATCGGCGATCGCTTTAGTCTCAAGGGCAACCAGTGAGTTAAATATCTTAAATGTCGATGCAGGGATAAATCGTTTTTGGCAATGTTGAGAGTTATAGCGAATATAGCGATCGCGCTTTAAGTCATACAAAATAAAACAACCTTCAGAGTTCGCTGCTTGGAGGTTTTGAGCGAGATTTCGCGAGAACTGTGATTGAAACGTGAGATGAGCTTTAGGAGCAGTGTTTGGAGACAGTGTTTCTGCGTAAATAGGCTGTGCGATCGCGCAAGTAATACCAACTAAAGCCAGCAAAATTTTAATCATAGATAACTTCATTAACTAATTTCCTTCACCAATAGTTTTAGCTGGATTAATAAACTTAAAAGTCAAAATCGAAATAACAAAAATAATTAGGAAGAGAAATACTCCAATCGCTGAGGCATATCCCATTTCTAAACTCGTAAAGCCTTTATCGTATAAATAATAAACTACAGTTTTCGTACTATTAGCAGGCCCCCCTTGAGACATGATATAAACTTCTTCAAAGACCTTCATTGCACCGATTGAAGAAATTACAGCTACGAGAATAATGTAAGGCTTCATTAATGGAATCGTAATATCTAAATGCTTTTGCCAACCGTCAGAACCATCGATCGCCGCCGCTTCATATAAATCTGCGGGGATCGCCTGTAGCCCTGCTAGATAGATGACCATATAGTAACCAACACCACGCCAAATCACCACGGCAATAATCGCAAAAATAGCAGTCTTGGGATCAGTTAACCAAGGGATTTTAATGTCTTTAAATGATAGCGTTGATAGAAAATAATTTAAGATGCCATTTTGGGCATAAACCCATTTCCAAGCTATCCCAGCAACAACAACGGAGACAATTACAGGGAAATAGTAAATAGCGCGAAAAAACTTGATGCTGCGTAATTTTTGATTGACTAGGATTGCTAAAGCTAGTGGCAAGATTACGAGACTAGGAACTGCAAATATTAAATAGATTAAGGTGTTACTTAAGGTTTTCCAAAAGGTTTGATCATTCCAAAGCGTTAGATAGTTTTTCCAACCAATAAAAGTAGGACTGCCGACAAAATCATAATTCGTAAAACTTAAATATATGGCTTGGAATACTGGTAAGAATGATGTTAAAAACAGAAATGCGATCGCTGGTAATAGAAATAAGTATGGAGTCCAAGAAAATTTCTTACCTAGTTTTTGTCGTTTTAGTTTTACATTAGGCTGCATAGAAGATCTCAAAAATTAGCAACTATCAAATGTGGTTATAGCTGTCGCTAAGTATATCAGGACATAAAACCCAAGAAGAGAAAGGCGGCGCTTCGCGCCGCCTTTCTCTTCTTGGGTTTTGATTTTGCCCTAACATAAGTGACCGCAGCCATAACACAATATTGTCATTCATCTTACCAAACTGCTCTCTCACAGAGAAAAACAAATGTTGCGGCTCTTCTCGCCACAACATCTAATCATTCACTAGGAAGTGAGTAATTATCTTTTACTTGTTTTGAGATCGGAATGTAGGTAAATCATCTATTTATGATTATGTACATTTGCCCTAACTATTTTGATGATGGATTATTGACTGTACCCATAAAAAGAATTGTGTCAGTTTGCTGATCGCTAATCGTAAAGAAAAATGGACGATTAACTATCATTGCTTCTGCCGGTCCAGTTTTTACTCCACCTAACACTGTTACAGCAGCAGCTTTTGTACCTTTTTCATCCACATTGACAAAAGTTTTATGCTTCGCCATGTTAATAAATAGAGTCTTTTCCGTTGAAAGATCGCTAAAATCGGCTGATTTTGGATCAAAAGAAACTTTCATACCTAATTGTTTTAGGTATGGTATGAGATCGATGTCATATTGCACCTCAAATTTTGGTAATTGAAGATAGACTTCAGAATAGCTTCGTCTAGATTTTTTAAATTCATCCGACCAAGATAGCCAATTTTTTACAGTCAATTGTTTTTGGAATTCTCTAAGATTAGAATTAGGTTTTGGAAGAAAGATTTCCATACTAAAGCGGCTTAAACCTCGCGGACGATCATTATCTTTATAAGGAAGCCTAATCGCTTGAAATTTTGGAGTATTGAAATATTGACATCTTACCCGCCTTGACATGGCTGGATGCTGAATTTGTGTTTTATTTGCTAGAGTAAATAGCTTTGATTCCGTGAATTTTTCTGGAAAAGAAAACAGCCATTCCCCTTTAAAATATATAGCATTAATAATAAAAAAGCTACTATTTTCATTGCTATCTCTAGGAGATAATATTTCTGTGATTTTGCCTTTAGTCTCTCGTTTTACCCAATCGTTAATTATCTTTACTGCACTGGGTTTATTAAAGTCAAGGTTCATGATTTCAGATTGATAGAAACCTTTCAATTTATCTAAAAAAGACTGCTTTACTGGAAATCTTTCACTAATCCAAAGAGAGTTTGCAATATTCAAATCAATGCCCTTAGTATTTATTAGTAATTGGCTAATTTTCTGATTAAAACTATTTACATCTTTGATCGCAATACCATTCACTTCTAAGGTTTTAGCAATCTCTTGTTGTGTTACTCCATTTGCACCGTTATAAATCATCGATAAGGAAAGCGATATACTTAAAGGTGAAATAAAAATATTTTTATTTTCTCCTTGTTGAGAAACGCGAGTAAATAGATTAAACCCAAATTGAGTGTTAGCATTAACTAATCTAGTTTCTAAAGGTGTTTTATTGTCATTACTTTTTTGAGCGATCGCAAATGAATGAATTGATGCGGAATCAGGTTTAGAGATATTTCTTGAAAATCCTGTTGTTTGACTATGAGATAAACATGGAACTAAAAGTTCTACTAAAGACAAAGACAACAAAGTGATCACTGTTATGATGAAATCAACTTTCATGATTTTGTATTTGCTCAATTTTCAGCTTTTAGTTATATTTTTTGCAATCATAGCATTTAGTCAACATTACACTCTTCAAGGAAATACATGGCAGCATGGCAAATGCTTTTGAAAGCACAACTCTCTGTAAAGTACAACAATCTCTGCAAATTTATGACCTGAATAGCCATAAAGTGTCAACCACAGTCTCGACAGTAATTCTGTTGATATATTTCCCTCCATCTTTTCCTTTTTAGGCTATCGGTTCTTTCTTGCTTTGGGTTTCCCTGCGTTAAAGACTCACGTTAGAATGAGTGATGGTCAATTTTTGGCTATCACTTATTTTTTAGGATTCAATATTTAACTTATGGGTAGTACATTCGGGCATTTATTTCGCGTCACAACTTTTGGGGAATCTCACGGCGGTGGCGTGGGAGCGATCGTCGATGGATGCCCACCACAGCTTGAGCTTAGTGAAGCTGATATTCAGGTCGATCTCGATCGCCGTAAACCCGGACAAAGCAAAATTGTGACTCCACGCCGCGAAGATGATCGCGCCCAAATTTTGTCAGGAGTTTTTGAAGGCAAAACCCTTGGCACGCCGATCATGATTTTGGTGCAAAACAAAGATGCCCGTAGCCAAGACTATTCAGAAATGGCAGAAAAATTTCGCCCTTCCCATGCCGATGCCACCTATCAAGCAAAATATGGCATTCGGAACTGGCAAGGCGGCGGTAGATCTTCGGCAAGGGAAACCATCGGTCGGGTTGCCGCAGGTGTGATCGCCAAAAAAATCTTAAAACAAGCCGCAGGTGTGGAAATCATTGCCTATGTAAGACAGGTGAAAGATTTAGTTGCGCCCGATATTGATCCGAATACAGTCACCTTAGAGCAGGTCGAAAGTAATATTTTGCGTTGTCCTGATTCTGTAATGGCGGAAAAAATGATTGACTTCATCGACAAAATCCGCCGCGATGGTAACTCCGTTGGCGGCATCGTTGAATGCGTGGCTCGAAATGTGCCTGTAGGTTTGGGCGATCCTGTCTTTGATAAGTTGGAAGCGGATCTTGCCAAAGCCGTGATGTCTTTACCTGCTAGCAAAGGTTTTGAGATTGGTTCAGGTTTTGATGGCGTTCACCTCACTGGGCGCGAACATAACGATGAGTTTTATATGGATGGCGATCGCCTACGGACTCGCACCAATAATTCTGGCGGAATTCAAGGTGGGATTTCTAATGGAGAGAATATTATTTTGCGCGTTGCCTTTAAGCCAACGGCAACAATTTTGCTAGAACAGAAAACTGTATCAGTTGCAGGTGAAGAAACCACTCTCACTGGTAGAGGTCGTCATGATCCCTGTGTGTTACCTCGCGCTGTACCAATGGTGGAAGCAATGGTGGCTTTAGTACTATGCGATCGCTATCTCACTCAAAAAACAGTTTCTATTTAAACCTTGCCCATAAAAACAAAGACCTTACTTAGGGACTTGCTACTAATTAAAGTACCTGTGGCTTCGACTCCGCTCAGCCAACGTTAGCTGAGCGAAGTCGAAGCTAGATAACTTTGGTGGGACATTCAACGTTAGCTGAGCGAAGTCGAAGCTAGATAACTTTGGTGGGACATTTTTTATCCGCAAGAGCCTTAGTAAGGTCTTTGTTTTTATAACAGGATCGAGAATTATAGGCTAAAAATATTGATGGCTAAGTTTTTTCGACAAAATATGTTATTTTGAATCTATGGGAATGGGTGGAAGTAAAAACTATTAAAACTATAAAAGTAGCAATCATACAGAAATGGAACCGATGAAATAAATCAAGCGGTTTCCTCTGCGCTCTATCTGATTTTACATATGCAAGGGAATATGCATAGCTAAATGGTAATACCATAGCCACAATTATCGTTATTTATCCTTGCATATATTAGGAATGTCTCTAGTTTATGCTCCCCCATAAACCACGAGACAGGTCGTAAGGCATATGTATCAATACGCTTCATAAACAAGATATGTATGCCTTGCTTTATATTCTGCCTGTCAACACCTCATTTCGCAACTAAATCCTGTAGCTAGACGTTAAATATAAAACCCCAAAAGCTGTGGCGCACGCTGCGCGTGCGCCACAGCTTTTGGGGTTTTGCGATCGCTACAATTAGAAAAAACCTGACAATTGATAGAGGCGGCGTAGAATTGACATAATTTTTTTGTCGTAGTTGAGGTCTTCTGCCCATCTGCCACTCAGTTGACTTAGTAAAGGAGCCGTACCCCGTTTGATCAGACTAAACCTTGGATCAACTAAAGGCTGTACTAATGGTTGCGTCGTTGCGTAAGCCTTGAGATGCTGGATTTGCGCTCTTACACCGATGCGGCGATCGCTAAAGCTATCACCGCGTATACCATTACCGATCGCCCCAATGCCACCGAAATTATTTTGCTCAGGTTTGACATCCCCATCAAATTGCAAGAACCCAGTTTCTAAACACATTTGACAAAAGGCAATATCATAATTAACCCCTTCAATCACCGCTTCTTCGCGATAGATCGTCGGTAAGTCACCATAAATGTTTAAAGGGGCATTATTGAGTCGCAAAAGTCGCAAAAGCTGTACTTCAGAAGTAAGACCACCTCCCATAATGCGATCAATCTGCCCAGCGATTACTTGAGAGCATACTTGCTCCCTACGTGAGCCTGTGGGTAAAGATAAAAAATCTTGAGCTTGAACAGAGTTTTTGCCTAGGCGATCAATTGAGAATATTGCGATCGCACCAACCCCAATTTGAAGAAACTGCTTTCTTCTCATATCTGTTCTGCTCTAAGTAATTAATGATTGTGGAAGGGCATGTGTCGCGCTGAGCGTCACATACTCTAGTCCTTATAGACGTTAAATAAATTTTGTTGTTTTTGACAAGGGGGATTTGACGGATATTGTGTTCTGGGATCACTGCAACTGCGAGGGTCTTGAGAATATGCAGATGCACTACCAGCAAAAGGAATTAATAGGGCGGAAGCAGAAATAATCGATAGTAAAAGTTTCATGATATGCGTCTCAGGAATAAATCTGGAATAAATAAAGTGAAAATATCAGGGATTTAACAAGCCTGCTGTTTGAGAAATTTTGGAATCTCTAATTGTGGGAAAGAATTATTAGGGGCGTTATTTTGAGCGCTATTGGTATAGAGCAGACCCTCAGCCACGGCGGATATCAATTCAGGATCTTGAGTGGACTCTTTAGCGAGATCAAGAAATAAATTCTCAATTTTTTGCATAGACTCCATCACCTGATGCTTAATCTTGATGCGATTAGTAGCTGTCCAAAAGGATTTGGATTCTTCAGAGGAGCATTCTGTCATCAAGGTCTCAATTTCGCTGAGCAAATGAGTCATGTGATGATCGCTATCTTGCTCACTTTGGTCTTGTTCGAGATGGTCAGGCAATAATCGAGGCTGAAAATGATGGGAATAGATTGGTGGTGTAGGAAAAGCATCGCTTTGCATATGTTTTCCTCCTATCTCTGTGTTGCTAAGTGAGGATAGGCAAAAGATCCATGCCGTGGCTGCAAATGAGTTTGCTGTGCAGTTCGGCGATCGCCTACAAGATTCGAGTTTGCCGATAAGTGGCTGGATAAATGCATCTTGGGATAGGGCAGATCCGCTAAAACCTCCAAAATACGGCAGAAATCTCTCTGCCTACGTCTACCAGTTAAAAATTGTGGTACTTCGGAAGGATCATCAGCATTTTGTAAGTAATGACGGAGATTGGCGATCGCATTCCAAAACTTGCACATTTCCTCATAGGTGCAGGCTAATAAAAAGACCTCAATCTCATGAATTAGCTGCGAAAAGCGATCGGCAACACTAGGACGCACCGCAAATGAACTGTTTTGGGGTGAAGGACTAGGTAATAAATTGAGATGACGTTGGGGCAAACGATGGGATGCGCTCATGTTTCAATGCCTCTATTTGTGAGGGTAGATGAGGAAAAGTCGTGTTTTGTCGTAAAACGCTATTTACCTCTTGCCATATGCTCTTACCAGTGATACAAGAATTAAACATTCCTTTATGTGAGGGTAAGTGAGCTTAATGGCTTGCAGCTAGGCTCTAAAGATGAAAAGTTCAGCTTTATGACCTCTGTTGGCAACCAGCATACGATCTAAATTGCAATTTGCACACCAGAAAAAATAGTATTTTTTGTCAGGAAATACATGAATAGACTCTATAGAATCAAGAGAATAAATTCAATATTATTTGTTTGTAGTTAACGTGAAAATTGCTTGCCTATTTTTTTAAGTTTAGCTTTGATTAAATAGACAAATATTCTCTATTTGATTTATTGACAAGCTATAGTCATAAAAATAATTGCTACAAACAAGATTTATCCATATTTTGTTTGCAAAAACAATGATCATATGATTTGATATACAAGTTTTCGATATCCCCAGATCCATTGTCAATGGCTTTTTTAAAGGGTTGTATCAGAAAAAACAAGAAAAAACTGTTGGAGATACGCGCTAATGTCAGACTAAATCAGGATCTAGAAAAAAGTCAGCCAAATGTATTGCAAAGACGAAAATATATGCTATTTATCTAACGGGAAAAACAAGAATATGTTGATTAAATCATCAGAAATTGCAGCAATAAATCGCTCGTAAAACATGGAAAGATATGAATAGATAAATTTAGAAACAAGAATATTTAAATAAATGCCTGTCACTTATTTAAAACTATAATCATCGACATTATTTAGATGTTAATAATCCCCGAACGAGACATTTACCGAGACATTTATTAAGAGGAGTTACGACCATGACTGTAGAAGAAGCGATCGCGATTATTGATGTTGCACTAAAGGGCGGCAAGCGCCTAAGTAACATTCAAGAACAATTGTTCCGCCAAACTTGGGAGGGTAAGACCTATTCTGAGATTGCTGAGACCTGCGGATACGACTCTTCCTATATTCGTGATGTCGGTTATCGTCTGTGGCAAATATTGACTAAGTGCTTTGGTGAGCGCGTTACCAAACACAATTTACAAGTGGTAGTGCGTAGCCATGCCCATCGCTTTTTAGTCAATAGTGCTGAGAATATGCAGGCGATCGCTAGTCCTCTCGTTGCCCTGCCCACCCCTCATTTGGAAATGCAGACTACGGATATCAATTCCAAGCGCTGTGACTGGGGCAATGCGATCGATACTTCAATTTTTTATGGTCGGACTGAAGAATTAGCACAGGTCAAAAATTGGGTTGTCAGCGATCGCTGCCGTTTACTAGGTGTATTTGGCATCGGTGGCATCGGCAAGACTGCCTTTGCGACGAAATTAGCAGAACAGGTACAGAGTGAATTTAATCTGATTGCATGGAGATCGCTCCGCAATGCCCCCTCAGTAGAGTCAACCTTGTCGGAATTGGTCAGCTTTTTGACAAATCAAGCGATCGCTACTTTGCCCCAAGATTTTAATAGTCTGTTATTGATGTTTATCCAAGCATTGAAGCAATCGCGTTGCTTGATTGTGCTCGACAATGTGGAATCGATTCTCCGCAGTGGCGAAACCTCAGGACATTACGCTGAAGGTTACGAAGGCTATGGCGAACTATTTCGTGAAGTGGGACAAGTTCGCCATCAAAGTTGTGTGATTTTGACCAGTCGCGAAAAACCATCTGATGTGTTACCCCCCGATAGTAGCGATCGCATGGTGCGCTCTCTGCAATTGGCAGGACTAAAGGAAGAAGCCAGACAAATGTTTCGCGAAGAATTGGCGATCGCACCTGAGACTCGTAAGCTAATTGATTTTTACTGTGGTAATCCTCTGGCGCTGACAGTAGTATCCCGTTCCATCTACAGTATGTTTGATGGCAATGTGCAGGCTTTTCTCGATCAAGAAGCGAATGTATTTGGTGATATTCGGAATCTCATCGATCAGCAATATGCGCGTCTTTCCGATTTCGAGCAGCAGGTGATGTACTGGCTCGCGATCGAGCGTGAACCAATCACCACCGACAATCTGCGTCAAGACATTGTCCCGATGGTTTCTAAATCCCAAATTCTCGAATCGGTGATTTCCCTCCGTTGGCGATCGCTAATTGAGAAGAAAGCAAATAGCTTCACGCAGCAGCCTGTAGTTATGGAATATATGACTGAGCGCTTGGTGGACATGGCATATCAAGCGGCAACAGAACGAGAGCCTGAGTTTTTGATGAGCTATGCTCTAGTCCAACATCGCGCTGAAGACTACATTCGCGAAACCCAGATTCGTCATATCCTGCAACCTCTCACCGATCGCCTCTTGGCACATTATGGCAGTGTGGACATTTTGCAGCGCGAGTTACATAGTTTGTTGGAAACTCTCCGCGATCGCCAAACTGCGATCGGCTATGCACAGGGCAATATCATGAATTTGTTGCGGGCTTCACAACAGGATCTCACTAAAAGCTTTTGCCGCTTCCCCGATCAGGTAACAGAGCATTCCGATTTGCAACTTCTGGAGAGATTGCTAGAAAGCGATCGCGCTGGTGGACTTGCCACATGGGATCATCGAATTCCTTGGGCAAACAATCCCCTCGCTCAACAAACTTCAGAAACTAAAACCCAAATCCGCAGCAAAAATCTCTACTATCAATGGACAGAGGGTTCTCTCGAACAGTTGAAGCAGGAACTCAAGCAACAGCCTAAACTGCGGAAGAAGTACTATGCATGGTTGAATGAGACCGAATTTGCGGCGATCGATGCTGATTTTGAAGCTGTCAAAATCACTGATACGCTCAATCAGCCCGTTGATGCCAGATTGGTATTTATCAATGAGGTGAAGATTGTTGAGCCACCTGCAAATTTAGCGACTCCTGCCGAGCGTCGTGCTCAAGATAGAAAAAGAAAGCAAGAGTTACGAGCAAATCGTACTAAAAGACTCGGTTAATCTATAGGAGGTTGCATTTTGGCTACGGCAAAATGCAACCTCCTATTTTGGAAATATAGTCTTAGTCTTGCTCAGTATTTCCCTAATATCTACATTTTCCCAATTAACTCGATATAACTGTAATGGTTCATCTTTACCCTTGACTTTAATTAGGTCTAGTTGCTCTAAGGGAAGGTTGAGGCTAGAAATCTTAGACTTAGTACTTTCGGAAATAAAGACCTCACCTGCCTGTGCTGCTGTACAGATGCGGCTTGCCACATTCATCGTATCGCCAATGTTTGTATATTGAATGAGATTTTCGGAACCAATATTGCCCGAAGCTACCATCCCCGTATTCAGCCCAATATGAATTTGGATTTGCAGATCGCGCCCCTGTGTAGCCCATTCTTGATTGAGCCGACGCATTGACCATTGCATCGCGATCGCTGCATTCACTGCCATCACCGCATCATCTTCTCTTTGATAAGGTGAACCCCACACCGCTAAGAGAGCATCCGCAATATATTTCTCTAACGTACCGCCATAGGGAAACACGATATCTTCGACCATCACCTTGAAATATTCATTCAAGAATTCTAAAACTTTGCGGGGTTGCATTTTTGAAGTCATTTCTGTAAAGCCGCTAATATCGGAAAATAGAGCCGTTACCTCCGTTTCCATAATGCGGTTCAAGTCCCACCCTTCCTCAATTTTTTGGCTAACTGCGGCGGGGAAAAAGCGTTCTAATTTAGCGCGACGAATTACCTCCGTTTGCATTTTGCGATAAAGGTTTGCATTTTCGATCGCGATCGCGGCTTGATTGGCAAGGCTACTCAAAAACTCCAAATCTTCACGATTATAGGCGTGACCATGGGACAGGTTATCTACATACAGTACGCCAATTACATGATCTCTCGGCTTTAAAGGCGCACACATGGCGGCTTGAATCGACTGCTGGATAATTGACTGCGAACTATCAAAACGGCGATCGAGGGAAGGATCATCACAAATAATCGCATCACCTTGTTTTAAGACGAAATTAGTTATTTTACGACTGTAAAAATCAATATTTGCAGTTTCATTAGGGTTACTAATATTTGAGCCACTAAACTTAGCGGCTTTAGGTTCTAACTCTCCATTTTTCTCATTAACAAGCAGCAATATGGCACGATCAACTGACATAATTTGCAGCAATATTTCTAGAATCTTTTCAGGCAAAGCAGAATATGCCTCTGGAGATGCTAGCTCTTGGCTAACTTCTAACAAAACTCGTAACTTTGCCGAGGTTCTCTGAGTTTCATCATTGCCCTGAATCAGTAATACCGATCCTTTCGGTGCGGTCTGTTGCCTTTGCAATAGATCCTGCATATTGACACGAGATTTTTCGGGAGAGACTCGCATCAAAATTGATAGACCAGAGTTAGCAGGTGTACCTGTTTGCTGGGAAGCTACAGGTTGCAACTCATCAACTAGGCGAAAGACAACACTACCAAACTGAACCATATCGCCATGATTAAGCTTTTGCTGCACAATCTTGGCTTGATTTACAAAAGTACCATTACTACTGTTGAGATCCGTGACATATATACCCTTGTCTGTCACTTGAATTTCGGCATGATGTCGGGAAAGACTTCGAGCATCATCTTCAACCACAATACTATTATCTAATCCCCGCCCGATAGTATTTACGCCGTGGCGCAGATCGCAGATCCGTTCTTGAGGAGTTCCTTGATTTTGAATGATGTATGGCATATTTTTACCTACTGCGCTTAATGCAATATAGCGGGTTTCAAACGAATGCATCCTCATTTGAAACAAAAAATCAATCCTAGTGAGATTTTGATTTTTCATCTTGCCGTAAGCAAAATGAGAACCACCATATCAATTGCTTTGACGGAGGAAGATGATCCCACTCAAAGTTGAAATTTTATTCGCTAATTCCACTACAGAAGTACCCGCGAAAACTCTCATATCATTGATAATGAAATAACAGCATTATCACATTTTTATCCATGTCGCCAACTACGCTAGAAGTACAATCTCAATCTCAGGTAGATGCTAATCCTGCAACTGATGCGATCGCAGAATTTAATCAGTATGTGATGAGTACCTATGCTCGCTTTCCGATCGCCCTAGAGCGTGGTGAAGGCTGCCGCGTATGGGATAGCACAGGTAAGGAATATTTAGATTTTGTTGCAGGCATCGCTACCTGTACGTTGGGACACGCGCATCCTGCGATGGTCAAGGCTGTAACCGATCAAATCCAAACTTTGCATCATGCTTCTAATTTGTTTTATTTTGCGCCCCAAGGTCAATTAGCTAAATGGCTGGTGCAAAACTCCTGCGCGGATAAAGCATTTTTCTGTAATTCTGGTGCAGAAGCTAATGAAGGCGCAATCAAATTAGCGCGTAAATATGCCCATACCAAACTTGGCATTGATGATCCCGTAATTTTGACCGCTAATGCTAGCTTTCATGGACGCACCCTCGCTACAGTAACCGCAACAGGTCAGCCCAAGTATCACAAGAACTTTGCGCCCCTTGTCGCAGGGTTTGACTACATTACTTACAACGATATCGCTGCCCTTGAAGCGGTGGTGAAAAAATATGAGGGTAGATTGGCGGCGATCATGCTCGAACCGCTGCAAGGTGAGGGTGGTGTCAACCCCGGCGATCGCGCTTATTTTGCCCGTGTGCGTGAACTATGTGATGAAACCAAAGCATTACTAATTATTGATGAAGTGCAAGTGGGCATGGGTCGCAGTGGAATGCTCTGGGGCTACGAAAATCTGGGCATTCAACCTGACATTTTCACCTCAGCAAAAGGTTTAGGTGGCGGCATTCCCATCGGCGCATTGTTGAGTAAAGCTCATTGTGCAGTATTTGAAGCAGGCGATCACGCCAGTACCTTTGGTGGTAATCCCTTTGCCTGTTCCGTAGCCCTTGCCGTTTGCGACACGATGGTAAAGGATAACCTGATCGCTAATGCCAGAGAGCGTGGTCAACAGCTTAGAACTGGTCTGCAAGCGATCGCTGAGAAATATCCGCAGCATATTGCATCAGTACGTGGTTGGGGCTTGATCGATGGTTTGGTACTCCAAGAATCCAGCAATATCCAAGCCCGTGATGTCGTTGCCGCAGGTATTGAGCATGGCTTACTACTTGTGCCTGCGGGGATTAAGGTAGTGCGTTTTGTGCCACCTCTGACCGTTTCGGCTGCCGAAGTTGATCAAGCTTTAGCTATTGTCGAACAGGCGATCGCGAGTTTTGCTTCCTAAATAAATAATTGTCAGTGCTTCACGCCGCCGATCATTTATTAACTCATGCTACGTGGAACCCTCATCCCCCAACCCCTTCTCCCGCAGGAGAAGGGGAGCAAAATCCCTATTATTTTCTTGTTCCCCTCTCCTGCGGGAGAGGGGCTAGGGGTGAGGGCTTTAAGGTCGATTATCGCCCTTCTTTTTTGGTGACTTGCCAGAATGCTAGAATCTAGTTCTTTGCAAAAGATAAAAATATATTCTGTGGATATTTTGTGGCATGAGACAGTCCTCAACGCGATCGCTATTAACCCTTGCAGCTATAATTACCGCCCTCATCGCTATTGATGCTCCTGTGCGATCGCAATCCATTATCAGTCCCAAAAAGCCCAACACTACAGAAGTTCAAATCTCCCGACCACAGACTGAATCTGTTGTAAATAATAAAAAAGCTAGCTATGTCCGCATGTTTGAAGACATTGCGATCGCGCCAAACTTCACACCTAAAGTACTGGAGTTACGGGGCATTAGTGGCGGCGAAGTCGAAACTCAAAAAACATCAGGACGCAAATCCACAGAAACGGGACCTTGTATTGGCTTTATTGATGCCACTCCCGATCACAAAATTACCCTAACAAAACCATTTCGCTATCTCAAACTGCAAGTCAAGAGTTCTGGCGATACAGTTCTACTTGTACGCGGACCAGGGGGAAGTTGGTGTAGTGACGATGTTAGCGATCGCAACCCCGAAATTGCTGGTGACTGGCTAGAAGGAACCTATGAAGTGTGGGTCGGCTCCTACGAAAAAAACGCCTCCTTTCCCTACCTGTTACAAATCACAGAAACTCCCTAGCTAAAGATTAATTCTTAAAAATCTTAGATGGGACAGCCGAGGGTCTGCCTACTGTCGTTTTTAGTAAATGGATGCGTGCCACTAGCGATCGTACAAAGATATAACCTAGTGCGATCGTCTAGGTTTCGTACACCCGTAAACTCCGTATCCGCACAAGTCCTCAAATTCTTTAAGATTGCCCCACGCAAATTTGTACCGCGTAAGTTGGAGCCTTTCATAATTGAGCCAGTAAAATCTGCTTCGATCAAATTAGCGCCACTGAAATTAGTGACGCTTAAGTTAGCGCGAATAAATTTGGTGTTTGATGAATTTGACCAAGTTAAATTTGCCCAACTTAAATCAGCATCGGAGAAATTGCCGCCTCTCAGTAATGCACCTCTTAGGTTAGTCTCGATCAAATTAGCCCCTGTTAAGTTTGCATCAATCAAATTAGCGCTACTAAGATCAGCTTTATTCAAAGTAGATCCACGTAAATCAATACCAATGAGAGTCACACTGCGTAATTGAGCGTTACTCAGATCTATATTAGAGAAGTTACGTTGTCCCTGTCTGTATAGTTCTAATAGTTGATCGACTTCCAAGGCATTTACTCCCACAAATTATGACTGTGTAGTTAAACAGCGTATGAGATTTACAGAGTTTATGTTCGAGGTATGAGTTTAACTCATGTTAGGTGCGTTTTACCTAAACATTAAGTCATTATTCCCCCATACAAATCGTATTAAATATTAAGCTATTTAACAAGCTTGATCTTGACTAATTCTCAAAAATTACCTTTTTCCTACTTGTTTGATCTATAGCTGTCGCCAAGTGTATCAGGACATAAAACCCAAGAAGAGAAAGGCGGCGCTTCGCGCCGCCTTTCTCTTCTTGGGTTTTGATTTTTTCCTAACAATAAGTGACGGCAGCTATAACTTGCGATCGGGCTAACTTAAAAATAGCTGTGAGAGAGGTTTTGCGCCGCAAAACCTCTCTCACAGCCCAGAAACAAAAGCTTTGCTAAGCAAATTATCTAGGAGAGCTAGACCCAAGAGATGAGTGGCGGCGCTTTGCGCCGCCACTCATCTCTTGGGTTTTATGAGTCTAGTTAGATCGCTAGTCTGAGGACGCTATAAGATATAAGCTGAATATAAACTTTAATAAAGCTGCACAATTCTGTAAGTAAACCGCTATGAGTACGACCGAACTTCCAAAACAATATAATCCTCTCGAATCCGAAGCCAAATGGCAAAAATATTGGGAGGAAAGTGGCGTATTTGTAGCAGAGAGCCAAAGCGACAAAGATCCATACTGCATCATGATTCCACCGCCAAATGTTACGGGTAGCCTACATATGGGTCATGCTTTTCAGGAAGTATTAATCGATATTTTAATTCGCTATCACCGTATGCGTGGGTTTAATACCCTCTGGCTGCCCGGGACCGACCACGCCAGTATTGCGGTGCAGACGATCCTCGATAAGCAAATTAAGGCTGAAGGTAAAACCAATCAAGAAATCGGGCGCGAAAAATTTCTGGAACGGGCTTGGCAATGGAAAGCTGAATCAGGGGGAACGATTGTTTCGCAACTGCGCCGCCTTGGGGTCTCGGCAGACTGGACAAGAGAACGCTTCACGATGGATGAAGGTTTGTCCAATTCTGTTACAGAAGCCTTTGTCAAACTCTACGAAGCTGGCTTAATTTATCGCGGCGAATATCTGGTTAACTGGTGTCCTGAGTCTCAATCCGCAGTTTCTGACCTCGAAGTTGATAATAAAGAAGTTAAAGGACATCTCTGGAACTTCCGTTATCCCTTAGCCGATGGCTCTGGGCATCTAGTAGTCGCAACTACTCGCCCCGAAACAATGCTAGGTGATACCGCCGTAGCCGTAAATCCTGACGACGATCGCTATAAGCATCTCATTGGCAAAACGGTGATGTTGCCAATCATGAATCGTGAGATTCCGATCATTAGCGATCGCTATGTCGATAAGGCTTTTGGTAGCGGCTGTGTTAAGGTGACTCCTGCCCATGACCCCAATGACTTTGAAATGGGACAACGCCATAGCTTACCCTTAATCAATATTCTCAATAAAGATGGCTCAATCAATGCCAATGGCGGCGAATTTGAAGGGCAGGATCGCTTTGTAGCGCGTAAAAATATCGTAAAGAAGCTGGATGAACTGGGCTTAGTAGAGAAGATTGAAGATTATGCCCACACGGTTCCCTATTCGGAACGCGGTAAAGTCCCCGTCGAGCCATTGCTATCAATTCAATGGTTTGTGAAGATTAAGCCTCTATCAGACTTTGCCCTAGAGCAGTTTGATAAGCAGAACTCGCCTACCTTTGTTCCCGATCGCTGGGGTAAGGTATATCGCGATTGGTTGATTCGCCTCAAGGATTGGTGTATTTCCCGTCAATTGTGGTGGGGACATCAGATTCCTGCATGGTATGCCCCCGATGGCTCCATTTTCGTGGCAAGAACAGAAGAGGAAGCCTATACACAGGCAAAAGCTAAATTTGGCGAAGAAGTCACCTTAGAACGCGATCCTGATGTACTAGATACATGGTTCTCTTCAGGTTTATGGCCATTCTCAACTTTGGGCTGGCCTGAAGAAACACAGGATTTTCAAACCTTCTATCCTACTAGTGTTCTCGTTACAGGGTTTGACATTATCTTCTTCTGGGTGGCGCGGATGACGATGATGGCAGGCTATTTTACGGGCAAGATGCCTTTTAATACGGTCTATATTCATGGACTGGTGCGTGATGAGAATAACCAGAAGATGTCTAAATCAAAGAATAATGGCATCGATCCGTTAGTTCTAATTAATAAGTATGGAACCGATGCTTTGCGCTATTCCCTAGTTAAGGAAGTAACGGGTGCAGGTCAAGATATTCGTCTTGATTACAATCGCAAAACCGATGAATCCACAACTGTAGAGACTGCCAGAAATTTCGCGAATAAGCTCTGGAATGCTTCGCGATTTGTGATGATGAACCTGACTAGTATCGAGACTCGCACTGCGAGTCTCGATACTGAGAAGTTAGAACTTGCCGATCGCTGGATTTTGTCGCGCTATGCTCAAACTGTATTACAAGTACGCGAACAGCTTGATAGCTATAGCTTAGGCGAAGCAACGAGAAGCATCTATGAATTCTTCTGGGGCGATTTTTGTGACTGGTATATCGAACTAGTCAAGTCACGTTTACAGGAATCCGCCGATCCTACTTCTCGCGAAACCGTACAGCAAAACCTCAGATTTGTCCTTGATGGTATTTTGCGCCTCTTACATCCATTCTTGCCTCACGTCACCGAGGAGATTTGGCAATTGCTGACCTACGGCACTAGAGAACCATCTAGCGATCGCCCTGTCCTTGCAATTCAACCCTATCCTGAAATTGATACCAGTTATATCAATGAGGAATTAGAAGAACAGTTCAATTTATTAATTGGCACGATCCGCACGATTCGCAATCTTCGCGCTGAGGCTGAGATTAAGCCTAGTGCAAAGGTCTCGGCGATTTTGCAATCCGATAGTGATCGCGAACGCAGTTTATTACAAGCAGGGCAAAGCTATATTCTCGACTTGGCAAGGGTTGAAGATTTAGCAGTTGTGGCATCTGTCGATGCATCGGCAACGGAACAGGCGATCGCAGGTGTAGTTGGTACGATTCAGGTAATTGTCTCGCTGGTTGGTGTGGTTGATATCGGTCAATTGATTTCCAAATTGGAACGCACGTTGACGAAACTTGAAGGGGCGATCGCTTCTACTCAGGGACGTTTAAGTAATGAGGGATATCTCAAAAAAGCACCTCCTGATGTTGTGGCAACAGCGCGTGCTGAATTGGAAGAATCTCTGAAGCAACAGGAGATTCTCAAAGCACGTTTGGCTCAGTTACAAGGCAAATAAATATGCTAGACAAGGGGCTTAAGCCCCTTGTTCTATAACTGAGTCAAGCGATCGCCTAAGTCAAAACCAAAATACACTCGCGATCGCTAGGCTGCTTTAAAAATTACGGATGTGCGTAAAATCTACTTAGATTGGGCGCGATTTTGCCGTGATATAATTACAAAGATATCGCTTTGGTATTGGCAAGAAGAAAGTTTATTATTAGTTTGACAGATGACTGTTTTAAAATCTTGGGATGAAAAAGTTTATATGCGATCGCTTGTCACTGAAATAATTAATGGCGAATCCTATAGCTACTATCCACTAGGGCAGTATGTTGTTCGGGCTATGGGGGTTTGTGGCGATCGCCCAACTTTTAAGTACACTCGGATTGAGATTGCGGGTGTGATGGAGCGATTAGCTAAGGGGGAAAATGTTGAAAGTATCGTGCTTGGCTTTCGGGGAAGGGTTTCGCGTGAGGCGATCGCTGAGGCGATTCAAGTTGTGACCACTCATTTTCTTGAGAGTCTTCCTATTTTGAGTGCAGCATGATTGTCCTTGACGAACAGCTTTTAGGAGCGAATCTGGAACAGGCGATCGGCAAGTGGTATCAGGGTAATGTTTGCTTTATTACGGACTTGCGACCTAATTCGATTATTAAAGATGAAGCGATTCCTATGTTGTTGCGAAAAGAGGCGCAGCCTACGTTTATTACTATCAATGAACGGGATTTTTGGCGAAAAGTAGCAATAAGTGAATATTTTTGTATAGTCTGCTTTAATTTGCCAGATTCGCGTGCTTCCGAAATCTCTCTTCTACTCAGAAATCTCTTTCGTTATCCTGAGTTTAATGTAAAAGTAAAGCGGATGGGAAAGGTGATCAGGATCGCGGATAGTAGTGTTAGCTATTATTCTACTGGCAATAGAGAAATACAAGAATTTACTTTACAGATTCAGTAACAATTCCACGTCTCAATCAAAACCAAAATACACCCGCGATCACCTTTACAGTCAAGTAGTTTTTGGCTTTATGGCAGGTAAAGACAGATTCTGGCTACACTATTTTCTCTTTCTTGAGCCGTTAGAGCTTCTACTGTAAAACCGTTGTCTTGATACCATTTGATTAGTTTCGGGTTAGCATTAAGATCGTCTTGAGTTATTGACCCATGAAGCTTTTTGATTCCTTTCTTCTCAATATACTCGATAAGAAATTTTAGCGTGGCAGTTCCTAGTCCCAGCTTGCGGTAGCTTTTCGGTTCTTGGTGAAAAAATGCATAAATGCGTCCTAGTGGGGTACGGGCTATCTTGTCTTCAAAGTGAATATCTGCTAGAAGCATTTCGTTATGAGACTTAAAAATGCACTTGATATGACCGACCATATCCCTCAGTCCATGCAGCGAACGATAAACTTTGAGCGAAAGAATGGACTCTTGCTCATTAACTTCAATTTGGTAATCACGCCCTTGTTTATCATAAATAGTCACAATATTTTTAGGAGTCATATTCATTAGTTTTGTATATCGCGTAGAGACTGGAGATTATTGCGAACGGTTTTAGTACTTGGATGTTCCATGCCTAGCAAAACTTCCATAATTTCTAATGCTTTCACATAGAGATGTTCTGCTTCTTCATATCTCTCTTGCGAAGAGTACAGAAATGCGAGGTTGTGGATACTGGTGGCGACATTGGGATGTCGCTCTCCTAAAAGTTCTTGCATCAGTGCAAGGGCTTGTTTCAACAGTGGTTCTGCTTCTTCATATCTCCCTTGCGAACGATACAGCAATGCGAGGCTGTTAATAATGGTAGCGACATTGGGATGTCGCTCTCCTAAAAGTTCTTGCATTAGTGCAAGGGCTTGTTTCAACAGTGGTTCTGCTTCTTCATATCTCCCTTGCGAATAGTACAGTCCTGCAAGGTTGCTGATACTGCTCGCGACATCGGGATGGTGATCGCCTAACAGTTCTTGCCTCAGTGCAAGAGCTTGTTTATAAAGTGGTTCTGCTTCTTCATATCTCCCTTGCGAACCGTACAGCCCTGCGAGGTTGTTGATAATGGTCGCGACATAGGGATGACGCTCTCCTAAAAGTTCTTGATACAGTGCAAGGGCTTGTTTATAGAGTGGTTCTGCTTCTTCATATCTTCCTTGCAAACGATTCAACTCTGCAAGGTTGTTGATACTGGTGGCGACAGAAGGATGTCGCTCTCCTAAAAGTTCTTGCCTCAGTGCAAGAGCTTGTTTATAAAGTGGTTCTGCTTTTTCATATCTCCCTTGCGAAGAATACAGCACTGCGAGGTTGTTGATAATGGTCGCGACATCGGGATGTCGCTCTCCTAAAAATTCTTGCCTCAGGGATAGGGCTTGTTTCAACAGTGGTTCTGATTCCTCATATCTTCCTTGGGAATCGTATAGCCCTGCGAGGTTGTTGATAATGGTGGCGACAGAAGGATGTCGCTCTCCTAACAGTTCTTGCATAGCTTTCAAACATCTTTGATAGGGATCTTCAGCAAGTGCGTAGAATCCTTGTCCTTCATAAAATCGCGCATTTCCTATAAATGCCCAAGTCAAATCTTCTTCAGGATTGGGAATATCATCCAGCATTTCGCGACTCAGCATATCTAAATGGGGAATAGTAAAAGCTACCCTTGCAATCAGATCTCGTGTTGGTGTTTCTGGTATTTCTTTAGCTAAGGCAATCAAACTGGTTACAAATGCTCGCCGAAATTGATGATTCTCTTCAGCTTTTGATAGCTTTGCCCGAAAGAAATCGCGGACTAGTGTATGAATCTTATAAAAGCTGCATTCCTCATCAATTGGTTGAATCAAATGCAAACTATCTAACTGCCCTCTAGCTTCATCGAGTTCATCTTCCGTAATTTCAGCACTTGCGCCAATCTTAGCCACCAACTCCCACAAAATCTCAACAGGTGCAAACAGCCCTAACAACATCGCCACTCCCTGAGAGCCAGTACTGATGTCATCCCAACTCAGTTGGATTGCTGCTTCCACACCACGATGGGCATAAAACCTATACTTGCGTTCCCGTGCAATCGACTCATCGGCAAGATTTAACCTTTCTTGTAACTTGGCAAAACTCAGATGACGATTTTTACTCAGATATTCACCGATTAACTCGATGCCCAAAGGCAAATAGCCCAAAGTTTTGCAAATCTCCTTGACCGTGACCAGTTCTTTATCTACCTTTGACGCGCCAACTATTTTTCTTAACAGTTCCAGCGCTTTCTCCTCTGACAGCACATCCAGAGGCACAGACTCAAAACCCACATTCAATTCGCGTTCTCTCGTCGTTACCAATACACGCACACGCGGATCGATGGGCATGGCAACATCGGGAATGCTCTCCGCCTTCGGCACATCATCGAGAATCACCAATAACTTACCAGTCTGAGGCAACCAGTTTTGCCAACACCATGCCGCTTGTTCATCTAGGCTAGCCGACTGCATCGCTTCGGGTAAGTCCAGATAAGGACTAGCCAAAGTCACCACCGCCTGAGCCAATCCCATCTCTCGCAAAGACAACCAATACCGCGCCACATATTCCTGTTGATAGCGAGTCGCATATTGCAGAGCAAGTTCAGTCTTACCGACACCACCCATTCCCTCAACCGCACAGACGATTACACCCTGCCCCTCTTGCAACTTTGCATGAATATCTGCAAGTTCTTCCTCTCGCCCCACAAAGTTAGGCGAACCATGCCGCACATTACTAGGAATGGGTTGCTTGGCTTTTGACGATGCAAAATTGAACGTATTATTCTGCGTGTTACCTGTTCCGCCTTGACCGATGTTAATTTCGGGATTGCTCACGACTCACCTCTTGCGAATCAGCGATCAAACTAGCCACAGAAATATGCGTTAAATAAAATTCTTCACCCTCCGAATCGCGCAAAGCATCCAAATAGGCATCAATCCCACGCGGTTTAGGCAACTCATCCACATCGGCAAGATGCAAAACCAACGCCGATCGCATTAATTTTGTCGTATCTTCTAAAGTCTCACCCGTAGCGATACAACCAGCCACATCAGGCGAATATGCCGAAAACCCAGTATCACTTTTTTCCAAGACGATGAGATATTGGTCAATCATTTTAAACCTGCCTGTCTGAGAATACTTGCCAACGTTCCTTTACGCACATCATCGCTCAACTTACCCGCCACCGTCACCTTTCCTGCTTTAGTCGGATGCTTATATTGCCTATGACTACCCACAGTATCAACCAAAAACCACCCATCAGCCTCAAGCAACTTAATCAGATCGCGTACCTTTGTGCTCATAGATTGAAAGTATTATTCTGAGTGTTATTTGTCCCTGACTGATCGACATTGACTTGTTTCTTAATTGTCTTGTTACCATCAACATTCAGCGTACCAATATTTACAACACTCCCTGATTGAGCAACAACACCGATTTTTTCGGAAAGTTTGTTTGTTTTATTCCCAATATTTTGGGTGATGTTGGAACCAACAGCTTCATAGGCTGTTCCAGTTAGAGCGCATTTGTATATGTTGCTAACACTTCGATCACATATCAGAAAACCACTAGCCGCCAAAGCATCAAGTGTTGTTGTTTTTACTTGAGGAATGTCTGAATTTCCTTTATATCCACCTAAAAGTGTGCCGTTAACAGTCCAACTAAACCAGATTTCTTCCTCATCAAGATTTTCTGCACGTACTTCTTCTACTAGCCAACGCAAAACACGTTTCTGGGTTTCATTTAAGTTCATAGCTAATGTATTTGAAAGATTTACATTTAATTTAAGCGATCGGAATCTGTTGCATATAAATAAATGCTGACTTACATATTGAACGTCCCAATATCCGCCTTGCCACCACTCTGAACAACAATGCCAATTTTTTCAGCTAACTTGTTTGGATTATCAAATTTTGACTGATTCAGTTGTGATTGCAAAGCCTCAACCTTAGCCGCTAGTTCTTGATTGCTGGCTAAAAGCGATCGCACCTCATCCAATAACTTCGTCACCTCAGGATCGTCCGCGATCGCCTCTACATCGATTACTGCTTGCCCAGCATCAAAATCTTCCCCCGCACTAATCGCTTTTACCGTCTGCGTATTGGGAGCTTTACGGCTGAGGACTGACCAAAGCGATCTCGCCAGTTTCAAGGTTTCATCAGTAATATTTTCGCCAACCTTGGTTAACGAACCTGTTCCCACAATCACCAACAACCCCACAATCAAAGAAACTGGCTCCATATTTGCACCAATGATTTACCAATATTTTGATTTTATAGCCATAGCCAGTTATGTTATGACAAAACCAAAACCCAAAAGAGAGTTGCGGGCGCTTCGCGCCCGCAACTCTCTTTTGGGTTTTAGCTATGGCTATATCCTAGCTACCAGAAACTAAAGCGATCGCCAAGTTACTTAGCTAAAGCACATGAAGGAAAGTAGAACGGATTTTTTGTGGCGTGGCTTTGCTACGTCACAAAAAATTTTAAATTGCAGAATCCTAATTTAATTCTTGTATTAATGCTATCTGTATCAACTCCCAAAAACAAAGTAATATTACTTACGGTCTTCGTCTAGAGATGTATAAAATATGATGCGAATACTGGCATTGGTTCCAGGTGGGACTGGCGATCAGTTACTGTTTTTCCCGACACTGGATACCCTCAAACAACAGTATCCCAATGCCGAAATTGATGTGGTGGTCGAGCCACGCGCGATCGCTACCTATCGAATTAGCCAATCTGTCAATCGCGTACTTAAATTTGATTTTAGCGATCGCAACTCTTTGGCGGATTTTGGCAATTTACTTGGGACAATCCGCGATCGCGAATATGACGCGGCAATTCTTAGCAAGCCCAGCTTCTCGATTAATACCTTGTTATGGCTAAGCGGTATTCCCAAGCGAATCTCCTTTGCAGGGGCAGGGGAATTTTTACTGACGGATGTGATTCCTGTAGATCCTGAAGAATATATTGCGGTACAGAACCATAACTTGCTGATCGGTCTTGGCATTCAGCAGTCATCCCCATCGATCAAGGTTAACCTTCCTAAAAATGACTTGGATTGGGCATCGGGTGAACAAAAACGCCTTGACATCCAAAAGAGTGGCTTTATCTTGCTCAATTGCGGTGCATATGCCAACTATCCTGCGGAAAGCTGGGCAGAGATCGCCCGCAATATTAAAACCAAACTACCAGATTTGCCAATTGTGGCGATCGATAGTGTCAACAATGCTGATTTACTCAAGCAGCTCTCAACGAAATTTCCTAACCTCCTGATTACCAGCCCCACGGATATTGGCAAACTGACTGCCATGATTGCAGCAGCCAATCTGTTTATCTGTGCGGAAGGTGATGCAATGCAGTTGGGCGTTGCGGTTGGTACTGCCTTAGTCGCAATTTTAAGTTCGACGATATCCGCATCTGCTTTCTTGCCGATTCAAGAAAAACGGGTGAAATATGTACAGGCGGTGAAGGGACAACCCCTCAAAGATATCCCAGCCAAAACAGTTCTTGCCAAAATTTGGGAAGGCTAAACAACAAAGGCTCGCTAAGCGAGCCTTTGTTGTTTTTATAGCTATATTCACCCGTATCAGGACAAATCAAAACCCAAATAGTGTAAGGCGGCGCGAAGCGCCGCCTTACACTATTTGGGTTTTATGTCCTAACAAGAATAGCGGCAGCTATAGGAAAGATTTAATGCTTGATATTTTCTAGAAAAGCTCCATCTAGTTTCGCCGCATGAAGATCGGTATTGCGTAAATCTGCCTCCTTGAGTTTTGCTCCATTAAAGTCCGTTTTGCGTAGGACTGCCCCACTCAGATTGGCTCTAGTTAAATTTGCCCCACTGAGGTTCGCTCCACTTAGCTCCGTTTCACAAAGCGTAGCATTACTCAAATTTGCCCCATTCAGATTTGCCCCACAGAGATTAGCATCGCTCAGATCGGCATTAGTTAAATCTGCGCCACTCAAATTCACTCCCATTAAGTTGGCATTTCGTAACACGGCTCCACTCAGGTTTGCACCACTGAGATTTGCCAGACTCAGATTGACAGCGCTGAGATTTGCCAAGCTCAGATTTGTGCCACTGAGATTGGTCATGCAGAGGGTGACATCCTGAAATGACGCTAGACTCAGATTTGCGCCACTGAGATTGGCGAGGGTTAGGTTTGCTTCTCGGAGATTTGCCCCAACTAAGTTGGCTCCACCCAGATTGGCTAAGCTCAGATCTGCGCCACTAAAGTCAGCTTTACTCACTTCGGCATAGGCAAGATCTGCTTCACTGAGATCGATTTGAGCACGATGCTTTTGCGATCGCCAGAAGTTCCAACTACCCACCCCTTTTTGTAGTTGAATCAAATGTTCATTATTTGCCACGATCTTAACTTCGCTTAGCGTATTGCGATTAGTAAAAATTTACAGAAAAAGATTTAGAGAGTAGATGCGGTATAGAGCCACAATTTCTCTCTTTAAGGATAAGTCAAGACTGAAAAAGTTTGTTTTAGTCATGACAATTCGCAATATAAAGTGGTATATCTCAATCAATTATTGGGAATATAGCGATTTTAATTTCGGCTACGGCAAAATGAAAACTCAAAACTCTGACTAGGATTGATTTTTTGTTTTCAAGTGAGGATGCACTTACGATGCACTTATTTGAAAACCGCTATATTTACCGATCTAGATGGTGGTTAACATAGAGGCTCCAGAGGAAATAGGTTTAGGATGATCAGATCGTTAATTTTCAATAGCAGTTCATCACGGGCGATCGCTGCCAATTGTTTACTGATTGCTGGATATGTCCTCGGTGATCTTGCCTTAACAGGCTCGATGGCGATCGCGGAGACAATCGCTCAAGCCAATATACCGACCAACAACTGCTCACAACTGACCAATCGGCGCTATGTGACCATCATTGATCGTCCTGCTAACTTATTGCCGCAGCTACCCAGATATCTAGTGCTAGCCGCCATTCCCTGCAACTATCTCAATGGTTCGATGACCTTTTTTGGCGGTTTCGATAATGTCAAAACCTCAGCATTTCGCGCCAATCAACTTCGCGAAATGGGACTAGATGCGGTTGTTTATTCTTTTAATACCAGAGTCAGTGATGTTCCGAGCAACCTACAAGCGGCAGCAGTTTTAGTAGAACTAAATAATGATCCCAATGTGGTCATGCAGCAGGTGCGATCGCTTACTGGCAAGACTGCGGTCTTAGCAACCTTCAACAATCGATCAGTGATTGTCAATGCACCGCTATCAAGTATCCCAACTGCTAATGCGATCGCCTCATTACTTCGCAACCGAGGGTTTGCGGCACAGGTCATTAGTGCAGATATCATCGCTCCACCGACTGCTGCCCCTGTCAATGATATTTCCACACCTTCAGTGCCAATTAGCAATCCCACAACCCCCAATAACAACTCAACTTCTACACGCACCATTTATCGCGTCCTAGTTCCTGATGCTAATGCCAATACATTGCAACAAATTCGTGCCTCTGCTCCCGATGCCTTTTTGACGATTTTCCGAGGGCAATCCTATATTCAGGTACGCACCTATACCAATCGCGACAATGCCCACCGTGAGCGCGATCGCCTAAATGCTATTTACCCCGGTACGATTTTGCTACGAGATTAAAGAACCGATTTTTGTGGTGTGGCTCAGCCACATCACAATACATGTCCCTTAGTTTTTGAGACTCTATAAAACAGGTTATAAAATTAAATCTATGGGATCTCGTTCTCCATCCTTAGCCAATCCAATCAACCCAGAGTTGCCAGCCTACACGGTACGGATCAGCGATCGCGCTAAATGTGTACGCCTTGCCCTGTCAGTTGACAAGGGACTAGAGGTGGTAATCCCTAAAAATTACGATCACCTAAAAATTCCTGAACTCATTCACCAAAAGCGTGATTGGATTATTCGCAATCAACGCAAACTTGATGAGCGTGAAGCATTCTTGCAGTCACAAGCACCCCATGAACTGCCTGATGTGATAAAGTTGAGATCGCTAGGTGAGGAATGGCAAATCATCTATAACCAAACAGTTACTAAATTTGGCTCGATTACCATTAGTGAACAAAAGGAACAGTTTCAGCTAATTATCAGTGGTAATGTCACCGACACCGAAGGCTGCAAAACCTTACTAAAGCAATGGCTGATGCGGAAAGCTGAAAAACATCTATTTAGTTGGTTACGCCGAGTTAGTATTCAGATCAATTTGCCTTATTGCACTACCACGATTAGGGGGCAAAAAACTTTGTGGGGTAGCTGCTCTAGCGATCGAAATATTAGCCTCAACTACAAGCTTCTATTCCTCGAAACCAAGGTAGTGGAATATGTCCTCATCCATGAGCTATGCCACACCATCCATATGAACCACTCCGCCAAATTCTGGAATTTGGTGAGTAAGTTTGAGCCAAATTACAAAACCTTAGATGAATCCCTCAAGCAAGCATGGCAGATTGTCCCTGCATGGGTAGGGTTGTAAAAACAAATAGTGTAAGGCGGCGCGAAGCGCCGCCTTACACTATTTGTTTTTACAGAAGCTTGTGCCGCCCACTCCACTATGTGGGCGGCACAAGCTTCTGTAGCTGTAGAATCATCCTTTAGGGAGATTTTCTATCTATTGTTGATAGTTTGAGATAAATAAAAATTGCTTGCAACTATTATCCCATAAGCAAATTAGCGCTTTATCTCAAGCTAGATGTGAGCAAGCTCACAATGGATACGTGCATTGGATCTATGGGGATTTTAGGGTTAAGCACTATACTGACATCTTGCAACTAACAAATTGGAGGTCTCATTTATGACTGAAAGAAAACCGAATTTACTGCCAATTATTGGTGGTGCTGCTGTAGTAGTTGCTGGTGGTGTAGGAGCTTATTTTTTCTTCAATAAACCAGCCATTTTGCCTACTAGCAATGCTGCTGCGGGAACTCTCAGTGTTGTTCCCAAACAGTCTCTGATGGCAATGTCTATCTCTACTGATGGTGCTGCACTTTCTCAAATAGAGCAATTTCTGTCTCCAGAAACCAAAAAACTTTACGATACAGAACTGGAAAAATTTAGAAAGAATCTTTCCTCAAGTGATTTTGACTATGATAAAGACGTAAAGCCTTGGATTGGCAAAAGTGTGACGATCGCCTTTTTACCATCGGGCAAGAAAGCAAGTTTTGTACCTAACAAATCTCAATCTTCACTCCAACCTCGATATGTACCCATGAGCGATACAGGGTCAATTCAGTTTGTGCAAGATAAGGCTAAAGATCAAGCTGAGCCTACATCGGATACTCCTAATGTACTCTTAGTAATTGAGGTAAAGGATAAAGCTGGTGCTGAGAAATTTTTGGCAGACAAAGTCAAAACTAAAGCGGGTGGAAAAGAGAAGCAATCTGACTATAAGGGCGTAAAAATTACGCAATATGGTGAAGGCTCAAATGCCAGTGCTACCGCCACAGTCGGCAATTATTTAATCGTTGCGCCCCGTGAACAAATTACGCAAAAGGCGATCGATACCTTTAAAGGTGAAGCTTCGATCGCTAGTGCTGCGAGTGCCGATGATCTCAAGCTTAAAAATACTGTTGCTCAAATTTATATTCCCAACTTCGGCGAATCAATCGTTGAGCTAGCAGCATTAAATCCCAAAGCTGAAACCATTCCTCCAGAATCCTTGGAACAGTTGAAGAAGATTAAATCCGTCAACTTAGGCTTTGGCATTGATGACGCAGGTATTCGCTTTAAAGCATTAGGCAAATTCGACGCATCCGCAATTGCTGCACTCAAGAATTCTCCTAACAAGATTATCGGTCAAATTCCTTCCCAAGCATTTGCAGTAATTTCTGGATTTAATATCAAGAATTCATGGGAAGAGTTTACCAAGTCAGCCGAGAAGAATCCTGAAATCAAGAAAAGTCTTGATGAAGCCAGAACTCAACTAAAGTCTTCTCCCTTGGCGCTTGATCTAGACAAAGATATTTTCGGATGGATGGATGGTGAATATGCCCTTGCCTCAGTATCTGGCAAGCCAGAGGGCATCCTTGCCCAAACTCAAGGATTAGCACCTGTCTTGATGATCCAAACCAACAATCGTTCTGCTGGGGAATCCTTGCTCAATAAATTGGATGATTTTATTTCCAAGAATGGCGGTAAGGTTAGCAAAAAAGATGTTGGTGGTGTTTCTGTCACTGAATGGTCAGTTCCCGGTGCCCCGGGGGCGATCGTCTCCCACGGTTGGAGCCAAAAAGATACAGTCTTTATCACAGCTTCGCCAATTGTGCCTCTCTTTGTACCCAAGCCTGAAAGCTCTCTAGATGCTGATGCTACCTACAAATCTGTAGTTAGTACTCTACCTTCCAATAATGTTGGCTATTTCTATCTTGATGCTGATAGAACATGGGGCATTATTCAAAGCTTCTTACCTCCTGCGGAGAAGGAAAAAACTCCTCCTGAAGTGAAGGCATTGATTACCTCTGTACGTGGTTTAGCCGCAACAGCCGCTTATCCTAATCAGGATACTGCCGAATTTGAGGCTATTCTCGCGCTTAAAAAGGGTGGAAAATAGATAAGGCTTAGATGGCTTTATTCTTAAATATAGAAGATGCACTAGTGCATCTTCTATATGAACAAAACGACTTGCAGGTTTGTTTTTTAGAGCAAGAGATAATAATTTTTGGGATAGTTATTAGCTGTGGATAGTTAGCTCTTAGGACATTGGGGACTCATGTGTTTAGATCTTGGAGCTATTTTGGGCTTACACTCTTTAGAAAGGGTATATCTTGAAAAGATACTATGTCTAAATCTGTTGATGTGTTTGTTGAGCCTGAGATTAGTTGTGGTGCGGTGTATCAGGGTGATCGTGCTAGTTGTCCTGTTGAAGCCACATTAGAAGCAATTGGAGGACGCTGGAAGGTATTGATCTTGCATGAGTTGTTTAATGGAACTAGGCGCTTTGGGGAATTACACCGAGGTTTGCGTGGGATAACTCAGAAAATGTTGACGCAACAGTTGCGAGAGATGGAGCGCGATGGGTTGATTCATCGCGAGATTTATATGCAAGTTCCGCCTAAGGTGGAGTACTCACTGACAGATCTGGGTAGAACTTTGCAGCCTGTGCTAGATGCGATGCACCTTTGGGGCAAGAAGTATATTGAGCAGAGATAGCTAAGTGTTTTTATCTACTTTTATTGTTTGACTATTTAAGGAATGAAATGAATAACAACTGGCAAGAGAATATGCAGGTTTTCTCGTCTCAAGTCATCAAAAACATTAAATCTAATGCTGTTGCTCCAGCTAATTTCTTAGCAGTATTTGGCGTAACATTTTTTTTAGGGGTTATGATCACTTGCTTGTCAATGCAACAGATATGGTTTGCAATTGCTTGCTTCGTATTAGCGGCAATCTGTGTAATACCTGCAATTTTCTTAATCATATATTTTGCATTGAAAGATCCAGATCGTCTTCAAACGGAAAGATACCTCACTGAAAATAGGTGGATAGATGCATGGAAAGATGTTGCTAAAAATGGTGATTCTGATGATCTCAAGCTTGCAAATTTGATAGATTCTGAATCACCAATAGCTAAGCCCAACTTGCAACCTCGTCTAAGTCGGAAAAAGTTATCTGATTCGACGCAATCCGATCTTGGCGAGGACAATTCAGACGAAACTATAGGAGATAATCATGGTCAGAAGTAGTAGTAATAATCCTAACAGAGGAAGAATAGCTCAGATCCCAAAAACTGATGTAGAGTTATATGCTTATTTACTAGTATGTGATGAATCTGTCGGGACAATGGTAGAAATAAGTAGTTTTCTAAACAAAAATGAAAGTGTTTTTTTGAATTGGCTAACTGTTCTTCCTCATTCATTTTTTATTGTTTCTCACAGATCTGCTACCGAACTTACAAAAGTATTTCGTACTTTTACTAAGGATCAAGCAAGATTTATTATTCTTGATGTCAATACGGATAGAAATGGCTGGCTCCCAAAAAAAGCTTGGGATTTTATCAATAATCCTCAAAGTATCTAAAAACTATAAAATCTCGTCAAAGATAAATCTGCATGTTCATTATTTAATTTTCTTGATTTGTTTCTTAGAGGATTTATAGCTGAAGTCAAAGGTTCGAGAATAAAAATATCTAAGTATTTTCCCATAGTATCTTTTTGGTGTGTACCTTACAAAAAAGTGCATACTTTACGTTAAGAGTGTATGTCAATTATATTGGAATGGTTGAAAGTTGAACCAATTAATACAAGGAACAAGGGAAAATGAGCGAGCCTAAAATTGTTGATAAGAAGCCTGTTGTATTGGAACTAGAACCTAAAACCTATTACTGGTGTACCTGTGGAGCATCCACCAACCAGCCCTATTGTAACGGCGCTCATAAAGGCACTGAGTTTACTCCCCTTGCCTTTGAAGTCACAGAAACGAAGAAGGTTGCACTTTGTTTATGCAAGCATACAGGCAATGCTCCTTTCTGTGATGGCGCACATACCAAACTTTAACTTTTAACTCACCTTACGCAGATGGAAGATTTGCCCTCACTCCCCAGCCCCCTCTCCCGCAAGGCGAGGGGGAGAAAGATTTAATTATTTTCTTGTTCCCCTCTCCTGCGAGAGAGGGGCTAGGGGTGAGGGCTTTACTAACCTTCTGCGTAAGATGACCTTTTAACTTTATTGTCGATTGTTGGTATTTTGTACCAACTAATCAACTAGGAGAGAATCTATGCTCACTATTCGGAAATCAGAAGAAAGAGGACATGCCAATCATGGTTGGCTCGATAGTTATCACACTTTCTCCTTTGCGAACTACTACGATCCGCAGCATATGGCGTTTCGCTCACTGCGTGTAATTAATCAAGATGTGATTGCTGGTGGTAAAGGATTTGGCACACATCCTCACCGTGACATGGAAATCATTACCTATATGCTTGATGGAGCCTTAGAGCATAAGGACAGCATGGGTAATGGATCAATCATTCATGTTGGTGATGTGCAGAGAATGAGTGCAGGTACTGGGATTACCCATAGTGAGTTTAATCATTCAGCGACAGAAACTGCTCATTTATTGCAAATCTGGATTTTGCCCAATCAGCAGAATGTTACACCCAGCTATGAGCAAATTTCTTTCTCACGGCAAGAGAAGTTAAACCAGTTAAAACTGATTGCTTCTCCTGACGGACGCGATCGCTCAGTGACGATTCATCAAGATGCAAATGTATATGCCTCGATCCTTGAAGATGGCGCAGAGGTGACGCATAGGCTCAATCCTAACCGCTATGCGTGGATACAGGTTGCTAGAGGGAATGTGTTAGTAGGCGATCGCCTGCTCAGCGCTGGCGACGCAATTTCTAGCGATCAAGCTGGTGATTTGAAAATCACTAGTCAAGGTAATGCTGAAATTTTAGTGTTTGACTTAGCTTAGATTTAGCATCTACATTAAAATAAAGGTTGATAGTGCGTGGCAAAGCCACGCGCTATCAACCTTTGTTTTTTATATTTGGAAAATTGCAATCAAATCGTTACAATACTCGCAGTGAAGAATCAAGTACTCTTCATATCCAAATATTTGCAACATCTAGAGACTTGTAATAACTGTGGGCGCAACTAATCACACCGACAACCAGCCGAATTTACAATCATTGAATAAACCTAAAATTGTATTAACAGGTGGTGGTACTGGTGGTCACGTTAGCCCCAATCTTGCTTTAATTCCTGCGCTCGAAGCCGATGGTTGGGAAATTTTTTATATCGGCTCTAGCAATGGCATTGAGAAGCAACTTGTTGCAGAAGTGGGACTTCCCTACTACGGCATCTCTTCAGGGAAATTGCGCCGTTATTTTTCTTGGCAGAACTTCATCGATCCTTTCAAAGTGATTAAAGGCATATTTGATGCTTTTTGGGCGATCGCGAAAATTAAGCCCCAAGTAGTGTTTTCTAAGGGCGGCTTCGTGACTGTTCCTGTGATCTTCGCGAGTTGGTTGCAGCGGATTCCTGTAATTATTCATGAATCAGATTTCTCTTCAGGTTTAGCCAATCGCCTCTCACTTCCCTTTGCTACTAAGGTCTGCGTCACTTTCCCTGAAACCGCTAAGAAATTGGCGAAATATGGCTCTAAAGTGAAGCATACAGGATTGCCCATTCGTCCTGATATACGGAATGGCAATGCCGATAGAGGGAGAGCTTTTTGTGGCATTTACGGAGACTTGCCAGTTCTATTTGTAGTGGGCGGTAGTACAGGTTCTGCCAAAATCAATCAGGCTGTGCGATCAGTTTTAGATACACTCACTCAAAAGTATCAAGTGGTTCATGCCTGCGGTAAGGGCAATCTTGATCCCCATCTCAAAGATCATCCGCGTTACTGTCAATTTGAATATTTAGGAACGGAATTGGCGGATGTGTTAGCATTGGCGGATTTAGTAGTATCTAGATCGGGTGCTAATGCTGTATTTGAGTTTTTGACTCTACGCAAGCCGAATTTGTTAATTCCTCTATCAAAATTATCGAGTCGCGGTGATCAGATTCTGAATGCGAAGTCTTTTCAAGCGCGGGGCTATAGTGCCGTTCTCTTTGAAGAAGATTTAACTAGTGAGAGTTTATTAACAGCGATCGCTGATTTAGATGCTCGTCGTGATGAATATATTCAAAACATGAATCAGAGCGAGGATGCTAATGCGATCGCCCAAATTGTAGAACTAGTTAAAGCTTTTTCCGAAAAATAATGATTGTTCTGTCACTATTGCGGGCGATCGCTTCAGGAATATTGCCATGAAGCATCTGTTGGAAAAAGTTTTCATGGCTTGCACCAAGCATAATTACATCGCTGCGTTGCTGATTGGCGAGATCGACGATCGCATCGGCGGTTGATTTGGCACAAACGGCAATTTGTCCTACGGAGAAACGCAAAGATTTATATAAGGATTCTGCGTATTTTTCCATTTGGCTAGATTCATAATCTTTGTCATTAGGAGAAAAGACTTGACAGAGATAAATTTCGGGATAGGGTGCAAGATTGATTAATGCAGGCATTAGTAATAATGCATTTTCAGTATTGGAACTACCAGCAATAGGAATTAACCAGCGATTGAAGGAAATATTCGGCTTCTTAAATTCCTGTTTAAAGGGATTAAATTTTTGGAGGCGATCGCTAAATTTTACGAGCATCACATCACAACTTGCTTGCTGCACTACCGTATCCACAATATCTTCGAGGATTCGCTCTGGTGATACAGACTTGCCATGCCAGCCAATTAAGAGCAGATTATTATCGCGATCGCCAGCTACTTCTAAAATTGCTTGACTGATATCATGGGCGACTCGTATCTGGGTATGTAAAGAAACCTGTTTCAATTCCGCTGCCACCGTTGCCGTTTGAAAAAGTTCCAAACTAGGATTTAAATCGACAGGAGTCTCCGACAGGGATAGATGGGGGGCGAGGGTAATAATATGCAGGCATTCTAATTCGTAGTTACGAGCAACAGCGATCGCTAAGCCAATTTCAATTAAGTAGGGTGCTGTCTGAGGATTAGCCAATGGTAATAACAAGCGTCCTTTGCCTGTGGCAGTACCCCGTCTCTGATAAACCAAATAGGAAGGTTTTGTAGTTTTAGAACTGACTCCCCGTAAGCGTTTAGCTTGAGCACGGAGAATATCACTGCGGGTGATAATTCCTACAAGTTTGTGGCGATCGATGACTGGTAAACGGGACAGTTTATAATAGGAAAGCAAATAGAGAACCTGAGATAGGCTTTCTTCTGGACTAACGGTAATCGGTTTGGTCGTCATGATTTGAGAAATCTCCATATCTCCCGATAGCTTTCTCTCCTGCACTTTGCCCAAATCCATTTGAGTGATTATACCTACTAATTCATCATCGGCAACCACAGGAAACCCACGATGGCGCGATCGCCCGAAAAACTGGATCGCTTCATCAATAGTCATCTGTTCAGGCAATGCCTCCACCTGACGCTGCATCACATCTAACGCTCTCATCCCATCCCATAGTCCCTCAGTGACAATTTCCGTTTGTAAGTAAATCCCCTTGAGTTCTAATAAGCGCGTATACAAGGAGTTGGGTGCATATTTCTCAGCACAGAGATAGGCAACAACGCTCGTAATCATCAATGGCAAGATGATATTAAAATCCATCGTGATCTCAAACACAATCACAAATGCAGTAATCGGAACCTTTGCCACTGCCCCAAAAAATGCGCCCATTCCCGAAAGCGAATAGGTTGCGAGGGTTCCTATGCCCAAGAAAGAATGCTCTAAATTCCCCACCAATGAACCTAATGCTGCCCCTAAAATCAAACTCGGTACAAATAAGCCCCCCGGAGTCTCCGCACTACAGGCAATCAGAGTCAGGATAAAGCGCACTACAAAAGCTCCTGCCGTAATCTGCCAGTCCGATTGTCCCATCGCTAAAAATAGCTGTAAGCCAGAACTATCTCGAAAGTCCATTGGTAGCATGGCGATCGCTATTCCTGACAAACAACCTGCGATCGCTATCCGCCACGACAATCCCATCCGAAAGGTTTGGCGATTCCATTTAGTCACATTAATAACGCTGTTATTAAATAGCGCCGCAAACCAGCCGACTAATAATCCCAGTAATAGCAAAAACGGAATCTCTTGAGCCGAAAATTGCACCTGCGGAATGCTCTGACTTAATCCCTGTCCTGTCAAGATCCGCGAAACCACACCACCAATAAATGAGGCAAGAATTGCTGTGCCTAATGTCAAGCTAGAAACATCATGCAGCAGTTCTTCGATCACAAATAGCACCCCAGCGATCGGCGCATTAAAACCTGCGGCGAGTCCTGCGGCGGCTCCTGCGGCAATCAGTTGGCGCTGATATTCGGGCGAGTTGGGAATCCATTGGCTCACCTGTCCTGCGATCGCAGCTCCAATTTGCACCGTTGGCCCCTGCCGACCAAGGGCTAAGCCTGAGCCCAAGGACAAGATTGTGCTAGCTAGCTTGACAACTGCCACACGAAAATTGAGCGCCACAGGAATATAACCGAGGGCTGCCTTAACTTGAGGAATGCCACTACCTGAAGCCTCCGTAGCAAACTTTTCAATTAAAAATCCTGATAGAAATCCCCCAGTTAGTCCAATTAAAGGTAATGCGATCCATGCAGGTATTTCTTGGGCAATATGGACGCGCCACCCTCCTAGCCAACCAATACCGATTTTGAGCACTACTGCCGCTAAGCCTGCCACTAGACCAATTAGACAAGCTTCGATAATGGCTAACCGTTTGGGATTTAACCATTTCTGTAATGCTGTTATTCCTAAAGCCATAAAAAATTACTGAGTTTTGTAGTAAAACCCATTACCTGTAGTCATTAAGAAGTCAAAGATATCATTTAATTCTTTGCATTTATATCTTGAATAAATTTCTGTATCCCATTTTTAAACTGGGCAGTTTCAATCATCTCTGAAATATTATTATGACCAAAGTTATCAATTAAAAGTAGTTGTTTTGGCTCAGGTGCAGCAGTATATAACTTTTGACTCATGATCGATGGATTAAATGTATCGGAAGTACCATGAATAAACATCACTGGTGTCTTTAAGTAAGGAACCTTACTAATTGATTCAAATCTTTGATTTAGTATTAGGTGAATAGGGAACATCCTATATCCTAAATGATATATCTCTTCTTGCATGGATGTAAAAGTACTAACCACTATCAATCCTGCTACATTTGGTTCTTTCAGTGCCAAATCAATAGCGACTGCACCACCTAAAGATACACCAAACAAATAAATACTTTTGAGTGGAGTTATTTTTTGCTCAGTTAGATACTTTAACGCAGTCTGAGCATCTGCATAAATACTCATTTCTGATGGAAAGTTTCCTATGCTTTTTCCATAACCTCTATAGTCAAATAAGAAAACAGAAAATCCTAATTTCTTAAGTTGGGCAACATCTCGAAGATAAATATGGTCACTAATATTTCCCCCAGATCCATGCAAATATAAAATTGTTCCTATCTCTAAAATATCCTTTTCTGGATATATAAAATATCCATGCAATTTATCTTGAGTGCTGTAATTACTGTCTAATGTAATCCAAACTTCTTCATAATCAAGATATAATTTCAAAGAATTTTCTTGGGATTCGTCATAGGTTGGAGTGAAGATCATTTGCCTCTGGCGAATCAATAGAAAAATACAAGCAGCTATATAAATTATTACTAATAACGCTCCAGTAGTAAATATTCCTATTTTGAAGAGATTATATTCTGTCATAAGTTTTCCAACTTTTTCACAAATCAAGAAGGGATCAAGTAAGTAGCTAGGCTCAATTAAATATAAAACTCCAAAACCTGTGGTGCACGCGCAGCGTGCACCACAGGTTTTGACTCTATTTTTTTAATTATGCCCAGCTACTTAGATGTTCTCTATATCTTAAATAAAGCACTTTTAAAGCGCTATAAGCTTCAATTAATCGTAACGCATCATTTACAGAAGATAATCGAAATTCAATACAACGTGCTTAATTAACGTCAGTTCGGGTTAAGCTGGCAAATTCTCAAAGTCCAAAAGTAAAAGCCTTGCTACGCAAGGCTTTTACTTTTGGACTTTGAGAGAGGGTTTGCATAGCAAACCCTCTCTCAAAGCTCGTTTCAAATTATCCCGAACTCGCGTTAATTAAAGACTAGAGAAAAATTTGAAAGCGCGGCTTTGCCGTGCTTTCAAATTTTTCTTGGGGTGCTAATGTGAGCGAAAAGCTACATCTACCTAGAAAATATCCTTGGTGGAAATCTTACCTGCAAGTTCAGGTTTATACTTGACGATCGCACTATATTCTGCGATCGTTTCAGGTCTTGCCCTCTTATAACAACGTTCCCAAATTGGCTTGGCTTGATCTGCCCGATCAGTCTTCTCATAAACATGTCCTAAAAAGCAAGATGCCATACCTGAACCTTTAAAAGTTACACCTGCTAAATGCTTGTCAGTAAGCGTTCTGGCATTTTCCAATTCCTGCTCTGCTTCCTTATAACGCTTACTCTCAACATATACCCAGCCTAAATTCCGATGAAAATGATATTGCAGTTCGTAATTTTTTTGATCTTCCTGATTCGCTATTCTCTCTAGACCAATCTTTAGATATGTCTCAGCCTTCATTAGATCTGGTTGTTCGGAACTAATGTAAACTCGCGCAATATTATTAAGTGATTCTTTATCGCCTAGCAAGATAGCGCGATCATATTTTTCGATCGCCTCCTTTGTCCTACCGACAGACTCTTCAATTTTTCCTAAATAATTCCAGACCTTCTGGATTCTCTCTGGTTCTATGTCAGGAAGTTGCAAAGCATTTTCTAGCTCTTTCTCAGCACGAATGAGTCTATTTTCTTCATAATACTTAATCCCCTGCTTAAGGGAAACTCTGAAGTAATAATCAGGTAAGGATTGACGTACCGCATAAGTAATCCCAAACAAAGTTGCAGCAAGAAAACAAGTCACTTCACTACAAAATTTGCGAGGAATACCTAATTTCTCCACATTTTTCATGAATCTGTCTCGATTTTCTCCTCCCTTGAAATTCGAGGCGATCACTGTCAGTAAGGCTCCTGGCCCTACAAATCCTAGGGATTCAATTAGTCCTAAACCATTAGAAAAGACCATTGGTAAAATTTCAGAAGTTAGGGATACAAATCCTGCCAAAAAGGCTACGCTAAGTAGATTAAATAGCCAATCAAATCGATCCCATCTAGATACTACTTCTGGTTCTTCAGCGAGTTGCATATACCACCACCATCTTGCTTCTGGTGGCATTAAAACCTTTTGGACTTTTTCTGAATTAATTGACTTGAGAAGGGTATTACGGTTCTCTATGAGACAAGTATCTAATTCAGCGATTACAAAAACCTGTGCTGGCGAAAGTTTGTGGTTTTGATCAAGTAGATCTTGCAATTCATCTCTAGCTAAGAGGATTGCCAATGCATCTTGTTCGTTGAATGGTTCAGGGGTCTGATTCTCTGTAGATTTATCTACTTCTGGAGGTTCACTATGGTCATCTATTTCTAATTTATGACTAGGATCTTCTTTCTTTCGCATCACATGGAGAGCGAGTGTATAATTTTTAATTTTGTCTTCAATTAGTTCATTCATTGACATAGATGTTAGTACTCGTCGCCAAAGCGAAATTGATAATTACGAATATTTAAACATATAAAAATCACTTTGAAAACTAAAAGTTATCCTAAAAACTTGTAGTATTTTTCACGGAATATAGAAATCTCTTAAGAAGTTAAATAATGGACTTCTCTACGGCGTGAATAAATCCCAAAAAAGAGATCGCCCCTCTTTTCTTGCTTGGTACGGGGGGATTTATTAAAATATTTATAGATAAATAAAAGTCAATCTAAATCTAGAAAGCATAGACCATTATTTAAGTGTTAGAATTATAGACTATATTAAAAGAAATGTCGCTAAATTAATTTACTATTTCACTACCTTCGGACGTAACATTACCTATTCTTTTATATGGATTTACCACTGGATTCTCTTCGCTAACACTCAAACTTATCGCGGGAAATATAACGCTTTTCAAGATCTGTTTGTTTCCCAGCCATCTGCGGGAAAACAAACATATACTTCACTAGATTGGGAAATGCTATATACCTTGAGCCGATCGCAAAACTTGTTTTGGTAATGTGCAACTCCATTAACTCGACACTCAGTCAAAAAGTGATCGCTAATTCGGGAATTTCAATATCGGGGCAAATAAATCCTCAATCAAGATCCAACCATTAAGGATTACGGTTTGCGCCTAGGGAAATTACCATAGAGCCAAATACTACAGCGATCGCACCTAGATAACCTAGCCAAGTTAGAGGCGAAGGTGGTAAGAACTGCGGTACAAAATTTGTCAAGATTGCTGAAGCAACTAAAGTCACAAGGGGCGCAAGGGTAATCACTGCGCTCACCCGTGAGGCTTCCCAATGTTCAAGAGCAGCAGCAAATGCACCATAGGCAATCAAAGTATTAAATGCACAAAAAATCAGTGCTGTCAGAGGTAATGCTGAGAGAGTGAGAACTCTTTGCGGATGTGCCATTGGTGCTAATAAGGTGGAGGCACTGAGATATAGGCACAACAATACTGAGGCTGAGGGGAGATTCAGTAATAGTTGTTTTTGGGCTAGTCCATAAAATGCCCAAACGATCGCACCTAATACAAGCAGAGCATTGCCCCACATATAGGTATCAAAACTAGTAATTAGCGATCGCACTTGGTCATGGGAAAAGAGCAACAATCCGCAAACGAGAATCGCAACACCGCCCCATTGCTTATAGTTATATTTCTCTTTAAAAATGACTAAAGAAGCCATGCCCATGATTACAGGAGCGATTTGCGTAATTACCTGAGCATTATTTGCAGAGGTTTTGCCTACCCCGATTAAAAACAAAATATAGTTCAGCGTTAGTCCCCCAACGGCAACTAAGAAAATGGGTAGGGAAACTTTGCGTAGTTGTTGCCACGTTGGTAATTTATGGCGTGAAGCGAGGTATCCCCCTAGCAAAATCCCTGAGACAGTAAAGCGAAACCAAGTAACTGTAAATGGATCTAGCTCCTGTAGGACTATCTTGAGAGCGATCGCTAGCAATCCCCAGAGCAAAACCGTAAGCAGTGATAGCGCTAGACCTAAACGCGATCGACCAGAAACTTGATGTAGAGGCATTGAAGTTGGTACTTATAAAATCAAAGGTGAGTGTTTTGCACTCACCTTTGATTTTACGAAAACATCTCAACGCTAGAGGAGTAAATTGGCTCGACATGGATGGCGATAACTCGCTTAGGTCGCACTAACAAAATTTCATTTAGCTCTGCTTTTACAGGAATGGGCATGAGATCATCCTCATTTGCCTTTGCCTTAAATTGCGATGCATACCAAGTTTTTACTTCTTCGATTGTGGTAAATCTGGTTGTAACTTCTTGCCCACCTTCTAGCTTTAAATGCACGATATATTCATTCGGCTTTCTGGGTTCTCTCGGCATCTCGATCTACTCCGTCTAAATTTCGCGTAATCATGCTGAATTATATAGCAAATGCTAGTAGGGGCAATTCATGAATTGATCCTAAGTATCTGAGCGCAAATTAAATATACTGTGGCGCAAGCGCAGCGTGCGCCACAGTTTTTTATTATGTCTAGCTACTTACTAGCATTTTCATTGCGATAATATGGGTTATTAAGTAGCTCAGCATACGCATAAACCAAACCCAAATTGCTGTTTCGCCCACATGGCGGGCGAAACAGCAATTTGGGTTTTAGGTTTACTTATGTTTAACTACTTAGTACAAAAGTGATTTTTAAAAGCATTGTCAAATAAGCCTTTTAAAGATTATTCGCACATAAGTTAAAGGAATTTAGAGTGAAAATTAATAAGTGGGCGATCGCCATATTATTGTGGGGTTTCCTCTTTAGGGCTACGTCCGCTATCTATCTCAATACAGGCTTTGACGAAGCTTATTACTATCTCTACACGCAAAATCTCAACTGGAGCTATTTCGATCATCCACCATTAGTAGCTTTAACGACGGGGCTTGGTGTTTGGCTCACAGGCGCAGTTACGCCCTTTACCATTCGCATTGGTGGCGTTTTACTTTATACAGGAACCTTAATTTTTTCCTATCTCACCAGTAAAAGGCTATTTGGCGATCGCACTGCCACGCTGACCTTAGGGATTCTGACAACGATTCCGATTTTTCAGATTGCCTTTGGCATTCTTACCTTGCCAGATAATGCATTGATGTTTTTCTGGTCAGCTTGTTTATATGTAGCCGCCATTGAGTTTTTTCCTTCTAATGATCTTTATGACGATAAGCCCTATAAACCGACTTATCGCCTCGCGATCATCGGACTCTTAGTAGGGCTAGCATTTTTAGGCAAATATCATGGAGTCATCCTCGGTGGTGGACTGGTACTATTTTGCTTGCTTAGTTCTCGCCATCGTCGCGCCCTATTGTCCATCTGGACATTGGCAGCGATCGCTTTATTTGCGATCGCGATTTCGCCTGTTCTCTTCTGGAATTATCAACATGAGTTTGCCTCATTCCGATTCCAGAGTGGGCGAGCAGTGCCATCACAGGGATATAACTTTGAGAGATTGCTGGTAACGTTTTTAGTGGCTTTAGGCTATCTCTTCCCTACTTTTGGCTTTCCACTCTGGTGGACAAGTTTCCGCACCTTGGGAGAACTATTGCAGTCTAGTAATCGCAAACTTAAAGGGATTCAGAGCGAAGCGCCAGAACAAGAAAATCTTGCTCTAGAGATCTTGCATCAAAAGCGATTACTCATTCTCTGCGTATCCATGCCAATTTTCTTTGGCTTCACCTTTATGGGAGGATTTATCCAAATTCTCCCCTCATGGCATATGCCTGGATTCTTCGGTGCAACTCTGTTGTTAGGCGAACGGGCTGCATTGGTACAGATCAAGAGACCAAAATTTATCCGCAATTGGCTCTGGGGTTCAGGTATGGTGATTTTGCCCCTGTTGCTAATCGGCTTGCTCCATGTGCATTTAGGACTTGTGCAAAAGGGTGGTGATGCCGCGATTGCAGGTGGTTTCTGGGAAGCGAAAGATGATCCTTCCACACAAATGATTGACATTGTGCAATTACGTCAAGCCTTTGTTGATTCGCCCAAACTGAAGGAGGAGTTACAAAAGGCAGATTTTGTATTTAGCAATAGTTTCTTTGTCGCAGGACAAATCGGTATGGCGATCGAGCCGTTGGGCAAAAAAGTGACTTGTTTTGACTCCGATCTGCGCGGCTTTGCCTATTGGAGTAAAGCCCAAGATTTTGTCGGAAAGACTGCTCTTTTTATAAGTTCCGAACAATTTATGAAGGATGAACGATTCCCAGATCCCTTAGTGAAATATCAAGATTATTTTCAATCCCTAGCAAAAATTACCGATATTCCCATTAAACGTGGTGGTCAAGCAGTTCAGATATTTCCTGTTTATCGTGCTTCTCCCATGCTTAAACCCTATCCTCGACCCTACGGCTAAATAAAAAATGGCTCAAAGAGCCGTTTTTTATTTAGCATTCTTATCGCTTATGAATTGCTGCCATTGGGTTTGCTTTATATAGCAATGTAAGAGATAGCTAGGACTAATCAAAACCCAAATATAGTGAAGGCGGCACTTCGTGCCGCCTTCACTTATTTGGGTTTTAAGTCCTAAGCAAAACTTATAGTTGTTTTAAATAATTTGCAGAGGGGCTTCGACTCCGCTCAGCCATCGGTGTAAGCTAGCTGAGCGAAGTCGAAGCTGTAGTTCTTATTTGAATTATCTATAGAACCCATTTGGTATCCTAGGAAGCCTTAGCGAGACGCTTAAGCATAAGCCTGATAAAGCAAAGATGGATTCTGGCATTAGCATTGTCTAAAGTTCTGTCAAAGTTTTTGACCAGACTTTTACAACGATCCATCCAAGCATTGGAACGTTCGACAATCCAACGCATCGGAATGACCACAAAACCAGATATGCCCAGTTCCGCCTTTTCCTGTCTAGACATTTTCGGTGCAACCTTAAACCGAATCTTGGACATAATTTGCGGGTAAATCGCTTCTAAAGCAGGGATTAACTTGTCAGGGTGATAGCCATGATCAACCATGACAGTGATCTTGGGTATATTCACAGGCTTAGCTTTAAAGTAGTCAATATTTTGAGCAAACATTTCAATCAAAGCCTTATCATCGGACAGACTTGCCTTGGTGCAAAGGGTGAAGAATGGCAAACCGAGAGCATCCACTCCGAGATTTTTCTTGATCCCATTCGTGGCTTTGTAGGAGCAGAAACCTTTGGACTCAGTGCTTGCGTTACAGGTATTTTTGGTTGCTTGGGAATCGACGATGATTAAGGTTGTCCACTTTGGCTTTTTTGCGGCTTGTGCTCTTACTTGCTCGTGTAATGCCGTCATGATTTCTCTCAGTACTCCTGATGCTCTCCATTGCTTGTAATGCCAATATACTGTGGAGTATGGGGGTAAATCTTTGGGTAAGTCTGCCCAATTACATCCATTTTTGAGTTGATAAAATACTCCATCTAATATTTGCCGTTTTGTCCATGTTGGTGGACAGGTCTTCTTTTTCTTAGGCAACAGAGGTTCGATTATCTCCCACTCTTGATCGCTTAGACTGCTGCTATATCCCATATTTGACTCATTTTTCTTTTCTTCCTAAGATACCAAATGGGTTCTATACATTGCTATATTTTGATTAATTCTGAACCATTGATGGATTTGCGAACATGAATTTGTGTGGGTAATCGCTCGGCTAAGGATTGGATGTGGGTAATCACACCAATTAAGCGATCCTGTTGGCGTAAGGATTCGAGGATTTGGGTGACGCTTTCGAGTGTTTCACTGTCGAGCGTGCCGAAACCCTCGTCAAGGAAGAGGCTACCCAGTTCGATACCCATAGATAATTTCTCTGATAGCGCCAGTGCCATTGAGAGGGAAGCTGCAAAGGTTTCACCACCAGAGAGGGTGCGGACACGGCGCTTTTCGCCACCATTCCAATTATCTGCTACCCAATAGTCACCACTTTCGATTTGGAGGATATAACGATCTTCCGAAAGTTGTTGAAGGAGAACGGAGGCACGGTTCGCGAGTTCCTGTTGCAGACTGTCGAGGATATATTCCTGAAAGCGATTTGATTGCAGATCTTGAGCGAGGATGTGATAGGTTTGCTCTTGTGCTTGTAGAGCTAGTTTACGTTCTTCAAGTTCCTGCGATTCTTGACGTTTTTGGTGGGCTTGCTCTAGCCATGCTTTGAGGTCGGCACGATTTTCACTGGCTATCTGTAAGGACTCTGCGGCTTGTTGAGATTCCTCACGCAATTTCGCGATCGCCTGTTGATCTGTCGTTCGCTCAGCGATCGCCTCCGCAAATATTTGTAAGCGCGTCGTTAAATCCTGCTCTTGACGCTGATAGTTGTCGATTTGCTGTTGCCATGCGTCCATTTGCGATCGCGCCGTTTGTGCAGCGATAAATTCTAGTTCAGTGAAGTTAATGGAATTAAGTTCCTGTTGCCAGTTGGATTCCTGTTGTGTTTGTTCAGCAATGGCGAGATCGTGATTTTCTTGAGCCTTAGTTGCCGCTTCCTCCCGCTTAGCAAAGGTTTCACGGGCTTGTTGATATTTGGTTTCGATGGTTTTGAGGCGATCGCTAAGTTCCTGCTTTGCTTGCACAATACTTTGTCGCAAGGATTCATAACTCTTGCCATTGGTAATTTCTAGCAACCGTTGCGAAATTTCCTGTAGTTGCGATTCTCTGAGGACTTTTTCCTGTGATGATTTATCGAATTCCGTTTGGGCTAATTGGAGATTTTCTTGACTAGTTTTAAGTTTATTTTCGGCATTTTGAGCAGCGATCGCGATTTCCTTTTGTTCGGCAATCAGCTTGAGATAAGCCGATTCTTGTGCTTCCAGTACTTGGCGATCGCGGAGAATATCAACCGATTGCCAAGCGGACTTAAGAACTAGATCAATCTGTTTTTGCGATTTAGAAAGTTGTGATTCTAAATCCTCGATTTCCTGAATTTGACTCTGGAACTGTTGCTGTGAAGCTTCAAGACTAGCCTCAATTTTTGCCTTGTCCTGTAATAATTTCGCTAACTGACGCTCAATGGTTTCTTTTTGTTTTACCAACCCTGTCGTATCAATTAATTCTAGTTCTGGAAGTTCGGGCAATCCCTCTAAACTATAAAGATGATTACAAACGGGGCAATGATCGCCATCATGCAATTCAGCACGTAAAGCGTTAGCGTGACTAGTTTGTAGGGCTTGCAAATTAGAAGCTTCCGCTTGCTTTAGAGCATTACTCGCAGTTTGGAAATCAGTTTCAGCCTTAGCGATCACCTGCTGTGCTTTTTCCAGTTGTTGCGTGAATTTCTGGATTTCTATTTGGAACTGGGTTGATTTTTGCTGCTGTTTAGTCAAATTTTCTTGCAGAATTTGCCATTGCGTAAGCGGTTCAGCGACTTGACGGAATTGTTCGAGTCTAGTGGGATCGTATTGCGAATTTTTAAGAGTGGTTTCAAGGTTTTGCAGATTTTGCCTAATAGCTTGTAAATCTAACTCTGCTTGAGTTACAGCCTTATTTGCCTTTTGGAGAACCTGCGATCGCTCTTGCAAATTCTGTTCAGCACGTTTTAACTCAGATTCCGATTGTTGTTGCTGTGTATGTAGAGATTCCGCTAGAGCAAGATTGCGCTCTTGAGACTCGATTTGACTTTGGGCGGCGACCTGCTCGGTACGCGATTTTTCATAGGCTTCTTGCTGCTGATCGAGATCCAGCCTCGAAATTTCTAGCTGTTTCTTGGAGCTTGCAAGATTAGCGATCGCAGTTTCTACCCGCTTACGCGCAGTCTGGAGAACTGTCCAAGTTCCCATAATCGAATTTGCTAATTGAGCATTTCGTAATTGATTTTCTAAAACTTGGATTTGTGATGCGTCCTCTTGCAATTGCGCTAATTTTAGAGAAAGCTGTTGATATTGCTGGATTTGAGCAAAGAGTCTTTCTTCTACTTCCAAAAGCTTCTGACTTTGCTTTGCTTGTAAATCCAACTCAGGAATTAAAATTTCCAGATTCGCTAACTCTAATTGTTGCGCTTCCACTTCCGCTTGCGTTGGCGCTTGCATCCCTTCAAGCACTTTATCTAAGCCTTCACGCTCCGCTTTAAACCGACTAGTGCGATCGCTTGCTTCTTTCCGCATTTGCTCAAAGATTTGAAATCCTGCTAACTGTCGCAAGATCTCGCGCCTTTTACCCGCTTCACCTTTGAGAAATTCATCAAACTGTCCCTGCGGCAAAATGATCACACGGGTAAAAGTCTCAAAGTCCATGCCGATAATATCTTCTACTTTTTGGGTGCGATCGCATCTTTCCCATTCCCCATCAATTAATTGATCAAACAGAAATTTCTTCTCATCAGTTTTGCCGCGATTGCGCCAAGTTCGCAATACCCGATATTCCGTTTGACGCATCTCAAACCGAAATTCCACTTTTAACTGGGTCGCGCCTTGGCTAACTAATTCCTTTGATGAATTGGGCTTATTCGCTACCTTGTCATAAAGAGCAAAAGTAATCGCATCCAATAGGGAAGTTTTCCCTGCACCCGTTGCGCCTGTAATCGCAAACAAATCAAGGTTCGTAAAATCTAATACTTGCCGAGTGCGAAAACTGGTAAATCCTTCGACAATTAACTCAAGGGGACGCATCAAGAAACTCCATGTAGAATAGCAATAATCAATTAGTTATTATTTTTGTTTTTTAAGCAGGTATTTCGCTAAATTCCATATACAACTCTTTAAAGGCGGTAATTACTTCAGGTGATAAGTTTTTTTCCCGATCACTATAAAACTTTTGAAACTCAGCGATCGGATCAAAGCGATCGTAATCCTTCATTTCAGGAACCTGTGCCGATTCATTTACGATTAACTTCGGCTCGACTATTACCGCTTGCGGACAAACTTTTCGTACCCGATCCGCGAGTCCGATGGGAGGTGTATCCACAGCGACCGCAAATTTCAAATAGCCTGCATAATCACGATGGGCTTCTAGATGTTCATCTAGTTGATCTAGGTGGCATTCGACGCGCTTGAGGGGTTTATGGCAAGTAAGCGGCTGAAATTGCACTTTTGCAGGTCGCCCAGTTTCCACTTCAATTAAATTAAATCCTTTCTCTTCGCCTACTTCCCCAAAATCCACTTGAATTAGCGAACCAGCATAATAGGTTGGCGCAGCATTGGGAATTTGCTGTGGTCGATGGATATGCCCTAATCCCACATACTGACATTCCGAAGGAATCGATTGTCCCGAAAGACTATACACAGCACCACTATAAAAAGCTGCCTCAGAACCCGTAAACTTCGCGCCATCAACGGTCATATGCGCCAGCATCACATTCACCGCATCGGGTTTAAAGGCATTAGCAAGATTCTGGAGAACATAGGTAACCGTAGTTTTATAATCATTTCGCTGTTCCAAAGCATCCTTATTCCAAACATCCTCAGCAGCTAATAATTTCCGTTCCGAGGCGAAGGGCATCGCACCGATGCAAAGTTTACCACTTGCCGTTTCCAGATTGACCACACCACCTTCTTCGGCAATTCTAGGACGACCTAATGCTCTCACGCCTGCGAGGGATAGTAAATGGGCAAGACTATCAATGCGATTCGCTGAGTCATGATTTCCTGCGATCGCTACGGAAGGAATGCTTAACTGATTGAGCTTATAGAAAAAATCATAGGCAACCCGCTCAGCTTCAGTGGTGGGATTTGGCACATCGAAAATATCGCCTGACACTAAAACGGCATCTACCTCATATTCTTTTGCATATTTGAGGATTTCGTCTAGGGCTAAGGCAATTTCAGGCGTGCGATCAACTCCTTTTAACTTTCTTCCCAAATGCCAATCTGAAGTATGTATTAAACGCATAATCGAGGTTTACCGATGAGAGCAAGCTAGGTAGATCAGAAATAGCACGAATACCAAAATTATGCCACTTAGCAGTTATTTATAGCAATTCCTTATCATTAGTAGATTTGAGGATTTATAAAAGAGATCGCACAAATAGAAGCTTTTTAGTAACGATTGAGGATAAATACTTTACATAAATTACAAGTTAGGTATAAGCTAATTGCAAATTATATTCAATTAGCTATGATGCTATGTGAGTTATAAAAAGTCATGCTTTTGACTAAATGGCGCTTACATAGTTTAATCAAATAATTGATAATGATAATCGTTATCAAATTCAGGATCATATAAATTTAGGTGAGGAACTACGCTGTGGCTAAGGTTTGGTCTCAACAAGTACAAATATCTCTGGTTGGCGCGATCGCTATTTCCGCGATCGGTATGAGTGCGAATGCGTCTGCTCAATCGCAACAGTTGAACTCAGTCGCAACTCAAGATGTAATCGGGCAAAATGTCACATCGGTCTCTCAACTTAGCGATGTCCGTCCCACCGATTGGGCTTTTACCGCTTTGCAATCCCTAGTTGAACGCTATGGTTGCATCGCAGGATATCCCGATCGCACATTTCGCGGGAAACAAGCGACGAGCCGTTATGAATTTGCCGCAGGTTTGAATGCTTGTTTAGACAAAATCAATGAAATTATTTCCGCAGGTTTAGCCGACAAAGTTAGCAAAGAAGACCTAGCCACATTGCGAAAACTGCAAGAAGAATTTGCCGCAGAGTTAGCAACCTTGCGCGGGCGTGTGGATGCCCTAGATGCTAAAGTTACTAAACTTGAAGCACAGCAATTCTCCACTACGACTAAACTTGATGGTCAGGTAATTGTGACAGTTTCGGCAAGTGGTTCGGGAACAGATAATCTGTTAACTCCAAATGGAACTCTCTCAGGCAATTCAGGCAAAGCGAATACAACTGTAATTAGTCGTGTACGCCTGAATTTGAATACCAGTTTTACGGGTGAAGATCTTTTGCTAACGCGATTGGAAGCAGGTAATGGCGGCGCTAGCGTCAGCAATTCTCTGGATGCCGCAAATAATATCTTTCGCGGTTTTACAGGATTTAAAAATAGTTCTGTTTTTGACTATAGCGAAGCAGGTAATAACTTTACTTTGGGGCGGTTGCGATATGATTTCCCCGTTGGCAAAGATGCGAGAGTCACCCTTGGTGCGGTGATGTCTTTAAATGACCACCTCGATCATAATAGTTTTGCCAATGACGAATCTGTGGACTTTTCCACCCGTTTATTCATCAATAATCCGCTAATTTTGCCTGTGAATGATGGAGCTGGAGCCGCGATCGCATGGAATATAAACGGTGGTGCTTTTAGCGTCAGGGCAGGATATGTGGCAGCAAATGCTAATAGTCCAACCAGTAGCGTTGCGGCGGCTTCACCGAATGGCAGAATTAACCAAGGATTGTTTGGAGATTCCTACCAAGGTACGTTTGAGTTAGAGTTTGCGCCAAAAAATGGCGAGGATGAAAAGCCTTTTGCGGTACGTTTGCAATATACCCGTGCATCGGTCAATAATCTTGATTACAACACTGGTGGCTTGAACCTAGAGTGGGCATTTAATAAAGCGATCGCTCTTTTTGGTCATTATGGATTTGGCAATATCAGCAATCGTGGTACAGCGATCGCCACAGCACTGCCGACATATATCAATGCTGGGGCAACGGGTGATTCGCTCAGTCCGCAAACATGGTCGACTGGGTTTGCTTTTCCTGATTTGTTTAAAGAAGGAGCAATGGCAGCGATCGCTGTGGGGCAGCCTCTAATCGAGAGTAAAGTTGGTAATGCCACGCAGACCAATGTAGAGTTGTTCTATCGCTTCCCAGTTTCCAGCAATATCAGCATCACCCCTGATTTGCAGTTCATCTTCAATCCCAATAACAACAGTGGCAATAGCACCATTACTGTCGGTACATTGAGAACGGTATTTACATTCTAAGAATTTTACCTATTCCCTATGCTTAACACCTAACGTATACACACAAGTCATAAAACCCAGTCAAGGCAACAACTAATCGCCCCCTAGCCCCCAATTCTGGGGGAACAAGAAAATACTTTCAAAGTCCCCCAGAATTGGGGGATTTAGGGGGCTTAGATACATCAAACCGTAGGCAGTTGACTTGTGTGTATACCGTAGTTCCTTAACACGAGTTTGATAATAGCTTTGAGGTTGTGCTACGCACAACCTCAAAGCTTAGGGTTCTGCCATTTTGAGTAATAGCTCAGCATCTAATAAAAATACCATTTGCAATTCTTCCGATTTTTTGAGAGGAACTTGCATCATATGACTAGCAATCCCTAACGTGTCACGAGCGCGATATTCAAGAGGGACAGGCTGCAAATTATTGACAGGCACATCCTGCACATTTGGCAAAGAAGCGATCGTGATCCCATAGAGACTACGGATTCCTGCAAAAATGACTAAAAATCCATTATCAATACTTGATTCTTGACCATAGATTCGCTTATACAGATCAATTACTAAAACTTCCTGATCCTCATAGGTTGTTATTCCCAATAACTTATTACCACTGCGATGAATTGTGGGTAGGGGAATAATCCGAATCACACTATCGATTCCCATCGCTAAATTGAGATTTCCCATTGTGAAAATGAGAAATTTGAGCGTTTCTTGCTTTTTCTGACTGCTGAGCATAGTAGAGTACTTTTTAAATTGGGAACGAATACTTTATGACTGCTTGGGCAAAAGATCTTGAATGGTTTTAATGAGTTCCTGCTCTAAATAGGGTTTAGTCAAATAGCCTGATGCTCCGAGCATTTGGGCAACCCCACGGTGTTTTGCGCCACCTCGTGAAGTGAGCATGACAATGGGGAGATTGGCAAAACGGCTGTCTTTGCGGCAAGCAGTTAAAAATTCAAAGCCATTCATATTCGGCATTTCCACATCACACAATACCACTTGGATTTCCTTGGAGCGGCAGAGTTGATCGATCGCTTCTCGTCCATCCCCTGCCTGAATAACCTGAAAGCCAAACTTTTCTAGGGTTAAATATAGAGATTGGCGAGTAGTCAGCGAATCATCAACAATTAAGACTGTTTTCCTTTGGATCGGCTGGGGTTTGAGATTGTTAGTTGGTAATGACGAATCAGGCTCCAAGGTGGCTGGGCTTGATGGTGATGTTGAAAATTTGATAGCGATTAAGGATGCACTGTCGATTACGGGTACGAGTGTGCCATCACCCAAGATCGTACAGCCATAAAGATATGGTGGTGGAGCGATCGCTTTACCAAAGGGTTTAATTACTAATTCCTGCTCATTGAGTACGCGATCAATTGGTATAGCTACTATTTCACTACCATCGCTCAACAGTAATAGAGTGGTTTGATCCTCCTCTATAAATGACTCAGTACTCAGTACTTCAATGGATTTTTTCGGTAAAGGATAACCATCTGCAAAGATTGAGGTGGGATATAGAGGAATGAGTCGATTTTCAAAACGGAAAAATTCTTTGCCTTGAATAATTTGAATGGCATCAGCATCGACAGTAATAATCCCCAAGAGTGTGTCAATAGCGATCGAGAATAACCGCTCCTGCACACTAAAAATCAGGAGTTTGGCAATACTCAGAGTGAGCGGCAACTTAATGATAAAGGTCGTGCCTTGCCCAATTTCTGATTTAATCTCAATGGAACCTTTAAGACTGCGGACTTGCTCTTGGACAGTTGATAGCCCCATGCCTCTACCTGATAGTTCAGATACAGCTTCGGCGGTGGAGAAACTTGGCTCAAAGAGAAATTGGTAGATTTCCTCATTAGTTACTTGATCGGCTTTGTCAGGGGGAAGTAATCCAACGGCGATCGCTTTTGTCTTGACTTTCTCCAGATTAATGCCCTGACCATCATCCTTAATTTCGATATAGGTTTGGTTTCCACGATAGTAAGCACGAATTTCAATGGAGGCAATTACAGGTTTTCCGAGATTGACTCGTTCTTGGGTAGATTCTGTACCATGATCGAAGGCGTTACGAACTAAGTGGACAAAGGGATCGTAGAGTTTTTCGAGTACGGATTTGTCAACTAATGTCCCTGTTCCAAATAGCTTCAGGTTGACCTGCTTGTTATATTTGTTGGACATTTCCCGTACCATGCGTGGCAAGCTACTGAGAATATCGCCTAGTGGCAACATCCGTGACCACAGCAGGTCATACCTTACTTGTTTGAGGATTTGCTGTTTGCGGCGTTGGGTTTGCTGGGTTTGCTGCATTAAAATTGACATGTCACGCATCCCCTCATCCATTTGGGCAATTTCTTCGAGGGCTTCCTGAATGACGCTATATAGGCGATTATAGGAATCCATTTGTAATGGATCGAAATCAGCCAGTAAATTGATAGAAGTAGATAAGTTAGTGGCTAGAGAGTTCGTATCAAATAAATTGATTGAGGAAGTAGGACTAAAAGCGCTAAATGCTTGATTCCTTACCTGCGATCGCTGAGCTTTATCGAGCCAAGTTTGCAGGTTTTTTGATAGGTTCTCAAATCCCTTAAACTGCTTTTGTAGGCGTTCAATTTTGGCTTGCATCTGCTGATTATGCAAAATTGAAGCATTCTCTTGGGTTACTAATTCACCCGAAAAGTTATTTAATCTTTCTAATCTTGATAGATCAACCCTGACCGTTTCCGAGATATAAGGAGTTGTTGTTTCTGAGGTTTTAGTAGTTTTTTTAGGAATAGGCTTGGTACTAGGCTTGACAACTGCCCTGAAAGGCAATGCTGCCTTCTCCAGATCAATTAGAGAACTCGATATGGATGAAAGGCTTTGAGAACTTAACTCCAGTTTTGGAGTAGCTGTATTTATAGAGATTTCAGGCTTGTCGGGAGGTGTAGATTCTAACCATGCTTCGGGTTCTTCTAAATCCTCTTGAGATAGAATCTGCGGAATATCATCCAGTAAAATGTTATTAGAGTCAAATTCTATAAATTCAAAGGCGGAATCTAGATCATTGTTTAAGTCATGAAAGATATTTGCTTCAGCTTCATCATGAACCTCATCTAGATTTGCAGAAAAAATCTCAAAATTCTGATCAAGGCTCATATCAAAACTTGCCTCACCAAAACCATTATCGATTTCAGAGTCTGGTATTTCCGCAAATAACTCTAAATTACTTGGATTACGCCCAAAGTCTTCAAAATCTTCAAATTCTAAATTAGATTGTTGGGGGGGTGGGGAATTTATCTCTGATAAATCAATTTGCTCTAGCTCTAGCAAATTGACACTACTATCTGGCAAATCTAAATGAGAAAGATAATTTTTGCTATCTATTTCCTGTTCTAAAGCTTCAAACCAATTGTCATGTTCTTCAAACTCTAGGTGCAATGCTTCTTCGTTTACAAGATTTTGAGTAGTGGTCTCTAGACTAGATTGAGGGTTGGGAGATTGCTTAACTTGACTTAGTTGATCTGGAGGTTGTTTACCTGTAAGGGCAATTAGCTCTGGACTTGGCTTGCCTCCTTGATGGCGATCGCCTGCTAATACTTCTGCTCGTGCCGCCACAAAATTGGCTACCGCCACATTGCCTACCAAAATTGGATTATCGGGATTATGATCAAGGGCTTGCAAAGTTGTATGGGCGATCGCTTTAAATCCTGATAGATTTAACAGCTCACCAATGCCGCTAAACACCTCAACCTGTGCTCTAATTTCCCCCGTAACAGGCACACCATCTGGATTCGCCAGTACATTTTGCAAGCGTAAGATTCCTTGCTGGACATCGCCATCAAAGACAATTTGGACTATATCTACGCCTAGCTCGGCTGCCGTTGGTAGTTCGGCATCCTCATCCGTATCACCCAAATAGAGCTTTAAGACATCAAATACAGGCTCCGCAGCTTCTAATGCCGAAGTCGATTCATAATGTCCCGATTGCAGTTGATCCATTAAAGGCAATCGCAAGCAGTCATAGGCTTGGAGTAGCAAGCTCTCTAAGTCAGCATCAATTTCCCCTTCAAAGCGATAGAGCGAACGAAAAACATCCTCTAATTGATGGGCGATCGTTTTGATGCCTTCCAAATTCAGACTAGCTGCTCCTCCCTTAATGGAGTGAGCCGCCCGCATCACGGAGTGGATATTTGACGTGCTACGATCTTCGCGGAGGGAGAGCAAACCAGTTTCAATTATCTGCAAAAATTCAGGTGCTTCTTGCTTAAAAAATTGATACGCCTGATCTTGAATTTCTGTTTCGGTACTGTACATCGCTACGATCCTGCTACTCTAGCTAACTTTAAACTGAGATACGCTGACTTGTAACTCTTGGGCAACCTTCAGTAGTTCTCTGAAAGCATCATGCATACTCTCAGATTGGGTAGAGTTAGTTGCAGCAATTAAAGCAACATCCTGAATGGTATGGCTAACCTCTTCTGAAGTTTTAACCTGAATAGAAGCCGATCGCGCAATTTCTTGAACCAGTTGATTGACTCTCTGACTAGAAGCAGAGATATCAGCAAGTTTTTGGCGAGATTCCTCGACTAACTGAGATCCATTATTTACCTGTGTTGTCCCAATCTCCATCGCTTTAATCAGGTCATTGGATTGGGCTTGAATTTCTTCGATTAACTGACGGATTTCTGTGGTTGCCTTGGCGGAGCGCTGAGCTAAGGCGCGTACCTCGTTTGCAACTACCCCAAAGCCCTGACCTTCTTCACCAGCACGGGCCGCTTCAATGGAGGCATTCAACGCTAACATATTTGTCTGAGCCGCAAAACCGCTAATTAGTTTGATTACCTTAGAAATCTTTTGGGAAGCTTCTCCTAATAGTTTTACCTTTTCGGCGGTTTCCGAAACCGTATCGCGAATTGCCGTAATCCCTTCAACGGTACTATTCATCGCTGCATCACCTGCAACTAGGACTTGACTGGTATAGTCCACTTGCTCTTTCGCCTGAGCAGCAAAGGCTTCTACCCCTTCAATCGATTCTGTGAGGTCATGGATACGTTGTAAGGTTTGGGTAATTGCTTGTACCTGTTGATTGGCTCCACTCGATACACTTTCCACAGTTTGCTCGTTATGGGAGATTGTTTGTGATAAAGCTTGAGAAGCTTGTTGTACTTCTAATACCAGTTTTCGCAGGTTTCTAATCGTAGAGTTATAGGAGTCAGCGATCGTGCCGATTTCATCTTCAGTTACCTTGGCACGAATTGTTAAGTCACCACGACTGATCGGATCAACTTCGATGAGCAATTCGAGTGCTCGTTGTTGCAGGGCTTCCTTAGCTTGACGCTGTTCTTGAATCCGCAATTCCGCTTCGGTTTTGGCAACTTCCTGTCTGGCTTCGGCAATGCGTTCTGCTTCCTGCTGTTTCTCAATAATGAGAATTTCTAACTGTTCCGCCATTTTATTTAGCTCTTTGGACAAAGTGCCAATTTCATCGCGGCGATCGCTATCGGCTAGACGTTCGCCAATTTCACCACGACCAATCTTTTGGGTAAAGCCTGACAAACGACTTAAGGGACTAGCAAAGGAACTGGCAATCATGACTCCGAGAGCACCTGCTATGACAATCGAAATTGTCGCGATCGCATAGCCAGCATTAGACAAGTTAGATAGTAATTCTTGGATTTCTGAGAGGGGACGACCAACATAGGCAATACCAACGGGCTTAGCATTGGGATCAAGCAATTTACGGTGGTCATAGAGTGGGGCATAAAATGTTAAGTAGTTAACACCTGTAATGTTTGTCTCACCCACATATTGCTCTCCTTTCTGAAGCACAACATCCGACACTTCACGGGCGGCACGAGTACCGATCGCTCTAGTTTTATCAGGATTTTTGGTATTAGGATCGGTATAGGGCACGTTGGTGCTCACTCGCCAATCTTGGGCAAAGATCGTTGCTGTCGGCATGTTGTAGCGTTTAGAAAATTTGTCAACGATGCCGTAGTTACGATTTAACAAAGCTCCGACAACTGCCGTGCCCACAACCCGACCTTTGACCTTGATCGGATAAACCGCCATACTCACCAGTCCTGATTTGCCTTGTTCAGTGTCATAGGTTCCTAAGGGTGCTGGTTGCTTGGATTCTTTTAAGCCTTGGGTGATTTGTGGACGGATGCCAATATTTGCTTGTTTTTCTAGACCTAAAGCCTGTAAGTCTGAGGTTTTCACTAGCTCAATGCCATACATGGGATTGCCCGTAGCGATCGCATTTTTCACAATCGGCAAGTTTGCCAAATTACTGCTCGGTAGGGCAACCTGCTGTTTATATTTCTGTGGTACGAGTTCCTCTTTATCCTTATTAACAGCAGCAAGTTGGGGATATTTGGTAAAGTCCTCATCCAAAATGATCACATTACCTTCAATACTGCGCCCTGTACTATCGGTGATCAATTTCACATTTTTAATAGATTCAGGATCAATCCCATCGCTACTAACTTGCAATAGGGGCTGTAGGAGAGATCGCTTTGCACTCAGATCGGCGGCATCACTCAAATCTAGTTTGGCATCTTCAACGGATTTAGCGATCGCCTCCGCATCACGCTTCGTTTCAGAATTTGTCCACATGACATATTCCGAAACGAAGAAAGAACCTTTTTCCTTTACTGTCGTGCGTAATTCCTTGAGTGATGCTTCTTCAGATGATTTAACTAAGGTCTGGGTAACTAACCATACAGGGATGCCTGCGGTTAATAAGAGTACAAGAGAGAGTTTCCATCGGACACCGACATTATTCCAAACTTGCAGAGGTAACTTCCAAACGGGAACCTTAGATTTGGATGGAGAAACTGCAACTGCTGCGTTGGCTACAGATATTTTGGTGACTGATCTTTTCTCTGAAGTCGGCGCTACATCTTCAGAAGGTGGTATCTCTGGTTTATCTTTTAGTAACATAATGCTCTCTAAAAATAATCATTTAATCGTTAACTGACATTAATTTCTCTATAGTCGGAAATCCCCTGTGCAGATCAAACCAATTGCCGCAGAGGATTTCCATATCTACGCAACTTTGAACTGAGATACGCTTACTTGTAAATCTTGAGCAACTTGTAGCAACTCAGAGAATGATCGCGCTACTTCTTCAGATTGGTGAGAGGTGTCTTGAGCAATGACCGCAATATCTTGCATCGTCTCACCCATACGTGCGGATGTTTTCGTCTGTGTATTTGCAGCGATCGCAATTTCTTGAACGATGGAGTTAACCTGCTGGCTCACCGTTGCAATTTGGTTGAGTTTTTCACGGGCATTTTGTACGAGTTTTGTACCTGTGACCACCTGCTCTGTACCAGTTTCCATCGCCGCTACGACTTCATTGGTTTGGGTCTGAATCTCTTCTACAAGCTGCTCGATTTCTGCCGTTGAGGTAGCGGACTGTTCCGCAAGGTCACGCACTTCTTCCGCAACTACACTAAAGCCTCGACCTTCCTCTCCTGCACGAGCCGCCTCAATCGCCGCATTTAGTGCGAGTAGGTTCGTTTGTGCCGCAAAGTTACTAATCAAGTTAACGATGCGGGAAATCTTTTGAGAAGTTTCACCAAGACGTTTGACTTTTTTTGCAGTTTCCGAAACGGTTTCACGGATCTCGGAAATACCTAATACTGTATTGTTCATCGCTTCGTCCCCTTCTTTGAGTACGACGGCAGCTACCTGCATCCCCTCCTCGGCTTGTTTAGCTTTGACCTCTACGCTTCGGCTCGACTCAGCCATCACTTTAATTTCTTCTAGAGCTGAGTTAATGGATTCCGCTTGCTTCATTGCCTCCACAGACACCGATCGCACAGATACCTCATTACTAGTAGCGGTTTGGGTGACTGACTGAGTAGCTCCTTGTACTTCTAATACGAGCTTCCGCAAGTTACGAATAATTGCGTTGTAGGAGTCAGCGATCGTGCCTACTTCGTCAGCCGTTACGTTTGCCCGAATCGTCAAGTCACCTCGGCTAACAGGATCAACTTCCATCAACAGTTCCAAAGCTCGACGCTGCAACAGTTCCTTTTCTTGTTTTTGTTGCTCAGCACGGGCATCCGCCTCGGCACGTGCTTCTTGACGCGCATTTTCCAGTCTTTCGGATTCTTTTTGTTGCGCTTCACTCAAGTACTTGAGCTGTTCCGCCATCCCATTAATGTTGCTGGACAAGATCCCTAATTCATCTTCGCTCTCGACAACTAGGCGCGTATCCAGATCTCCCTGACCAATTTTTTCTACCACACTAGCCGCATCTCGAATGGGTTTCACACCTCGGTTAGCGATAATTGCTGCCAGAATACCTACTAAAAGGGCAGTTATCCCAGTCCCTGTTGCTACTGTAAATAATAGATCGCGTTGGGGTTTGAAAACTGTGACGGTATCAATCGAGATAATTACTCCTAAATTGAGATTAGGCATATTGAGATAAGTAGGCAATGCAACATAAGTTATAAGTTTTTCCTTGCCAGAATCAGAACCTATAACCGTGGCTGAAGTCTTAGTATCAATCGCTGATGCTAATTGAGGAAAAATTTCCTTGGCCTGTTTATTTTCTTCATCATTTTCCTTAGCAATAAACATCTTGCCTGATCCATCAACCAAGTGATATTCATCATCATCGTTAATACTCTCTTTAACCACATCCTCTAGCTTTTCAATGGGCATTCGAGTTCGTATAACACCAATCGCCTTGTCTGAATTTACTTCTTTGACTGGGGCAGAGACAAATATACTCAGTTTTTTGGTGACAGTTGACAACTTTGGCTGACTGATAAATGGCTTACCTGATGTAAGAGGGGTTTCAAAGTAGTCACGTCCTTTAATATTAGGTGCAGGTTCAATCGTGATCGTTGAGTAGATGGTTGTGTTTGCTGTTAAATCTGCAAAGGCAATTAGGTTATATACGCCATAAGCTCTAGCATATTCATTCAGGATTCCCTCTCGCTCAACTTGTGGAACAACTGCCTGAACCTTACGATTAGTAAAAATAATTTGATTGGCTAGTACTTGAATATCACCATAGCGCTCATACATAAAGCGGTTGAGCTTAGAAGCAATTACGATCGCTTTTTGTTGTTGAGTGTCGCGAATCTGTTCATCCAGTGAACGGCTAGAGAAGTAGTAAGCAATACCACCGATCGCTACTACAGGCAAGGTACTGACAGCGACTGCTAGTAAGGTCACTTTTGCTCGTAAGCCCAGCGATCGCCAACTCCACCGTTTTGATTTAGACAATTTTGGACTTGAGGGTAGATCCTCTAATAAATTTTCTAGAGAAAGAGGTTCTGTTTGAGCATCATCATCAAAGTTTAGAACTCCATTTACGCTGTTGTTCTGGTCACTATTACCCGATTGAGGCTGATTTTTAGGTTGGTTATTTTGTGTTAGCATCGCCTATTCTCCGCAAATATAAAAATACTGAATATACTTAAAATCAATTTCATAAATCAAAGCTCGGAAACTGTCTGGACTATTGCCTATGTCTGGGCAAGTTGACCGATCGCATTTCCATCTAGCACCAAAAATGTCTCGTTACTTCCATTCAGCCAATATCCTCGGCAAGCCTTCATCATGGCTGGATTTGTAAAGGTAAAACCTGAAGTCTGGATTGTATTCGTATCACATCTAATCATCTGCCCCACCCTTGACACCGCAAATCCCAGCACATGTTCTTGGCTGCGTAAAAAGATTACATGACATCGATCTTGAAATTTCCCCTGATCATATTCCTGTGCATAGAGGGGCTTATAACCTAAGAGACTAGCTAGATCCACCACCCAGATCACGTCACCACGCCAGTTATACACCCCCATTACACTAGTCGATATACCTGCGATCGCCGTTATTTGTGACAAATTGACTTTGACAATTTCTAACAACTGCTGAGTTGGTAACAGAGCTTGTTGATCAGGTACTAACGAAAAAGTCAAAAACTGGTCAAGGGACTGCTGATATTTTGTTTGGGACAAATTTTGCGGATTCCCAATAATTTTATTTGCCACGGCGATCGACCTCCTAATCCTTGACTAATAATTTGATAGTACGCACTAGTTCCGCAGCATCGATGGGTTTCGTAAGATAGGCTGAAGCTCCCTGTTTCATCCCCCAAAATTTATCCATCTCACCATTTTTAGTTGAACAAAGCACAATAGGAATATCCTTGGTTTCAGGCTTTTCCTTTAGATCGCGACATAGTTCAAAGCCACTCTCATTTGGTAAAACCACATCTAAAACAATGGCACTAGGCTTCTGCTGGTTAATCTTAGTTCTCGCTTCATCACCATTAGTTGCCAAAACGGTTGTAAAGCCAGCATTTCTGAGACTTCCTGTAATAATCTCTGCTTGGGTCAAGGTATCTTCCACTACTAAAATCGTACTCATCTCAAATTTTTCCTTTATCTACTTTATTTGTCTAAATATTCTGAATGTTTAGTTAGGAGTACGGCATCAAATACCTTACTTCTCTATTTAATAAATGTTTGTTTGTACTTATTGACCTTTTTAACCTTTTTTATAGAAGAGAAAATATCTCTATGGAGCTTCATCAGTTTGCAAAAACCTACGGAGTATTTGCAAGACTTTACTAGGATCGGGAGGCTTACTTAAAAAGTCTGACGAGCCAGCTATTTTTGCCCGCACCCGATCAATTACCCCATCTCGCCCCGTTAGGATGACGATAGGAACTTCCTGAAAAGTAGTAGTTTTCCGCAAAAAGGTACATAGTTCATAACCATTGGTATTTGGCATGATCAAATCTAGAAAGATCAAATCAGGCTTTCGTTGTAATAGGGTACTAACACTCTGCAAAGGGTCAGTAATCCCTAAAACCTCATAACCTAATGGTTCCAAAATGCGGCGCATTTCTACTTCAACTTGAGGACTATCATCAATACAAGCAATCAATCCTCGATTTGGTGACTGATGCTTAGAAGATACCTTCCAATTGGGAGATGCCCAATCAGGAATTTCTCGGAAGGCGACGATGCCATCGATAACTAGGGGCAATAGCGATCGCATTACCGCAATCATGGAGCAATGCATGATGATCGACAAATCCCAAAGCGTATTTGTCCCATTCAAAATCTTGTTGAGACTGTTATAGGTTTTGCTAGAAATTGCATCAGCATCTAGCATTACTTTTAACTGATCGGGATTAGCAATGTAGGGTGCGATATCAAAGGAAAACCCTTGAATCATATTTTGGACATGGGATAAACCTGCTTTATTCCATTTGTTCTGTGCTGTGATAATGCTATCTAACGTCTGCATTGTCGAAAGCGCAACAATTGGTTTAAAAGATAGAGAATCTAGAGGCTTCCATGACGCTTTGGGTTGCTTTTGTTCACTCAGGCTATAAAAGACCTCATGAATACTCGTCTGAATGATGGCACGGGCTTGCTCAGTTGTCAGTTGCTGCCCTTGAATCGCGCTCTCAATTAGCTTTAATTCCCAAGCCTCAGTTTCGGGATTAACTTTTTTGAGCAGATCTTGAATATTGATGTTGTGGGCATGTTGGCGGATTGCCCTTGCTAACCTACGCACACGATGTTTGCCACCTGTGGCATATACCAATCGACCTAGATAAAAATATATGTTCCAGTCAGGTGCTGATTCATCTTCGTCGGTCACTACTAACTCGCCAGTAGCCTGTTGAAACAATACATGGAGATGCTTCAAATCTTGAATAAACTTTGGAGTTAACTGTGTTGATGTATTATCCACTGGAGAAAGTTTAGTAAGGAGCATTTGCAAGAGGTTTGGAGGACGCGAGAATTAAAAATAGTGTCAGGAGTCACCTACTAAAGTGAATACTTTCCCAAAAAAAAACACATAAAACAACTTTAATATAAGCATATATAAGTATTTTAGATATTTTATTGGTTCAAGTGGGGATTTGGTAATTTAACTTTTGAGCTTGTTTTGAATAAGCTACTATACTACAATCCAATGATTTTAACTACTGTTTTAAATAATTATTTAGAATTATTTAAACACCTCTAAAGTTGACTAATCATTAAAGATAAATTTGAATGCCTGTCTGCAAATAAATTTATTTAAATTAAGAGATAAGAGAATAAATTTTAAGAGTTATACATTATTTATATGACTAACTATTGTTCTAAATTGGTGTTTTAGGAATTGATGTTTTAGGATATATTTTTTATGTGATTCATTATTAAACAAACAAATAAATTAAATAAAATTGGTTTTTAAAAATAATTTAAATCAAGCTGTAAGTATTGAATGAATGTTAGATTATTTGCCATATAGTTTATTAACTAATTTATCACTACATCTATAGAGAGGGAGCCTACAAAGTCTTTATAAGAAATTAGATAATCAATAAAAAATCATAGATATCCATTTATTTAATTCGCCAAAAGAATAGACTTTTGCTTATGATTTGTTTGGCAGCTAAATAACCCCCTTTCAATAATATTTCGGTACATATGAATCATCTAGATTCTTATAATATTTTTCATTTATTTAAGTCCATGACTTGTACAGTATCTACCACGTATAGCTTTCCCCCAAAGCACAAATTTGTCATCAGTACTTTGTGCTGAATTTTACCAAAATTAAATTCAAGAAGTTTCTTGTGAATTTCTAGAGATGGATTTCTTAGTTATTACTTAAATGCTTTTGACTTTTATGATATTCATAATTCTTACAGGGATGTCAAGTATCTTTATCCCCTAATAAAAGCTCAAGAATAATCGCTCTGAATATCTGTATTAACTGAATCTTTGGGCTTTTGCAGATCTCTTGTGCAAATATTTAGATAAAAACAAGAAAATTAAAGTAAAATTTTTGATACGGGAGTGGTTGATATGGATTTTATAAAATTTTAGAGTCGAGCCTATGGCTGCAAAAAATGGAGAAACATCTATGGAACAGGCTATTGTGCGTGAACCATTAACGATTTCTGCGAATGCGACAGTTGCCGAAGCGATCGCTTTAATGAGTTCAAGTACAAAAACCTGTAACCTACTTCGCAACATTGACTCAGAGCTAAGTTTGCAATTAACCTGTGCTCAAAGTTGCATTTTGGTGACAGAGGCAAATCAATTAGTGGGGATTTTGACCGAACGAGACTTAATTAAGCTCTGTGGTCAGATTGAAAATGCTGAGCACAGTCAAGGAGCATCTTTAGGTCAAAATCTATCGGAAACAGCGATCGCGGAGGTCATGACATATCCCGTTCATTCGCTTTTAGAATGGGAATTTACTGATATATTTGTGGCTATTAACCGATTTCAGCGTTATAACGTTCGTCATTTACCGCTAGTTAACGAGCGTGGCGAAGTCTCAGGACTAATTACCCACGCAAGTTTGCGGCAATTATTACGCCCCATCGATATGTTGCGGTTGTTAGTGGCTAGTGAGGTAATGGTTACAGATGTTGTCTATGCTCAGGCAACTGATTCAGTCGCCCAGATCGCGAATTTAATGTCAGCGCATAAAGTTAGTTCTGTCGTAATTGTTGAGTCACGAAATCATAGTTTATTTCCTCTAGGAATCATTACTGAGAGTGATATCGTTCAATATTTAGCTTTGGAATTAAACCTTGCACAGACTCAAGCCCAGATGGTGATGAGTTTTCCTGTTATCTCAGTGCCACCAGATGAAACGCTCTGGACGGTACGCGAGGTTATGCAGGAGCGCATGAGTAATCATGTAGTTGTGGCTAATCCTGATGGTGAAATGCGGGGAATTGTTACCCAAAGTTCTATTCTGAAAACTCTACAGCCGATGGAGGTTTACAAGTTAGTCTCTAAGTTAGAAGTGCAAATGTCTCAGCTAGAGCAGGAAAAAATCGAACTTCTAGAAAGTCGCAATCGGTTGTTAGAAGGTCAGGTCAAAGCAAGCACGGATGCCCTAATTGACAGCAATGACATGTTTCGCCAATTTGCGGAAAATAATCAAGGTATCATTGTGATTCGTGAAATTGCTTCTGGCAAAGTGTTATATGTGAGTCCAGTCTATGAGGAAATATGGGGAAAATCCTGCGAAAGTCTATATCAAGATCCTAATTCTTGGTTATATTCTCTTCATCCTGATGATAGAGATCGCATTATCCAAATCTATACAGCCAAAGCTCATACAGGATACTTTAGTGAAGAGTATCGGATTATCCGTCCTGATGGTTTGATGCGTTGGATCTGGGGAAGATGTTTTCCTGTCAAAAATACCCGTGGTGAAATCTATCGCATTGCAGCAATTATTGAGGATATTAGCGATCGCAAAAATGCAGAGATCGCCTTAAAAGAGAGTGAACAGCGCTTAAAAGCTAGTGAATTTCTATTAGGTAGTATGTTTGAATGCTCTGCTGTCGGGATGGCAATTACCGATAGTGACGGCAAATATATCAGGACTAATCCCTGTTATCAGCAAATGGTTGGTTATTCTGAAAGTGAATTGCGAGAGATGCGATTTACAGACAATATGCTACCTGAAGATATCGAGGAAAACTTACGACTACGAGACCGCGTCTTGACAGGAGAAAATGCCAGCTATCAAATGGAAAAGCGCCTCCTCCATAAAAATGGTCATATTATTTGGGTAAGAACTACAAGTTCTAAAATTGCTGATGATGGCAATGCACAGCCGCTCTTTATAGGGGTCATTGAAAATATTAGCGATCGCAAACAAGCTGAAGAATCTCTACAAAGTCTGGTGGAAGGAGCCTCGACACAAATAGGGGATAATTTCTTGCCTGCTTTAGTTGAATATATTGCCAATATCCTAGAAATTCGCTATGTGTCGATTACTAAGATATGTGAGGATCGCCTCAAAATGATGGCAGTTTGGCTAGATGGTCAACTGCAACCAGTTTCAGAAACTACTATTCCCTTGGTGGATTCTCCCTGTGCTATTACTGTTGCTGAAGGTAAGTTTTACATTACGGAGCATCTACAGCAGCAATTCCCAGATTGTAATTCTATTAAACAATTGGGTGCAAATTCTTATTTAGGAATAGCCATTAATAATAGTAAAGGTGATGTGATTGGCTGTTTATGTATCCTCAATAATCAACCTATTCAAAATATGCAACGTGCAAATGCCATGTTACAGGTATTTGCACCTAGAGTCAGTGCAGAGATGGAACGCCAAGAAGCGATCGCAGAACTGTATCATCTCAATCAACAATTAGAATCTAGAGTAGAGCAGCGCACTCGCGAACTCAAATTTGCGAACCAACAGCTTATTGTCGAAATGGCAGAACGCCAAAAATTAATTACGTTAGTGGAGAATAGCACTGACTTTATTGCTCTGGCTGACTGTAATGGGCGACTTAATTACGTTAATAGTGCGGGACGAGAACTTTTAGGACTACCTGCTAATACTCAGTTTCTATCGATATTTGACCTGCATTTCCCTGAAGATCATCAAGTAGTAAAACGAAATATATTAGATTTAATTGCTCAGGATGAGACATGGGAAGGGGAATTCCGTTTGCGACATTACCAAACTAATGATGTAATACCTGTACTATTTAGTGCTTTTCCGATCCAAAATTCTTGGATTGATGAGACCTTGTCCCTTGCCTGTATTGTTAGGGATATTAGCGATCGCAAGAAATCTGAGGAAACACTGCTTACAACCAATGAAGAATTAATCAATGCCAATAAAGAGTTAGCTCGTGCGACGAGGTTGAAGGATGAGTTTCTCGCTAATATGAGCCATGAACTGCGGACTCCCCTGAATGCAATTTTAGGAATGTCTGAGGGATTACTGTCTAGCGTATTTGGTGATTTGAATGAGCGCCAAAAGCGATCTCTAAACCTGATTGAAAGCAGTGGACGACATTTACTAGAGCTAATCAATGACATCTTAGATGTTGCGAAAATTGGCGCAGGTAAGATGAAATTAGATATTGCACCTGTCTCCATCGAATATCTCTGTAAGTCAAGTCTCGGCTTTGTCAAGCAAATGGCAAGCCAGAAAAATATTCAATTGCGCTTAGCCATCCAACCTGAATTAGGTTTGATCGAACTTGACGAGAGACGCATCCGCCAAGCCCTAATTAACTTATTAAGTAATGCCGTTAAATTTACGCCAGCATCGGGCAAGATCTGCTTAGAAGTTAAGTTTATTAGTTCTGAAGAAACAGCCTTACCAGTCAATGCCAATTTTCCCTACGCATTGATCTTCTCTGTTATTGATACAGGCATTGGTATTGCTCCAGAGGATATTGGTAAACTATTTCAAACTTTTGTCCAGATCGATAGCAGTTTAAGCCGACAATATACAGGTACAGGGCTAGGTCTAACTCTTGTCAAACAAATCGCGGAGTTACATGGCGGTTGCGTCGGTGTAACGAGCCAAGTTGGTGAAGGTAGTTGCTTTTCCATCGCGTTACCCCACACAGGTAAACTTAGAAACCATAATAATGACGATCGCTTCACCTATTCTTTGGTCAACCAAAAGCCTAACCAGAACTTGGAGGATAATTTAGACGACAATCTAAACAAAGATGGCTCGATTTATCCCCTGATTTTGTTAGCGGAAGATAACCCAACCAATGTGGAAACTTTTGCTGATTATTTGTCGAATCGAGGATATCGCTTAATCATAGCCGCTAATGGACAAGAGGCTGTGGATATGGCGATCGCTCACATCCCTGACCTAATTTTGATGGATATTCAAATGCCTGTGCTAGATGGGTTGGGTGCAATTAAGCAGATTCGTGCCAATGTTGACATTCAGCATATTCCCATTATCGCGCTGACAGCCCTAGCGATGAAAAGTGATCAGGAGCAGTGCTTACAAGCAGGAGCAGATGAATTTCTTGCTAAGCCAGTTAAACTTGCACTGTTAGCAACTACGATCCAGCAGCAGATCAACAAATCTCGAGATTACAGTACTTTGCGCTCAGAGCCGAAACAAGAAATTTTTTAAAAGTGTTATAAAGTAACACTTTTAAAAAATTTCTTGGAGTTAGTTTGCAATACTTGTTTCCCCACCAAAGGTAGAGAACAAGCCTCTGTAACTTACTTGCTTCAAAGGCGCTATAGCGCTTTTCATTTAATGACTAGAAATCCTAAATGGTTTGTGGAAGCGCTCCCCGAAGGGGAGCGCTTCCACAAACCAAAAAATATACAAATTATTTGGGACTGCTATAAGATTGATTTTTATTTTCAAATGAGTATGTACTCATTTGAAAGCTACTATTTAAATATAGGACTTACAGATTTGACACAGGCAAAGCCTTCACAAAATCTACTCAAAACCTAGTCAATTCGTTAGGCTTGCGTAAGTCCTAAAATAATTGTTTAAGGGCAATGTATGAAAAATTATCCTTCAATTCTAATCGTTGACGATGAACCTAATAACTTCGATGTAATTGAAGCTCTTTTAGATAATGAAGACTATGACCTCAACTACGCTTCTAGTGGTTACAAAGCATTGGAGCGGTTAGAGATATTTCATCCTGATGTCATCCTGCTAGATGTGATGATGCCCGAATTAAATGGAATAGATGTCTGCAAAAAAATTAAAAGCAATCCTCAGTGGAAAGCAATTCCGATCATTATGGTCACAGCTTTAACTTCTAAAGAAGATATGGCTCAATGTTTGGACGCAGGGGCAAGTGATTTTTTAAGTAAGCCTGTCAATGGACTAGAGCTACGGGCAAGAATCAAATCGATGATTCGGATTAAGCAACAGTACGACGATCTCCAATCTCTCTTACAGATGCGTGAAGATATGGTGCATATGATCGTCCATGATTTACGCAATCCCTTGACAACGATTTTGCTATCCTCAGAACTCTTAAGCGATCCGTATTTGCCTGAGTCCCGCAAGCCTGAAAAAATTGAGCGCATCACCCGTAGTGGTCATCGTCTGCAATCCCTGATCGATAGCTTGTTAATTATGGCAAAGATCGAAGCGGGGAAAATGGTTCTCAAATATACGAGTGCCGATCTCAATCAAATGTGTACCTCAGTAATTGAAGATTTTGAAACGATCGCAGCTCAAAAGAAATTAGAACTGAGCCTAAATTTACCAGAAAGTAAGTTAGTAAATATCGATTTACCTGTATTTCGGCGCATTCTCGATAATCTCCTATCCAATGCCATTAAATTTTCTCCTGCGAACAGTCAAATTACGGTTAGCGTCAAATATCCTGAAATTGGGGGTGCAAGTATTAGTGTTGCCGATATGGGAGCAGGAATTAGTGATGGCAAAAAGTCAGTAATTTTTGAGAAATTTGAGATTGGCACTCCAATCCAAAGCACAGCACAGTTGGGTTTGGGGTTAGCTTTTTGTAAATTAGCGATCGAGGCTCACGGCGGCAATATCACTGTTCAAGATAATGAACCTAATGGAGCAATTTTTACTATTTCCATTCCATAAAAGCATTGCTTGGCAATACCTTTATGGAATTTTTTGATGGAATCACTTGATGGAACCGTTATCGATTTGATTCTATTGCCAAGTTTTGCGAAATGCTTCTACAACGCGATCCATCCCGACCGATCGCGAAGCTTTAAATAGAATTCGATCGCCACTTTCGACTTTTTGTAAGAGAGTTTGAGTAATATCATCATAGGAATGACAGGCGATCGCATATTTTAGAGAACCATTCGCACCAGCGAGAATAGCATCTGCTTCACCATCCGCTAAGATGATTGCCCCTTCTATTCCCAATTTGCTAATTGATTCTCCAACTTGGCGATGGAGCTGTGTAGACATTTCTCCTAATTCTTTCATCGTGCCAAGTACTGCCCAATGACGTTTAGCAGGCATATCTGACAGTTGACGCAGCGCGGCGAGCATTCCTTCGGGAGAGGCATTATAGGTCTCATCAAGAATCACCACATCCTGAGGTAGTTGATATAGTTGCGCCCTACCAAAGGGAAGATCGAGCTTACCAATTCCTTGAGTTGTTTGTTGCCAATCTAGATTCAGGGCTTTGAGTACCGCTAATCCTGCGAGAAAATTCAAGGCATTATGACGACCAGGCAAAGGTAGATCCCATGTTAAGTCACCCACCTGCAAGCGATCACCAATCAGTTCCCCATTGACATCACCGACACCGAGACCATAGGTAATTGTCTTGCCTTGCCAAACCTTGCTTGCCATTTCCAGCAATAGGGGATTACTGGCATTTAATATAGCTGTACCATCGGGAGGGGTTTCCGCAAGAAGTTCACATTTAGCCTGTGCGATCGCCTCCCGTGAGCCTAATCTACCGATATGGGCTGTACCTACATTTGTAATGACACTTACAGTCGGTAAAGTGGTGCGGGCAAGACGTTCGATTTCCCCTAAACCGCGCATTCCCATTTCTACAACCACAAAATCATGCTGTTCAGGCGCGATCGCCAATAGGGTTTGGGCAACACCAATGTCATTGTTATGGTTGGCTTGACTTTTGTGGACTTGCTTATCTGGTGAGACATAGCAAGCCAACATACTGGCAATAATTTCCTTAGTTGTCGTTTTGCCCACTGAGCCTGTTACGGATACTACTGGTTGCAGAAATTGCGATCGCCACCATCTTGCTAAATCTTGATAAGCTGTGAGTGTATTACTGACTGCAAGGACAGGCAAGCCCTTAGCTGCTTCTGACTTTGCCCATTCGAGACTAACTATTGCAGCGACTGCCCCCTGCGCGATCGCTGCTGCCACAAATCCATGACCATCAAAATTTTCGCCCGTTAATGCCACAAATAATTCACCAGCCTTAAGCTTGCGACTATCAGAAACAACGCCCCTGATCTCGATATTTTTTTGTGCAGTTTCGTCAATATTAGCTACTGTTGCTGATGTAATGGCGATCGCTTGGCTAATCGTACAAATAAAGGTCATGCTTGATTTTTTTTCTATTCTTAGCTGTTCTACGCTTTAGATATATTGCTTGGTACTCAACACAAAGCTAGATTTTGGTTAAACTAAAAGCGAAATTTTAATTTAACCAAAAATACCTTTAGCTTTATTATTATCATGCTTCAGGCAGCACATCATCACCAAACATTTCGCTTAAAGCGGTGAGATAGGGGGCAAATATGCGGATATGTTGCTCATCTAGATAACTGTGGATTTCTTGATTCAGCAATCTTAATAAAGTCCGCACTAGTTCCCAACTAACTTTTAAGGGAGGATAGAGCATTACGCAAAGGGGGAAAAGCTCTTGCTGAATAGAAGCTACACTTCTTTCAAGTACACAGAGACAGAGATAAACTTGAAACATCTCAATATCCCGCAAGCTGGAAATTCTCACCTGTGGAGAACTTAGGACTCCGCTATGGCATTGATAATCAGCATACATAATCAATGTTTTTTGCGAAATCTGGCGAGCAATCTCACTCGTGAATGGCAAAAGTTGGCGCACCGCTTCCAATGATGCGTCCTCATATTCTAAATTTGCGGCGGCTTCGTAAGCTCTCTGCAAAGGCATATAGAGATGATCATCAATCACCTTAAAGTATGAATTCACCACCAGTTGCTCCAAGGGTTGGAGAGAGTTGAGCAGCATTTGACCACTGTAGTGAAATTGCATACTCACAAAGCCGAGGGTGCGCGGATCTTCCGATGTATATTTTTTGCGAATTTTGCCCACACTTGGCGCGATCGCCACCGATAGCTGTCCAATTGTAGGTAGTTGGGAATAGGTTTCTAGCTTAAAATTTTGACCATTGCTAAACCAATCAAGTTCCACCAAACGATTGTCCCCATTTGTTGTATAAACCTTGAGCGCTTGATCTAATAGATCCCGCGAATCAGTAGCAATTTGCCAAGGGTCAATCAAGTCTGGAGAAATGCCATGAGATTGCAACTGACTGATTAAGAGAGTTTCAGTTTTTGCCCAAGCCTGAGCGCTAGAAAAGCGGAGGGATTGCAATAAATTGGTTGCAGTAGTTGTACGCCTTGCGGGAGAGAGAATTTCCGACAAATTATTAGACTCAAGCTCTTGTTTAGGAGCCTCAACTTGCAAATTTTGAATATACTTTTTTGCCCAAATATTTGCTAATGAGGGGACAGAATCGTGAGTATTACTATTTAAATCCTGCGCTAGACTATCTATAAGAGTCGGTCTAATCATTTGGGTTCCAGAAAATAAAGGGTTTTGTTAAATTAATGACATTATATTTGTTCTGACTGAGATAGTTAAGGTTTCGTTAAATTTTCTGAAAACAACTGGTTTATGGCACTTTATGGCAAATCTCAGCAGAATTCTAGTTTTTCCGATTAAATCCCTCGATCCGATCGCTTTAGATGAAGTTGCCATCACTTCGGGCGGTGCATTAAAAGGTGATCGCGAGTTTGCCATGTTTGATCAAAATGGACAGTACATTAATGGCAAGCGTAATCCCAAGATTCATTTAATTAGGGCAAGTTACGATTTAGGCGATCGGCTGGTGAGTTTGCAAATCCAAAATCAGAGCGAAGTAGTTACTTTCCATTTAGAGCAAGAAAGAGCATCCTTAATTGATTGGCTCAGTGAGTTTTTGGGTAAACCCCTAGAACTGCGACAAAATGTGACCAATGGTTTTCCTGATGATCCTGACGCATGGGGAGCTACAGTTGTCTCAGAAGCCTCTCTCAAAACTGTCCAAAGTTGGTATGACAATTCTCAAATTGACCTCGAACAGATTCGTCGGCGCTTTCGTACTAACCTAGAAATTGCGGATACAGAACCTTTTTGGGAAGATCAATTATTTGCCAAATCTGGCGAAACCGTTCCCTTTACAATCGGGGATGTCCAATTTATCGGTACAAATCCTTGTCAGCGCTGCCCTGTTCCTACACGCGATCCCTTCACTGGCGAAGTTTATCCTGAATTCCAAAAGACTTTTACTAGACTAAGAGAAGCGAATTTACCAAATAATGTCGAGCGATCGCGTTTCAATCATTTCTATCGTTTTGCGTTGAATACACGTATTCCTTTTACAGAAGCAGGCAAAGTTTTGAGATTAGGTGATGCTGTTACCATATGAGTGCCACAAAGCAGCGCTCATATGGTACTTAGGGTTGCGGATAACAAAGTTATCTAGCTTCGACTCCGCTCAGCTAACGTTGGCTGAGCGAAGTCGAAGCCATAGGTACTTTAATTAATAGCAAGTCCCTTAATGTAATCCTTTTAACTGGCGTACTAAATGGATGATCTCTGGCAAAATGAGCTGCTCGATCGCCAACTTCACCGCATTACTTGAACCAGGGAGCGAAAATACTAATTTGCCTTGATAAATCCCAGCTTCAGAGCGTGAGGCGATCGCCCTTGAGCCGACCTCTTGCCAACTCAGATACCGAAACATCTCCCCAAATCCGGGCAGGGTCTTTTCGAGCAACGCCGCGATCGCATCATAGGTCGTATCTCTCGGTGCAATCCCTGTTCCGCCATTGAGAATAATGGCATCAAGATCCTCAATCGCCACCAACTTATGCATTTGCGATCGGATCTCATCAGGTTCATCTTTGACAAGCGTGTAGTATTCCAGCAAATGACCTGCATTAGTCATCGACTGTTTAATAAAGTTGCCGCTTTTGTCAGTTTCAGGTATGCGGGTATCACTAACAGTGATCACCGCAAAACGTACTTGATAGGACGGTGGATCGGGACATGGGTTTTGAGAAGGTTTCATTATTTTGGGAATTAATATCTATCTAATAATTCTGGAGCGAGTTCTTCGCCTTCGGCGAAGAACTCACTCATTTAAAACTGACGACGGGCAAAAATGAGAATGGCGATCGCTAGAGTTAATAACGCATAACTCAGGATATAAATACCATTGCTGAGCATATCGGCTAAGCTTGGCAGGATGTTATATACTGCTTCATTCTTGAGGTTAGCACGGGATAAATCAGGCAAAATCATATAAAAAGTACGAGTAACCGCTTGTAAGCTTGGATTTTTAGATATTTCGCCTAAAAGCAGCAAGTCACGGCTAAAGTTGCCAATGACATAGGCAGCAAGGGTTAGTAAAGAGGCAATGAGAGAACCTGTAAATGTGCCAAAGAAAATTGCGATCGCGCCTAACAGCATAATCTGCCAAAAGATGAAAAAGTTCGCTGTGAGAATCGCAGGAATCGGAATGGTAATTTGCTTGATGGTCATCAAGATAATAAAAATGATGCTCATAATCGATACGAGCGCACCGACTACCGCACTCAACCCCAAATGCTTACCAAGGACAAACTCGGCTCGGTGCATTGGTTTAGCAATGAGAATAAAAATGGTACGCTTATCGATTTCTTTATTGATCAGATTTGTTCCAACCAATACCGCCACAATTAAGCTCACTACCTCGATCGCTGCGATACCCGTATCGACAATCATTTTTGCCGATGAGTCATAGGAAAACTCTGGCAGCATCATCATCGCTGACACCACAATTAAGGTGTATAGCAAAGAAAGATAAAGCACCTGCTCACGCACTGTTTCGCGAAAGACATTGGTAGCGATCGCCCAAATGCGACCTAAACTTAGACTCAGGTTCAGGCTAAAGTTCATAGGTCTACAAAATCCTCATAAGTCCTAACATCATCACATTTTACAGTGATTTGAGTGAGTGCGCCCCTTTGGGGCGCACTCACTATCCTAAGTGATTTGAGTAAGTACACTCCTTTGAGACGCACTCACTATCCTAAGTGATTTGAGTTAAGTGCACCTCTTTGGGATGGCATTCATATACTTGACACACCAAAGTAATCTTTGCCCTCACCCCTAGCCCCTCTCCCGCAGGAGATAGGGGTGAGGGGTGCGTCAAGTTATCCTACCTAGTTACCATAGGCTTGCCATGCTAAGCTAACCAGTGCATTAAATATGGCAGATGCTGCGATCGCATTTCCCTTACGCCCATCGACTCGAATATGGGGAATTTGTGAATCATGGAGCCGTGACTTAATCACGTCATTATCAATAAAGCCAGCAGGCGCACCAATCACTAAGGCGGGTTTAACTTCCTCAACTTCGATCAAATCGACAAGAGTTGCCAAAGCAGGCTGAGACTCCCCAATCACAAATATGGCTTCAGGATAGCGCTTCGCTAAGGTCTCAATTCCCCAAGCTGCCTGAGTTTTTCCCTTTTGCGGACGGGTGATCGCATCAACACCACAATAAATAGGATTAGCAAAGGTATCACAGACCTTGGGAAAGATTGCTGCCTGCACAGTAGGAACATCAACAACAACCGTAGTACGTGCTGCTAGAGCTGAGGCTCCCGCTTGCAAAGCCTGCTCTGAAAACCTTACAAGATTTTTATACTCAAAATCTGCGGTGGCATAAATTACTTGGCGCACAATTTCATATTCGGATGGTGATAGTGAGTGTTCACCAATTTCTTGATCAATGATTGCTAAGCTTTGTGCATCAGTAATATGCCATTCCATAGATTTTGTTCAACATCTAAATTGAATATATATTTGAGTTATGAACGTACCATGAGTTGCGAGCAAAGTTAAGGCAATAATTATAATGAAAGCGAAAGATGCCCCTAGCAGAGATGCTTTTGTGTGTTTAATCTTACAGCCTGTTGAGGCTTTGAGTAGTATAGAAATATTTTTGAAAGCGGCGCTTCGCGCCGCTTTCAAAAATATTTCTGGGTTTTAAGTAAGCGCAAAGCGCTGTAGTTTAATCTTTGACTAATTCACTTTGGCGTACACAATTGCGTCCTTCTGCCTTGGCAACATATAAAGCGCGATCGGCGGATTTAAGGAGCAAATTTATTGCCTGAGTATGTTGGTGGGGAAAAAGCGTCGCGACACCGCAGCTAATCGTTACATAGGGCGCAACTTTAGAATAACCATGTGGTAACTGGAGCGATCGCACCAATTCTGTCGCATTCGTAGCAACATTCATACCACCTTCTTGATCTGTATTTGGTAACACAATCACAAACTCTTCACCTCCATAGCGAGCGACTAAATCCGCAGGACGATTAGTCGCTTTGCTAATAGCTTGAGCAACAGCTTGCAAACAAAGATCCCCTTCTTGATGCCCGTAATTATCGTTATAGTTTTTAAAAAAATCGATATCGCATAAAACTAAGGAAATGGGGACTTTTTCCCTACTAGAACGCTTAAATTCCTGTTCTAGATATTCATCTAAACATCGGCGATTGGCAACCTGTGTCAAGCCATCGATGGAGACTAAGCGTTGAAGTTCTTTGACAACTACAGCCAAACGTCGATTTGCGGCTTCTAATTGCTGGCGCAAATTTGCTTGTTCCAGTAAGCGCCTTACCCTCTGGCGCAATACTGCCCAATGAATTGGCTTAGTGACATAATCCGAAGCCCCCACTTCATAGGCGCGATCAACGGACTCACGATCCTCAAGTGCCGTAATAATTAAAATAGGCGTATGATCCCCATGAGGTAGCTTTTGGAGTCTTGAACAGCATTCAAAACCGTCCAAAACAGGCATCATCGCATCTAGCAAAATCATATCTGGTTGATACTCTTGATAAAGCTTTAATGCTTCTAGCCCATCTGCCGCCTCAACTACCCGATAGTTTTCGCGCTCCAAATAACGCACCAAAATTTTTCGCATAAACATATCGTCATCCACAATTAAAATCAGTGCGGGTTCGGATGCTGCTATCTCGGAAATATTTTCTTCTTGAGGTGGATGCTTATTGTTATCGCGATCTTCGGTTGTCATTACATAACTGGACGGTATTGGACAAAACTAGGCAGGGGAAATTGCACTAATTGTATTTTTCATGTTCTAACTCAGTCTTAACGCTTGCGTACTCGTCAGCTATTTTATTGATTTTGGTATCTAAATCCTCATAGTTTTGGTTACGGAGATTTATCTCGAGATCACGACATAGTTCTGATAGATCCTCTGCGCCAATAACACCGCTACTAGATTTTAAGGTGTGAGCTGTACGCAACATCAAATCAAAATTTTGCTGTGCAAAGCTAGTATATAACTCTTGGAGGAGCGATCGCGTATTATCTAGGTAACTATCGATTAGCTCACTCAAAAACGATGGATCTTCACCGCCAATATCATTAGCGGCTTCATGCAGAGTGCCGATGTTAATCGATGATGGCATAGATATATTAGGGGTAACTGGCTGAGATTCTAGCAAAACTCGTACCAGTTCACCATTTTGAATTGGTTTACTGAGGTAGTCATCCATACCTGCTGCCAAACAAACCTCGCGATCGCCTTGCATAGCATTTGCTGTCATCGCAACTATACGCGGTCTATGAACTAACTTCCCATTTTGTAAGTTCTCATATATTCGTTTTGTCGCTTCTAAACCATCCATTTCTGGCATCTGCATATCCATAAAGACAACATCATAGGTTTGATGGTAGAGAGCAGCTAAAACCTCTAATCCATTTGCCACAACATCTGCCCGATAGCCCATCCTCTGTAAGATATGGACAGCAACCTTTTGATTGATTACATTATCCTCTGCCAATAAAATTCGTAATGGATGATTTCTTGCCATCCTTGGATCAAAAGCATAATTCTGTTGATAGCGTTCAGAATTAATATGACTGGTAATTGAGCCTGTGAATGGATATTTAGTCGCAAGAGAACTACCATTGTTACTGGGTGAATAGGCAAAATTTGTTACGGGGGCGGTAATCGTAAAGTAGAAGGTAGAACCTTGTTGATTCTGACTTTCTACCCACATTGTGCCGCCCATGAGTTCGCATAGTCGCTTACTGATGGCTAAGCCTAGACCTGTACCACCATATTGTCTGGTTGTTGAGGCATCCACTTGGCTAAAGGGTTGAAATAGTCGATGTAGGCGATCGCTAGGAATACCGATACCAGTATCTTTGACAGCAAACTGGATTGTACGCAATAGCTGTGATTCTTCGCGATGATTTCTGAGATCACAGCGCTCATAATGTGAGATTGGTGACTGGGTAACTGAAATATTGACAGAACCTTGACTTGTAAATTTAATGGCATTGCCAATCAAGTTGGCTAATACTTGGCGCAATCGGGTCATATCACCAATTACGAGAAGTTCCACGTCGGGATGGATTAAATAGCCTAATTCAATACCTTTTTCGACTGCCTTTGCCGATAGCAACTCGATGGTATCTTCTAAACAAACTCGCAAATCAAAGCTTTGTTCTTCTAATTCTAAATGCCCTGATTCAATTTTAGAAAAGTCCAAGATATCATTAATAATTGTCAGCAGGGTATTGCCCGCATTCCTGACGATTTCAACAAATTCTCGCTGTTCCTTATTTAAATTGGTATCTAATAAAACTCCTGTCATACCAATTACTGCATTCATAGGAGTCCGAATTTCATGGCTCATAGTTGCCAAAAATTCACTCTTAGAACGATTCGCGGCTTCAGCAATAATCTTTGCTTCTTCTAATTCAGCATTTTGCTTAATTAATTGCTGTCTTTGGCGAGTTTCCTGCATCAGTAAATGGGCTTGGGACAGAGCAATGCTGACTTGATTCGCCACCGATTCTAGTAACTGCTTTTCCTCAATTGTCCATTTATGAAAACTATTACAATGGTGCAATACAATGATTCCATTTGTTAATCCGTGGGATGAAGTCCGAATGGTTAATAGCGATCGCAACTGCATACGATAAAATAAATCGCCAAATTCATCTAACTCAGGTTCGGTATAAACATTCGTAATAGCGATCGCTTGATCTTGGCTAGCAATCCTTTGACCAAAGGCACTATTTAACAGAGGTATTTCAATATCTTTAACAGAAAAAATCCTCTCAGATAACTGTTCTGACATGAGAGAGATTGTTGGTTGAGAGAATTGTTTTTGCTCCTTGTTAACTGATGGATATTCCAAGCGATAGATGAGACAACGACTCGCATGAAAAGCCAATTGAATCTGACGAGCCGCAGTTTGGAAAATACTCTCAACATCAAGACTCTGACGAATTTCATCGGTAATTCGATTTAGCAAAATAGTGAGGCGCATTTGCCTTTTTAAATCTTTTTCTGCTTCTTTGCGCTCAGTGATATCCGTTTGAATACCAATAAAATGTGTTACTTTACCATGTTCATCGAAGATGGGAGAAATATTGAGTTCATTCCAAAACAATGTGCCATCTTTGCGGTAGTTTCTAATCACCACAGTACAAGGATTACCCGCAGCAACCGCTTCACGAATCAGCTCTTTCTCAGGTTGAAAAACATCATCGCCCTGTAAAAAACGACAATTCTTTCCCATCACATCATTAGCGGAATAACCAGTGATTTTTTCAAAGGCAGAATTGACGTAAACAATCGGATTATTCAGCATACGGCTGTCCGTAATCACAATCCCATTGTGGCTTGCAGCGATCGCCCTTTCCCTTAAGCGCAAAATTTCTTCAATGCGTTTGCGATCGCTAATATCAAAGCGAATTGCTAAGTATTGGGTAGGTTTACCTTGTTCATCCTGCAACGGAATGATCGTACTGTCTGTCCAATAGTAATTGCCGTCTTTAGATTGATTCCGAATTTCACCACGCCAAACCTTACCACTAGCGATCGTATCCCATAAATTAGTAAAAAATTCTTGGGAATGATATTGAGAATTAAGTAGCCGATGGTTTTGACCTAACAGCTCAGCTTCGGTATATCCAGATATTTCACAAAATTTACTATTGGCATAGGTAATATTTCCCTGCAAATCCGTCACAGCTACTATCGCTGCTTGATCAAGGGCAAATTTCTGAAATGCTAATTCATGTAATATCTTTTGGAGCTTTTGCTCAGATTGCTTCCGCTTGGTAATATCATTGGCGATGCCTAGAAAGCCAGTAATTTCATTGTCTCCATTACGCAAGACAGAGATAGAAAGGGTTACTGGAAACCGTGAGCCATCCTTACGGATATATGTCCATTCCCCTTCATCGATTTGTCCTAGTTTTGCTTTGGCAACAAACACGTCAAAACCTGCGTCAATAGGAACTCCCAACTCTTCAGTTAAGGCGATCGCCTTTTGTTTGATCTCTTCAAGATCATGAAAACATTCAGGCGTAAATTTGCCGACTAATTCCGATGCGGAATATCCCAACCAATTCTCAGCCGTTTTGTTAAAAACACTAATCACCCCATCTACGGTTGTGGCAATAATTGAATAGTTCGCACTATCCAAAATTGCTTGATGCAATCCTAAAGATTCTTGAATGTTTTTTTTCGATGATGATTTTTTGGTAGTAACTTTCTTAGAAGATTTGCCACGATGGCTTTCTGGGTAAGTCGGTAAGTCACCATTCATAAGTGTCAGCATAATTCAATAAAACCCAGATGCAAAAGTGCTCGAAACATTGACGAGAGATTAGCTATAGGTAATGAGCTTAAAGTCTTAAAAAAAGCTCCCCCCATTAGTATGAAATACAATCTTTATCCCCAATCTACAGCCATTTTAGTCTTGTAATCATTCTAATTCTAAATTCTATTTTAATTCTTATGAATCAATAATTAGCCAAAAAATTAATGAAAGTTTGCTTTAATCAGGTTTAAGTAGCTGGGTGCAATTAAATCTAAAACCCCAAAACCTGTGGCGCACGCTGCGAGTACGCCACAGGTTTTAGTTCTATTTTTTAATTACGCCTAGGTAATTAATCAATTGTCAATGAGTATTTACTCATGCTAAGTGGCTAACGGCTTCGACTTCGCTCAGCCAACGTTGGCTGAGCGAAGTCGAAGTCATATAAACTCGGTGGTACCTTTTTTCGTCAAGTCCCTAGGCACAATCAAAACCCGATTTTTTGTGGTGTGGCTTTGTCACACTACAAAAAATCGGGTTTTGATTAAATCACAGAACCTTAAATTCGTTAGACTTGCGTAAGTCCTATTTATCAATAAGTTTAAATGAGTCTATCTGATACGATCGCAGCGATCGCTACGGCGATTTCCCCACAACAGGGAAGTGTGGGCATTGTGAGATTATCGGGTGATCGCGCAGAGGCGATCGCTAGGCAAATCTTTTATGCAAGAGGTAAACAGGTGTGGGAAAGCCACCGTATCCTCTATGGCTATATCAAAAATCCATTAACCAAAGCCACAATTGATGAAAGTCTATTGTTATTGATGAAGGCTCCTCGTTCCTTTACCCGTGAGGATGTAGTGGAATTTCACTGTCATGGAGGCATTATGGCAGTGCAACAGGTATTGAATCTCTGTTTAGAGCATGGTGCAAGACTAGCGGAAGCAGGAGAGTTTAGTTTACGCGCTTTTCTCAATGGCAGAATCGATCTAACGCAAGCTGAAAGCATTAATGATCTGGTGGGTGCAAAATCTGCACAGGCGGCTCAATCAGCGATCGCATCTCTAAGGGGTAAACTCGCGCATTCTCTTAAATATTTGCGGAGTAAATGTTTGAATGTCTTAACGGAAATTGAAGCGCGGATTGATTTTGAAGATGATTTACCTCCGCTTGATGTGGAATGGGTAAAGACAGAAATTGGGATGGTTGCACAGGAGTCACAACAAATTTTAGCAACTGCGGATCGGGGTGAGCTATTACGCACAGGCTTAAAAGTTGCCATCGTTGGTCGTCCCAATGTGGGTAAATCAAGTTTACTCAATGCATGGAGCCGAAGTGATCGCGCGATCGTGACAGATTTACCAGGAACTACTCGTGATGTGGTGGATTCGCAATTAGTAGTTGGAGGTATTCCCATTCAAGTTCTTGATACGGCAGGAATTAGGGAAACAGAGGATGTCGTCGAGAAAATTGGTGTGGAGCGATCACGCCAAGCGGCTCAGTCGGCGGATTTGGTCTTAATGGTGATTGATGCCAGTATTGGTTGGATTGAGAAAGATAAAGAGATTTATAACATCGTTAGCGATCGTCCTTTGATCTTAGTAATGAATAAGATAGATCTTGCTCTCACCTCCCATGCTCCTCTCCTACAGGATCATGGACTAGGGAGTGGGAGTATTGCCATTGTCAAAACCGCAGCTTCTCAAAATCAAGGTATTGAGGATTTAGAAGCAGCAATTCTTAAATGTATTCAGCAGGATGCGATCGCGGCGGCGAACCTCGATGTTGCGATTAATCAACGCCAAAAAGCTTGTTTACTCAGGGTTGTGCAATCTTTAGATAATGTTAAAATTGCAATTACAGATCAGTTACCGCTTGATTTTTGGACAATTGATTTACGTGATGCCATTAGTGCGATCGGTGAAATCACAGGCGAGGAGGTAACAGAATCAGTTCTCGATCAAATCTTCAGTCGCTTCTGTATCGGTAAGTAAAATAGCCATGTTCGGTTTTGCCATTTTATCTGTTTTGATAAATCTATTAGTAGGTTTAGCGCTTCTTTTCTGCTTGATTTTTATTGTCAATGTGATAGTGCATCGCTCATTGAAATTTCATAGAACAAAATGGAATTATTGGGGAGCGATATGGGGAACAATCTTTGCTACAAGCGTATTAGGCACTCTATGGAATTTGAGCCAAGGTGCAAATGCTAAATATGGTTGGTATGATAACTTTATCCATATGCCTGTCTACGGAGCTTTATTTGGAGGATATTTGGGATGGATGATGGGCGAGCAAATCTTGGGTAAAGCACCAAAAAATATCCGAACTTGGCTATTAGGACTTAGTATCGCGATCGCTATTGCTGCTTTCTATGGATATCTCTACACAGGAGCAATCAGCTATGGGGATAGTTAAAATCAACAAGAAGTGCAAAGCAATTCTTGTTGATTAGTCTCAAGGATTGCAATAGGAGCAATACATCGGATCGGCAAATTGTTTTCCATCGGGAAATATAAACTCTTGTTGAAACTCACAGCGATCGCATTTGTATAAATGGGCGCGAATAGATTGAGTTGGCAATCCACAAAGCTCACAGGGTAAACCTTTTAATCGTTTGACAATATCAAAATTCACAAAATCACAATTAGGACAGAGTTGTTGTAATTTGCGAACCAGATCTTCCGTCGCTTTGGCAATATTATTCATGCGGGTGGGATTGTAGAGCGCTCGCATATCGGTTTCTATATGAATTGTGGGATATGTTCTCAGTAATTCCATTACATTCTCTTTGAGAAATTCTATCGAATTAATTCCCTTATATATTGACTGCTTTGCCGATGTCTGAGCATCTGGCATTAAGACAACTGCATGATCAGGAAAGCCTATTTTGAGCGCAAATTCGTAGGCTTGCTCGTAGCTAGAAATCTCTTGATGGCGAAAATTTGTATCTGTCGAGAGGGATTCACCATATACGGTGAAATCATGCTTCTGATCCATTAATAAAACCAGTTCTCGATTGTAAGCTATGCCTAAAATTGGATGGGGGAAGAAGCTACCTTCACTGGCGATCGCTAAATCAGCATTAGTTATTTCTAAGGCTCTCGCCGCCTTGATTTTAGCGGTTTCGATTTGATTGGCAGGGCGATCAATATCGCGAGTAAATGTACCAAACAAGTCGCTATTAAAATCCTGTGGAACTGTAACTTTAATCCCTAAAGAAGCTTGTAAGATTGGCGCGATCGCTAATTCCTTGTGGTGCATGGTGGCAATTACGGCTAAGCGATCGGTAAATTCGATGGCAGTCATCACTTTAACTATCTTGTGGCAAAACAAAAATTTTCGGTGGTGTGGCACAGCCACACCACCGAAAATCTATTCTACAAATTTTGGTGTGATCGCTAGCTGCGAAATTAGGCATGATGGGGTTAGCCGATAATTTCACTAGACGTAAATACAATATTTCCTGCGCCTGAAGGCGCAGGAAATACGATTACTCATCATGAGCAAAGCGGTTGTATAGGAAGTCTAGAGCTGTATTACGGAGATCATAATATAAAGGATCTTCCATGATTTGGGCGCGATCGCGTGGACGAGGGAAAGGAATTCGCATGATTTCACCAATGTTAGCAGCAGGTCCATTGGTCATCATTACTAGGCGATCAGCTAGGAACAATGCTTCATCGATATCGTGGGTAATCATCAATACCGTGCAGCGATGCTCTGTCCAAATTTGTAATAGCTCCTCTTGCAGTTCCTCTTTGGTAATTGCATCCAATGCGCCAAAGGGTTCATCAAGAATGAGAACTTCAGGACGGATTGCCAAGGCACGGGCGATCGATACCCGTTGCTTCATCCCCCCTGAAATTTGGGTGGGCTTTTTCTCCGCAGCTTCGCTCAAGCCCACCATGGCGAGGTGATGGCGGACAATATCATTTTTCTCGCCCTTAGAGAGGTTGGGATTAACGGAGTCAACGGCAAGCATGACATTTTCATAAACCGTTAGCCAAGGCAATAGCGCGTAGCCTTGGAATACGACCATGCGATCGGGACCAGGTTTGGTAATCAATTTGCCATTAACCGTTACTTCCCCAACGGATGGCTTAGAAAAACCACCTACCATGTTCAAAAGAGTCGATTTACCACAGCCAGAGTGACCAATTAAGCAAATAAATTCGCCTTCTTGAATATGTAGGTTTACATCTTTCAGAACGACATATTCACCCTTAGGCGTAGGATAGATTTTAGAAACGTTTTCAATACGAAGGAAAGATTCTTGGGGTGGAATCGTAGCGATTGTGCTTTTGTCAAGAGTTGTTTGGGTCATAGTTTTCTGTAATAAATGTCTAAAACTTTCTTACTCCCCCTCTCCTATGGGAGAGGGGCTAGGGGGTGATGGCTAAGCAACCATTCGTACTGATTCCATCGCAATTTCTGCCATGGTGATATTGCGCTTAATGTCTAGATGATTGAGATAGCCAATGGGATCTTCAGCATTAAAGGGAATATCATCAAAGAGTTGAATCGCATTGCGGCTGTAAGTGATGTCCGTTAGACCAAGTTCACGAGCAGCAGTGCTGAATACGCCAACGCGACAGGTTTTCTCTAATACTTCTACCCAGTTACGAGGGAAGGGAACATCACCCCAACGCGCCATCTGGGTAATGTGCCAGAGATGCTCAGAACGGCTCGGACGGTTAACACCAGCACCATAGAACTGGTGGTGAGCAGGTTCGCGCATGGGGGTGTCGATCGCACAGGTAACATCATCAGGGTTGCCCAAGTGGATGTAATTAACATTAGTGCTGACATAGGCGCGACGGGAGAGAATCTGGCGGATCTCTTCAGCATTATTGGGATCAGCGCAGTACATGCAAGCTTCTAGCAGTGCCTTAACGAGAGCGATGTGGGTGTTCGGATAGGCGTTTGCCCAGTCTTCGCGCACACCAAGAACTTTTCCGGGGTGACCATTCCAAATTTCGAGGTCAGTGGCAACGGTGAATCCGATATTTTCCATAGCAGCACGGAAGTTCCAAGGTTCACCAACACAGAATCCATCGATACTACCTGCTTTAAGGTCAACTACCATCTGTGCAGGAGGAATGGTTTTTAGTTCCACATCGAGATCGGGGTCGATGCCACCTGCGGCTAGCCAATAACGGAGCAGCAGATTATGCATCGATGAAGGATGGACTACGCCCATGCGGTGTTGACGATCGCGAGTATTTTGCAACATCGCTTTGAAATCAGCGAGGGTATGAATGCCGCGATCATAGAAATGCTTATCGAGGGTAATTGCGTTACCATTACGGGTCATGGTTAGAGCAGTGACGATGGGCTTGCAAGCGCCAGCACCACCGAGGGTGAGCCACATTGGTAGACCTGAAGGCATTTGCGCCGCATCGAGATATCCACCCGAAATCCCATCGACAATACCACGCCAACTGGTTTCACGAACAAGGGAAACTTCATCGAGTCCATGCTTCTCAAAGAAGCCTTTTTCCTTAGCGACAGCGATCGGCGCACAGGCAGTTAAGGGAACGAAGCCGATCTCTAAGTTGACTTTTTCTAATCCGTGACGAGCAACAGTGGCAACCTTACGGGCATTTAGTTTCTTGACGCGCTTTTGTTGGTTCAAGAAATAGATAATTTCGCTACGGAGACTGTAGTAACTAGGATGGTTAACTGCTTCCATGCGCTGACGGGGACGGGGAATGTCAACTTCCAAAATGCCGCCAATTTTCGAGGCGGGACCATTGGTCAACATCACAATGCGATCGCTCAGTAATACCGCTTCATCAACATCGTGGGTAACCATTACGGCTGTGATCTGGTCTTCATTACAGATCTGCATCAACTTTTCTTGCAGATTACCGCGAGTCAGTGCATCCAAAGCGCCAAAGGGTTCATCAAGGAGCAAGAGTTTGGGACGGACTGCTAAGGCGCGGGCGATCGCTACCCGTTGGCGCATTCCACCTGATAACTGTGTGGGTGGCTTATCGATCGCATGGGCAAGTCCCACCATATTTACATAGCGCTCAACTAGATCATGACGCTCACCCTTGGGCAAATGGGAAAGCACTTCGTCAACGGCAAGAGCCACATTTTCGCGCACCGATAGCCAAGGCAAGAGCGAATAGTTTTGGAATACCACCATGCGATCGGGGCCGGGACGAGATACACGCTCATCTTCGAGCATGACTACACCGCCAGTGGGTAAGTCTAGCCCTGCAATCATATTGAGCAAGGTTGACTTGCCACAACCAGAGTGACCGATCAGAGAAATAAATTCACCTTTCTTTATTTGGAGGTCAATTCCTTTAAGGGCAATATATTCTTTTCCGCCACCCAAGGGAAATGTTCTCTCTACCTGATCAACTAAAACAAAATCCTGCATTTTAAAATTCTCCAGATATAACCATCACAATTTGTAAAAATTCGTAGGGGCAAAGCATTAACGCCACAACTTCTGAAATTACAGACAACTTTGAATCGTTAAATGCTTTGCCCTTAACCTTGACCATCCACCGATAACTTCCAAGCCGCAGCAATAATTCATTGGTGGATGGCATAAAGGTCTGAGCATTGGCGATACAGTTTTTGTGGTGAATTTTGGAAATAATCGCGCCAATGCTCAACCCCTACTTCTGTTCTTCAGGCAAGATCACATTTTGGAGCCATGCTACAGCGCGATCGAGAATCAAGCCCACAGCACCGATGTAAACCAGAGCCAAGATAACTTCGCCCACCTTGTCATTGGTGTAGGAGTTCCAGATGAAGAAACCGATACCGACAATACCTGACATGATGATTTCCGCAGCAATAATTGCGAGCCATGCGAGACCGATGGAAATGCGTAAACCTGTGAAGATATAGGGAAGTGCAGAAGGAATCAAAATCTTGAAGAAATACTTTTGCTTAGACAGTTGCAGCACTCGCGAAACGTTGCGATAGTCTTGGGGGATTTGCTTAACACCAACGGCAGTATTTAATAGGATCGGCCAAACAGCAGTGATGAAGATAACGAACAATGCAGCAGGTTCATTTTGACGGAGAGCAGCAAGTGCGATCGGAACCCATGCCAAAGGTGGCACTGTTCGCAAAAATTGGAATAATGGATCGAGTGCTTTATCAATAACCGCATTAGTACCAACTAGAATCCCGACACTAATACCGACGATCGCTGCAAGTGAGTAGCCCTTGGCAACACGCTCAAAGCTAGCGAGAGTCTGCCAGAATAGTCCTTTGTCTGTACCACCGCGATCGAAGAAAGGATAAAGCAACAGGTTACGAGTGGACTTTTCAGCCATGATATTCCAAGGTCCGGGCAACTTGATCAAACCAATGCTAGAAAGAAGTTGCCAAACAATTAAAAATCCGAGAATCCCAACAATTGGGAGCGCCCAATTCTGAGCATTCTTTTCCCAAAACTTCGATAGCGATCGCCCAAAGCTACTGTTACGATTACCAATACTTGCTGCCATAAACTTGCTGCTCCTACTCTATGTTGATAATTAATTAAATTTAGTCTTCGTAATCACGGTTTATAAACTATTCGAGATAGCTTATAAACCGTCAAAGATAAAAAGTCTTAGAATGTGAATGTTGTCCGAACTACACCAACCGTTGCTGTAGGTGCATTATTGATACCTTCGGGATTAAACACAAAGAACACCCCTGGGGTAATGCTGATATTTTTGGACAATTTAAAATTGAAATAACCTTCTAAATGGTATGGAGTTGCAGTAGCTCCAGTTGGAATAGTGGCAATACCACCAACTGCATTACGTGCTAGAGGCTGTCCAAAGAGAATGCCAGCCGTGTTGCCTTCCTTAAAGACATCACTGAAATGGAATCCTGTCATCCAACTAGTAAAGGTAGTGGAAGCATCCTTATTAGTAAGATTGGAAAAGATCCATGCGCCAGATAGGTTAAAAGCAATCTTGGGAGTAATCCGCCATGTCAAAGTCGAACCAATAGAATTCAATTTGATTGGGTCAGCTAATACGCCTCCATTAATTGCTCCAATGTCTGCGGAAGCTAAGCCAGTTCCCAAGATATTGATCTGGTGGTAGCTATTGGCATAGTTAAGACCGATATCAAGATTGGAAGTGGGCTTGAGGGTTAATTGAGCAGCCGCAATGGTGCTACCACCAAAGAAGCCTGCACCCAGCAAAGTAGTGGGGCTGTTAGTCGCGATCGCAGAGTTAACACTGCCGTATAAAGCTCGAAAATCAACCTTATCAGAAGGAGTCCAGATGAAACCAACGGCAGCAGCTAGCCCAGTACCAGATGTACCTCCAGATACACGGGTCGCAGCATTTAAACCTTGACCAAAACGGGAGATAGAGCCTTGACCTTCACTAGCAAAAGGGCTAATCGCTGGGAAAGCATCGGAAACTTCGGCGTTAGAACCTGCAAATAAAGTCAACTTATCCGCAACTGGAAAAATGTAGAGAAGCTTGTACAGATTGACCGAGTTGGCGGCTGCTGTATTAGAGTTAGATGGATTGAAATTGAGGAATTGATTCTCAAATCCCAATCGGACATTGGAACTACCGGTATTAGGGTCGGAGGCATAGCCTAAAGGTACAGCAAGACTGTTGATATTGCTCGCTTGTAATCCAGTAATCAACAGGTCTTTTCCAGAGAAACTGGTCAATAAATTTAGGCGTACACGGTTATTAAAAACAATGTTGGTATTTGTGCCACCAGTAGGATTTGCTCCTGTTGCGCCCGATACACTGAAAATTGCTTCGCCACTTAGTTTAGTTGTAGTGGAGAACTGTTGCGCTTCTAGTTTGGCAGTTTTCGCATCAAGGGCATCAACTCGACCACGGAGGGTTGCGAGTTCGGCGGCAAATTCCTCTTGAAGCTTTTGTAAAGTTGCGAGGTCTTCTTTGCTAACCTTGTCAGCTAATCCCGCCGAAATAATCTCATTGATTTTATCAAGACAAGTATTTAAACCAGCCGCAAACTCATAGCGGGAGGTCGCTTGTTTGCCACGAAATGTGCGATCGGGATAGCCTGCGATGCAGCCATAGCGCTCAACTAGCGATTGTAATGCGGTAAAAGCCCAATCCGTAGGACGCACATCTGATAGTTGAGAAACAGAGGTTACATTCTGAGCAATGGGATCTGTAGCGATCGACTTCAGTTGAGTTTCATTAGAAACTGGAGGAATAGAAGCTGTTGTTTCAGTTAATTTAACTGTTGAAGAGTTAGCAGGATTTGCCTCCGCTGATAGCGACATCGCCCCCAAAGATAAAGGCAAGCTGAGTAGAAGCAATCCAAGTTTACTGGGATGAATTTTCACGGTTAATTTTCCTCACACAATATTTTTTAATTTGTTTGTAGATCTAGATCTAAAGATCTAGATCTATTTGAAGGCTCATAAGCCTAAGCCTTCTTGATCTTTAGGCTATCGAGATAGGCTTGAGGATTTTCGGGGTCGAACTTTACACCATCAAAGAATTCCTCAATACCGCGAGAGGTGCTAGCGGGAATATCAGGGAAACCTGCTTCCTTAGCAGCTTCCCGCCAAAGATCCTCACGGTTGACCTTTTTAATCAAATCCTTAGCGGTGGCTAGTGCTGATTTGGGTAAGAAGCCCCAACGCACGCTCTCGGTCAGGAACCAAAGGTCATGACTTTGATAGGGATAAGAGACATTTCCTTTCGCATCTTTCCAGTAGAGAGGAGCCATGCTCTTGTCATCGATAATGCGACCATCGCCCATGTCGTACTTGCCCATCATGGGATCTTCAAGGATCTCAGGAGCAACGCCAAAATAGTTTTTGGTGGCAACAATTTGGACAAGTTCTTTGCGATTGTCGAAGTTGTCGCACCATTGCTGAGCTTCCATAATTGCTTTAAGCAAAGCCTTGGTTGCCTTAGGGTTCTTATCTACCCAGTCTGCACGCATCGCCAAATATTCTTCAGGATGTCCCTTCCAAATTTCGGCAGTGAGAGCAGGAATGAAGCCAATCTTCTCTTTAACGATGCGATAGGGCCAAGGGTCGCCTGTGCTGAAGGCATCCATTGTGCCAGTTTTCATATTGGCTACGGTTTGTGCCGCAGGAACAGTCAACAATTCGATATCTGTATCAGGATCGACTCCATTGGCAGCTAACCAGTAGCGAATCCAGAACTCTTGATTTGCTTTAGGGAAGGTGTAAGCAGCTTTGAATTTTGCGCCTTCAGCTTTAGTCTTCTCAAAGAAATCTTTTGCTTTATCGATTTTCAGCGTCAAGCCCTTATCTTTGTGCTTACCTGCCACAGCGATCGCATTACCCTGTGTATTTAACTGCAACAGTACATACATAGGGATTTTGAGGTTATCGGTGATAATTCCTTCGGAAATCAAATAGGGCATTGGCATTTGCCATTGACCACCATCGATACCACCTGCAGAGGATCCAATTTTGACGTTATCTCTCGCTGCGCCCCAGTTGGCTTGCTTGGAGATTTCTACATCGGTCATGCCATATTTCGCAAAGAATCCCTTCTCTTTAGCAATAATTAATGGTGCTGCTTCGATAATGGGTAGGTAGCCTAGTCTGACTTTTGTAGTTTCAGGAACTTGTTCAGGGGGCAGGTTAATTTTAGTAGCATTAGCAGAACTTATAGTTGGGGTATCCTCGGGAGGGTTGCCTAGACATCCTTTAAGAAGTACCGAACTAAGAGCTGTAGCTCCAGCCGTAGCTATAAATCGTCGCCGTGAAATGTTGTTTTTTAAATTAGACATAACTTATTAAGTGATTCGCAAGAACGATTGATTTATCTCTATTGGTATCTTAGAGTGAAGAGCAAATAGAGTAAAGTCTATTATTCTTATAATAAAGATAAGTTTTAATCTATGTATTTTCTTGCTAAGGTGAACTATAGGTTGTTCTATATAGTTGCCATGCTAATTTCGCCACAATTATGCTCCTATGCCTGCTAAATCTAGCTTTTAGCAATAAATCCCATAGATTAGATAGATAAATAAACCTAATCATTCAGCCCAATCAATCCCCTAAGTCAACTCAACAATCAAAAGCCATGTTTTACAACATATCTGAGCAGCAAATACGAAAAGTACGTTGGGTATTAACTTGTGCTTGGTTACTTCTCATAGCTTCCCTCTTTTATGATCCGATTTCTCCTTTAATTACAACTCCAAATCAAACTTGGAGTCCTTTTCGCATCAAGCCCGAAGATTGCATATCTGTCCAAAATTCTTGTTTGGAATTGCAACCCTATCCCCTTGGCGCACCAATATTTTGGGGCATAATTGTACCTAGCGCTATTTTTATCTTATTGGTATTTGGGCATGAGCTATGGCGGCGGATCTGTCCTTTATCCTTCCTATCGCAAATTCCTCGCGCTTTAGGATGGCAAAGACAAATCAAAAGAACTGATAGCAAAACAGGGAAAGTTCGTTATGAAATTCCCAAAGTCAAAAAGGATTCTTGGCTAGGCAAAAACTATCTATACCTTCAGTTTGGACTGCTATTTGTGGGTTTATGTAGTCGGATTTTGTTTATTAATGGCAATGCGATCGCTCTAGGTTTATGGCTACTGATGACGATCGCCGCAGCTATCACCGTCGGCTATCTCTATGGCGGTAAGACTTGGTGTAATTACTTCTGTCCGATGGCTCCTGTCCAGAAAATCTATGCGGAACCATCCTCTCTCTTGGGGACTAAGGCTCATATGAGCGAAGTGCCAATTACTCAATCAATGTGTCGCACGATTACCAATGAAGGCAAAGAGCAGAGTGCTTGTGTTGCCTGCCAAAATCCCTGTATCGATATCGATTCTGAGCGTTCCTATTGGGATGGTATTGAGAAGTCTGAAACTCAATTTCTTTACTACTGCTATCTAGGGTTAGTAGTGGGCTATTTCTTTTATTACTACCTCTATGCAGGCAGTTGGGACTACTACTTTTCAGGGGCTTGGGCGATGGAGGGCAACTCCATTCAACAATTACTATCCTCTGGATTTTATCTGTACAATCAAGCGATTCCTATTCCCAAAATTTTAGCCGTACCGCTAACCTTGGGCTTATTTACAGGACTGGGCTATATCTTTGGCACTCTGAGCGAACGTCTTTATCGTTCCTATCTCCTTTTCTCTAAACAAAAAACTTCTAATTTACAGATTCGCCATCACTTATTTAGCGTCACTACTTTTATTGCTTTCAATCTATTTTTTATTTTTGGTGGTCGTCCTTTCATTCGCCTACTACCCAACTTTTTCCAAGAAACCATTGATGTATTGGTGGTCTTAGTCAGTACTTTGTGGCTAGCTCGTACCCTCAAGCGTGATCCTGAACTCTATGCAAGGGAAGGATTGGCAGGTAGATTCCGCAAGCAGTTATTGAAGATGAATTTCCCCCTTAACCAATACTTTAGCGATCGCGATGTGGATGATCTCAATCCCCATGAAGTCTATGTGTTGGCAAAGGTTTTGCCAGGATTTACCAAGCAAAAGCGCTATGAAGCCTATAAAGGGGTACTGCGCGAATCCTTGGAAGAGGGTTATACCAATTCTGCTAGTAGTTTGGAACTGTTAAGGCAATTACGCACAGAGTTAGATATTTCCGATACCGAACACCGTAATCTCCTCGAAGAGTTAGGTGTGGAAGATCCTCAACTCCTCGACCCTAATCGACAACGTAACCTTGAGAACTTAGTCCGCATTTCGGGCTATCGCAAGGCTCTTGAGCGCTTGGTTTATCTCCAAAATCTAGATACCAATACTGCCTCACAGCAATTGGCTCAAACCTATAATATCACGCCTACGGAGGAGCAAGAAATTACCCAAGGTTTTGATCACGATGCGTCTCTAAAGCAAAAGTCCTATTTCTATCTCGATCGCCTTGCCCAGCTATTACAGTCTTACCACAACCTCAATCAACCTTGCCTCTTAGAACATCGTCCTGCCGTCTCACTATTACTAGAAGCTATCTCCCGTAAAAAGAGAATTTTGGTATTAGCGTTGCTAGAGGCGATCTCTAGTCTCAATACCTCTGAAGGTAATGAGATTGCCAGTAATTTGGGTAAGCTCTCGCCTACGGTTTTGGGAGATATCCTCGAAGAACCCAACTCTGTTTGGTTTCATAAAATTCCATCAACCCAGATTAACTTACTGAGGCTATCCTCAGAAAATATGACTTGCTCAGTGGCGATCGCAGTTTCTGAGGTGGTTGATACCCTAACGGATCTGCTACAAGAACCAAACCCTTTAATTCAAGCCGTAAGCTTGTATTTATTGCAGATTTTAGATTTTGCGGCGAGTCGAGTTGCTGCGGTTGAAATCGAAAGCCAGCATCGCTTAGTTCAAGAGATGATCACCTTAATTCTCAAGAGTACGCACTCCTTGCCTTTGGCGAATTTTGAGAAATTAGAACGAGTGGTATATCTATTCAATAGTGACTTTTTCCATTCTCTCGACAATGAAATTTTGATTGAGTTAAGCGATCGCGCCTATGTCAAATCGTACCTAGAGAATGAACATATTACTGAGGTTGGTGATACTTGTCGAGAGTTGCTACTGCTAATTGAGGGCAATGTGGAAATTAGGATCATCCGTGCCGATCAATCCGAAACAATCTCAAATCTTGTATCAGGGAAAGTTTTAGATGAATTAGAAGTGTTAACCCATACTAATTTGACAGGTACGATCACGGCAAAGTCTTCACCAACTAGAGTTTTGGCAATTCCTGTTGATACCTTTGATGACCTCATGGAGCGCGATCATAGTTTAGCCCTAAAGGTCTTAGAACTAGAGAGTATTCGTCTTAAAACCCTCCTTAGTAGAGAGTAAATACCAATGGTAAGGATGGGCGGCGCTTCGCACCGCCCATCCTTACCATTTTTTTAGGACTACCCCAAATTGTTGTGATGCCAGAATAGCAGTCGGCATAACAATCTGGGTTTTAGGCTATATTTTTAAGTAATTCTAAGCAATTCGCTGACCAACAACCTTCTAGAAATCTTCATGAAACCAACTGTTAGTCTTTTACATACCTCTAGCTATGAAATTGCATCGCTTATGCAGTCTCTAGAGGCTGTACTTGCACCCCTAGGAGGTATGTCCAGCATCGTCAAAGCAGGCGATCGCGTTCTCCTCAAGCCCAATTTACTTACAGGCTCACGTCCTACCAAAGAATGCACCACCCGACCTGAATTGGTATATTGTGTTGCCAAGATGGTGATCGATGCTGGTGGTAGACCATTTTTAGGTGATAGCCCTGCCTTTGGTAGTGTCAAAGGAATTGCTAAAGCTAATGGTTTATTACCCCTTGCGGAAGAACTAGGAATTCCCATCGTAGAGTTTCATGGCAAGCGCTACGAAACGGACGGGGAAGGAGAACTACATAATCTCCGTCTGAGTAAAGAAGCGATGGATGCGGATGTGGTGATCAATTTGCCCAAAGTAAAATCGCATATGCAACTCACCCTTACCCTTGGTGTGAAAAATCTTTTTGGATGTGTACCGGGGAAAATGAAAGCTTGGTGGCATATGGAAGCAGGTAAGGATGTGAATCGTTTCGCACAAATGTTAATTGAGACAGCACGTACAATTAATCCTGAACTGACGATCATCGATGGTATTGTCGGACATGAGGGCAATGGACCTAGTGCTGGAGAGCCAAAAGAGTTGGGGGTTTTAGCAGCTTCCCGTGATGTTTTTGCCCTCGATCGCGTTATGGTAGAGATTCTTGGTGTAAATCCCCTCGATGTGCCAACGGTTGCCGCCTCGATCCGTACAGGACTATGCAGCGATCTAGATGCTATTGACATTGTTGGTGATCAGATCGAGCAGTTACAAATCCCTGACTGGCAATTACCTACAACAATGATGGCGATCGATTTTGAGTTACCTAGAGTAGTACGATCAACCTTTAAACATCTATATATTAAGTTCATCAAAGAACCGCTTAGCACCTATGCCCGCACCTAACAGCCCGCCGCTAATTTTAGTGGTCGAAGATGCCCCTGACAACCAAGTTTTGGTGGAGCAGGTGTTTCAAGATTCAGGCTATAACGTCACCTGTATCCAAGATGGTCAAGCGGCGTTAGATTGGCTGGGAAAAAATCACCCCGATCTAATTTTGCTTGATCTATCTTTGCCAGAAATCGATGGCTGGGAAATTGCGAGACAACTCAAAGCTAGCGATCGCACATCAAATATTCCGATCGTGGCGGTAACTGCTCATGCGATGAAAGGTGATAAAGAATCGGCGATCGCATCGGGTTGTGATGATTATCTGACAAAGCCTTTAGATATTGATTTGTTAGAAGCCTGTGTCAAACAATGGCTAGACAGGAAATAAGAGCAGGGTAGTGATTTCCACTACTCTGCTTTTGTCAATGAACCTCAAAACAAAAGCCTATAGTTATATATAACTTAGACTAAGATTTAGAGAGAGTTTAAAGTTAAAAAAGCTTTACAACTTCATTTAATAAATTCCATATATTTTTTCAAAACTTATTTATTCGCATTATTTACATTAAAACGACAGAGATACATCCATTGGTTGTGTTTCTGCCAAATCGCAAAAATTTATAAATCATCAAATTTAGGAAACTGTTTTATGTCTGGTCGTGTTGGAGTACTACTGTTAAATTTAGGAGGTCCTGAGAAGTTAGATGATGTCTACCTTTTCTTGTATAACCTGTTCGCCGATCCAGAAATTATTCGCCTACCGATTCCCTTCTTACAAAAGCCGATCGCTTCCTTAATAGCTGCTAGTCGCGCTCCCATTAGTCAAGAAAATTACCGCATGATTGGTGGTGGTTCACCCCTACGACAAATCACCGAAGAGCAAGGCGAAAATATCGAAAATGTCTTGCAGCGTAATGGGATTGAGGCAAAGGTGTATGTCGGTATGCGCTACTGGCATCCCTACACTACTGAAGCAATCGCTAAAATTAAACAGGATGGCATTACTCGCCTTGTGGTATTGCCTCTATATCCTCAATACTCGATCAGCACCAGTGGCTCTAGCATTAAGCAACTCGATGAACTCTGGGAAAATGATCCTGAACTACAAGCGATCGAGCGCATCACGATCCAATCTTGGTACGATCGCGCTGGCTACATTCGTGCCATGAATGAGTTGATCGATGCTAAGTTACAAAGCTTTGCTGATCCTGAGAATGTGCATATCTTCTTCAGTGCTCACGGTGTACCCGTAAAATATGTCACCGAATACAATGATCCCTATCAATCGGAAATGGAAAATTGTGTCGATGCCATCATGAAAGCAATCCGTCGTGATTATCATCGCTACAATGCCCATACCCTCGCCTATCAAAGTCGTGTTGGTCCTGTGGAATGGTTGCAACCCTATACCGAAGAAGCAATTCACAATCTTGCTAAACGCGGCATTAAGGATCTCTTAGTTGTTCCCATCAGTTTTGTTTCTGAACATATTGAGACCTTACAAGAGATTGATATTGAATATCGTGAAGTTGCCGAAGAAGCAGGTATTCATAATTTTGATCGCGTTCCTGCTTTAAATAGCCACCCAATCTTTATCAACGATCTCGCTGAGTTGATTATGGAATCTCTCGGCACAACAAAAATGGCAGCAGTTCCCGCCTAAACGTAACGCGAGTTCGAGATAATTTTGAGAATAGGGTTTGCTACGCAAACCCTATTCTCAGTAAAAGCCTTGCTTAGCAAGGCTTTTACTGAGAATAGGGTTTTGAAAATTTGTCAGCTTCACCCAAACTGACGTTAAACGTAAAAAGCCCTGCTTAGTGCAGGGCTTTTTTGTAAAGTCATAAAGTGGGGGTGAAGGGACTTGAACCCTTACGACCTTGCGGTCAACGGATTTTAAGTCCGTAGCGTCTACCATTCCGCCACACCCCCGAAAGGCTTTGTTATTCTAACCCAAAATGCGTAACTTTAACATCAGAATTTTGATAATTTGCAAAATCATCTAGCGAAATCAACTTAAAGCCTTATTTGGTAAGGCTTTAAGTTGATTTTTGATCAAACGAACCACAAGATATTTTTTAAAAGGCTTGCGAAGCAAGCCTTTTAAAAAATATCTTGGTTTGGTTTTGAGCGCAAAGCGCTGTAAGTTATCTGTATCGAGGCTTCGCCACGACAAAAATTTTATTCGTTGTCCCATTTGTCTTGGGTATAACCAAGTTCAGTGGCGGCAGCTTGTTCTTCACTAGTTAACTCTTCCCAAGATTTGTCCGCAGACGCAGGAATGTCATCTTCTCCTTCCCAGCTAGATTGAGTCCAACCTAATACTCCCCAAAGTTTTTGGTCTTCACTGGATAAGTCATCCCATTCAGGAAAATCCAGTCCGTCATCCCAATTTTCTTCATTCCAGCCTAATTGAGTCCAGAGATCTTGTTCAGCGCTGGTCAGATCGCTCCAACTTAGTTCACTCCAGAATTCATTAGGATCACCAGTTACTTTACGGATAGTAGTCATAAAAACTTGCTCACAAATTAGAGTTCATCTGGATTTCATCATAGTTTTTGTGAGTCTTGAGAAGCAACAGTTAAAACTTAACCTAAGAAGAAGAGGTCGTGCTTTGCACGACCTCTTCTCAATAAAGTTGAAATGGGCTGCAAAGCAGCCCATTTCAACTTTATTGGTTTGAATTGTTTGGAACTAGTCGCTTGCCTAAGCTGCGGTAATAGATTGTGCCAACGATCGCAAAAAAAGCAACATAGGCGATCGCCTGTACTAAATAAAGCTTATCGGTGTAGCCAAATAATGAACTGAAAATTACCCCAGGAAATTTTTCGGCGGGTAATACTTTGGTGGTGTTCCAAACCATATTGCCGAGGATGCAGGAATGCTCGCGGGCAAAATGCTCATAAAAGAAGCAGATGGACTCGGACTTGCGATCGCTTTGAGAAAGAATTCGTAACGCCGTATCAAAATGTCCGAGGGCGGAAATGACTAAACCTGAGACAATCGCAAGGAGCATGAAGCCCATAATTTTGAAGAAAGCGCGGATATTAATTTGGATACCAAATTTAAATAATCCGATCGCGATCGCTGTGGCGGCTAAGATGCCACTGACTGCTCCGAGAGCTGGCATAAATCCTTCTTGGAATTTGGCAGAAATAAATAGAACAACTTCAAAACCTTCGCGCAAAATTGCAAACAGGATTAAGCCAAAAATTCCCAAGCCTGCTTTTTTGCCTTTACCTAAAACACTATTTAATGAGCCTTCAATTTCTCCCTTCATGGCGCGACTCTGTTTCGTCATCCAGATCAACATCCATGTCAACATAGCGATCGCTGCAACGCTAAATAAACCTTCGAGCAATGGTTCAAATACTGCTGATAGTTCGGGGTTACTTGTACCGACACTTTGCATAAACCAATTAAAGAGAATGCCGACGATCGCACTAATTACGAGTCCAGTACCAATCCCTGCAAATACCCATTTATTTAGATGTGATCGCTTAGCACGTTTGAGATATGCCATAACGATGCCAATTACCAATGCTGCTTCAACACCTTCGCGCAGGGTAATTACAAAAGTTGGAAGAGTTAAACTGATGTCCATAAAGTTTTGAGATAAAAAGTGTCAATTCCCCTCTCCCAGTGGGAGAGGAGCTAGGGGTGAGGGGATCTACGATTTTGCGTAAACTTTCGTAGCGGCTTGCTCGTTGCCTTTAATTAGTTCTGCCATATCCGCAACGGACAGCACTGGCTTGTCTGGGGCGATAGCACTAGGATATGCCGACTTGAGCTTTTCTAAACTTGCCGTAAATTGTTTGTGAACATCAGGATGTTGCTTTTCCATTGCTGATGCGATGCTCTTGTACAACTGCTCCACATAAATAGTGAAACCTCGCGAATCTTGATACTCAATAATTTCTTTGATTTTGTCATTGGCGATCGCTGCACGATATTCCGTACCCGCCGTATCGAGAATTGTATTGATTACTTGGAGGGAAAACTTCGGTGATTGACGTTGAGTTTCGGGAATTGCCGCGATCGCTGAGTCAATACTAGCTATTGCGTCATTATATTTAGCGGCAATACTAGGATCGTTGGGCTTGGACTTGACCAACTGCTGCAAATCCATCAATGGCTGTTTAAATTCTTTGACCTTGCGTTCTTTGAGTTGTCCTTCCACATCCGCATAAATTTCTTCGACAGGATGCTCAATATGGGGAAGTGCTTGGTCAGGTTTCTGAAGATCTAACAATTCCTTCGCCACAATCATGTGACCTTTCATCAAACCAAGTTTAGTCAAATAATCAACATCTTTAGCTTCACCAGTTAGCTCTATAGTTTCCGTGCCAACCATATCTTTGATTTGAGCAAACTGTTCTGCCGTGACCACTTTCTTAGTCACTAGGTCTTCCACCTTCGTATAGGGACGCGCCGCTTGAATTTTGTTGGATAAACCTGCAATTCCTAACTTTGCTTCAACCTTATCAAGTTCAGACAAAATCGCTTCGTTGATATTGATCTTGGCTTTGTTGTGACTAGGTGTCATCGCGTCTTTTTGAGTCCCAGATTTAGACTCGGTTTTAGACTCAATGGTTGCAGGATTAGAAGGAATAGAAGCTTTCGGCTCATTGCTACATGCCGCGATCGCGATCGCACTAACTAAGGATAGGGTGAACAATAGGAAAAAGGCTTTGCTTTTGACTAAAGCTTTCAAGGCTCGACTAATGAAAGAAATAATTGCGGACATGAAAGTAACTAAGGGTTAATTAAGGGATGTTAGATGAATGAAATAATGATTGCTAGATAATGCAACTAATTTGCAATAACTGATTTAACCCTATTAGAGCATAATCTTGCAAGTAATTCTCAATAAATCTTGGTTGTAAATCTTTTGCCTACAGGTAAAACATTTACAACCCTAAGCGACTACATTAAATAAGCCCATACAACCTGCCTCTGCGATCGCATCTTGATGCGGATGAAACATATATTTTCCCGTAAAGCGATATTGCAACTCTAAAATATGCCTTTCCGCAGTCCCCATCGTGATTACATCCGTTTCCTCTGTGGGAGTCATGCCGCGTCCTGTGCGATAGACCTGAAATATATTCGCATGGACATGAAAAGTCGCCGCAGGGTCAAACTCAATCATATTAAGGACATATAAACGCAATAGCTGATTTTGCTGCACAGCGATCGGTTGCTGCATATAGAAATGGGGCAAACCATTAAAGGCATACATCTCATTGCGGCCATCTCCATCAATGTCATAGCCGCCCATGATGAGCACCAACTCATCCGCAGGAGGTCGTGGCGTTGGCGGATCGACAATAAACATTCCGTACAAGCCTTTACCAATATGCCTTGCCACAGGTGCAACATGGCAGTGATACAAATGCACTCCGTAGGGCTTAGCCTCAAATTCATAAATTGTGGCTGCACCATTGCGAATTGGTTTTACTCCATCCATTTCTGAAGCATGTTCACCGTGAAAGTGCAATGAATGGGCATGTCCTGCCTGATTGGAAAAAGCAATCCGCACGTGATCGCCTTCTGTTGCTCTCAAGGTTGGACCAGGAACGCGATCGTTTACATTCCAAGTAATGAAGTCCGTTGAGGCATTTAATTTAACTGTTTTACTTTTGGCTGTTAGCTCAAATTCGCGCACTGTGCGCCCATTTTCTTGACTAACTTTGCCGTAATCAAACTCTCGCAATGCGGCGATCGGATCGAGTCCACTAGTCTTAATTCTGGTCTGAGCCGCTTCGTTGAGCGACATCGGCGGAATCACAATCTTTTTAGGTGTAGGTTGATTATTCTCGTTGTTGCGATTTGAAATGATGGGACTACAAGCGATCGCGCCACCAATTAACCCAATACCTCCAAGCCCAAGTTCTAATATTTTTCGACGTTGACGATCCATTAATCCTACTTGCAAATAGTTCCTATTTACCTTAACAAATTTCACTTAACTTTGAATATTTGTCATAAAGCGATCGCGCAATAAAAACAGTGACTTTGAAAAAATAATTTAACAAGCTATTTTTAGCCTTATTCTAGGAATTCAAGACTTGTAATTAGACTTAAAAATAGACTTACTTAAATCATAGTTAGACTACATGCCTAAAATGATAGAAGAGAGATTTTTGGGTATCCTCTCTTTCTTCTTTAAACGTTTTAGCCGCGCATAAATTTATAAGCTTGCGAATTTAGTTGAATCCTTACATAGCAACTTAGCTTACGATAATGGTTATTTACGCAAGCACGGGTATTTGATTGCTGTTCAAAATACTAAAGTGCTTGTATATAGCGGATTTTGGGGATCGTTGTATCTTTACGCAAGCTAGCTAATTTAGTAAGCTAGCCTTTCTTTAGGTGAATGATCTGGTCGATGGTAACTACCCAAGATTGTTGAATTACCTTGTTTTCGACCTCGATCAAGTCTCCTTTGACGGAAATTATTTGCGCCCAAAAGCGTTTTTTCTTGACCAAAATTAGCACTTGATCGCCTGTGGATAAGCTTTCGATTTTTGGATTTTCGATAAAAATGCTTTCTATAATGGAGGCTTGCGAATTCGATGGTTCTAGCTCGTAAGCTGTGCGTAGAAAGGCATCTGATAAATTTTTAAACAGCTTAGCTGCAATTTCCTTAAGCTCACTCATATCTAAATAACCCTGATTTCATCACGAGAAAAATGATTGCCTTGAACCCACTTGGGACACTCTACAAAATATTTCAATCCCATTCGGGCGGTAATAGTCCCAGTGGCTCCTACAAAAAATCCTTTCACCACTTCAACGCGATCACCAATTTCTGGGCGATCTCCTTGCTTAAATGATTTTTTCTGCAAGTAATTATTAGTGACACACAAATTTGGTTCACCTTGGTTCATTGGTTCACTAATGGCGTGGTTGTCAGTTTTTTTTGCTTCACCGTCAAAATAATTTGGTTCACCCATCGATTTTGGTTCACCAGCTAAATTATTTGCAGTGTTATTAATTTGGTTCACCAAAAATGAATCAAATAAATTTGGTTCACCTTTTGGTTCATCGGTTGAAATACTCTCTATATCTTGATTTTTTTCTTCAGGTGAATCAAATGAATCAAAATCATGAGAAATTGCAAAATTTATAGATTGAATACCATAGACTAGAAAACCGTGCTTTGTCCTTTGGCTGAAACGCGCTCTTGGAAAGATTTTGGTTAACCCTTGTTTCATTAGCCTTGGTGCTTTTATCCAAGGATCGAAACGATTGCCATCGTCAAGCCAATCAAGTCGCTCTTTACCTTTGTCAGTGGTTTCAATATCTAAAATGCCTTGATCGACATACCAAGATTTAAGGCTTTCATAAAGATCGCCAATTTTGATGCATCCATCTCCCTGCTCTAATTTGATATCGGTAGCCCATCTAATTAGATGGCAGCTTGCCTCTTTCGCTTCTTGAATTGCGCCCGCCAAAGGTTTGTAGTCAATGCCATCTTGCATAAGTCTCACCAGTGCATCTAGTAGGCGATTTAGTAAGGATGGACAGACTTGATTTTGAAGAAATTCAGGGTCGTTTTTGAATCGTGGATCGGCGGGTAGTTCGTCTGGTGATTGCGGGTCGCTGGTGAAGGTCTTCGCAAATTTGACGATCGCATATCTTGACTCAATGGCTTTTTGTGCGCCAACAATTGACGGTGCTTCGTTACAGTTCAAAAGCACGATACAGGCGGGTTTGATGTCATAGTCATCTACGTTTTTACGTTCGATGTCGATTGGATCGCCAGTAAGCACATTCTTGAGAGATTGCAGACTGTCAAGGCTTAAGCGTGAGTGATTTTCTGATGCCCAGTTGATGCGACTGTATTCCAGCTTGGCAAGTGGGAACTTTTTGCCCTCATCGTATTGTTGGAAGTCGCGAAGCGAACAACCTGTAATACCACGGGAAAATATTTCGGCGATCGCTTCTCTGAGTGTGTCTTTACCGTTGGAACCATCACCTTGGAGAAGCAAGCCACGTAGACGATCTGGCATGACTTTACGCACATTTGCCAAGTCAAAAGAGGCAGCTATGGTTTTCAGAAATACGTCTCGCTGTGCATCATCAAGGGCAATTAGTAGGCGATCGCAGGTTTCAGGATCGGCTTTTGGGTCATATCTGACTTTGGAGCAGTAGGTATAAACCATGTTTGGATGATGGTTTTTAAGTTTCCAAGTTGGTGTTTTGCCTTCCCATTCAATAGTTAAAACACCGTTGGCAAGGTTTAAACCTGTGGGATTTACGGTTGTAGGGTCAACACCAAAGCCAACTTTCACCCATTTCATTACAGCATTGACGCTTTGCTCATTGGCATATTTGTAGGTGCGCTTATTGGTGCGGTCATCGTAGACCAGAAACTTATTGCAAAATTCACTGATGCGACGCTTTTCGACTGGATCGGGACTGACTTCGTAATGTGTGCCTGTCCAATAATGCAAGGTGTCATTAATACAAACCCAGTGTTTATCACTGAATAGTTTTTTCTGGGCAATTTGGTTGAAATGCTCAGAGATAGGCGGCTCGTCGGGGTCGTATCGGTCTAGATGGATAATTTCCTGCTCTGTTTCCTGTGTGGCGCTTTGCGCCGCCTCTGTAATTTCCTCTGAAACAACATCAATAGTATTTTCAGTCTTTGAAGCTTTGATAAGCATTTCAAGGTATTGATCGCCAAATTCCTTGAATCCGTCGGTGATGTCATACCCATTTTTGGGATTTTCGGGCGCTGGTACAGTGGCGACAAATGCGCGATCGCCAATTGCCTCGGCAAGTTTCTTGGCTCCATCCTGTCCAGCCCGTCGCCCTTTGTTATCGGGGTAATCCAAATCATAAAAAATCACGATGCGATCGTATTGGTCCAGGGGTGATAAATCTTTAGGAATGCCACCAGCACCACAGGTCGCTGTGGCTACGCTGATATTTGATTGCTCGTTGTAAAGTTTCTGACCCAATAGCAGGGCATCCCATTCACCCTCACAAATCCATAACTCTTTGCCGTCTGGTTGATGGGTAAAGTACCAGCGTGCGGTGACGTTTGGCTGTGACATTGGTTGATCGGGGCGATCTTCTTCTGGCAACCATTTATTAGGGAAATACTTGCCAAGCCATTTACCCGCCTCGATTTCGTAGGGGATAAACAGGCATGGTGTAGGTTTCCACTCTTCACCATATTTAAAATTTTTGAAGGTGTAGCCAATCTTGAAATACTCAATGGTGCGAAGCTCTAATCCTCTATCAAGTAGATATTGCAATGCTTTTGGGGCGGTTTTTGAAGTTTTCCCGCGCAGCAATCTTGATGATGATTCGATGTTTTCATCGGTTTGGTAAACGATTTCTTTTTGTGGTTTGGCTGTGGGGATGTAGGTTTTCTCAAGTGGCTTCGCGTCGCCGATCGCTTCTCTGATTTGCTCGGTTGTGCAGCCTCGATGACATTTGTAAGCACCATGATCGGCGGGGTCAAGTGATACCGATAGGTTGTATTTGCGGTAGCCTTCACCTTTAGTTAGTAGGCATGAGGGGCATATTGCACGCCCTGTTTTGTTGAATTGAACGTGGTCAAAGATTGAAAATGGCATGATTTTTCGTGCATGGATGAAATTTTGTACAAAAAAAATGGCGATCGCCACTTCACTGGGTAAAGTTGCGATCGCGTGAATTGGTTAGTCTTTTTTGAAGCAATAAATTCTTAGGAAGAGGTCAAGCTGTGTTGGGTCGTTTTGCACAATTTCAATGTTTTTGATGAGTTCATCTAGGATCATCTCCGTCGAAATAACTTCAAATCTTGATTGAATGTCGGCGGGAAAGTTTGCCTCGTGTCGCTTTCGCAAGTCATCCAGTATTGCTAGATGTCGTTGAGCTTGCTTTAAAACTCCTGTGATATCGACTTTCATGCTGCTAATCCCTCGTCTAGTGCGTCGTACATCCAATTTGGGTCGAGTACATCTTGAATAGCGGCTTCCTCGTCGATAAGGATTGCTTCAAATTCGCCGCACGCTTCTCCATCGCATTGCTCAGCAGGTAGATCACCACATGGGCAAAACTCATAAAGCTCCTCTCTAAGCTCGTCGGCAGCATCTTCTAGTTTTTGTTGCTCCGAATCGAGTATCAAATGTGATTTCAGAGAGTGGGCAAGGCATTCAATAATGGTTAGGCTGTCGATGATGGTTAAGGATTTAATCCATTGAGTAGCATCAGCGCTTAGGTTTAGTACTTTGAATCCCTCTTGTGCTTGTAGTACTGAGTCTGTGAGTTCGTTGAGTAGCACCGCTTGGGGGGTTAACTCAAGGGAAAAGACTTCTTTGGCGATCGCTTCACTTGGTAGAACGTTACTCATGATTCACCTCTTGCACTGGTACGGTGTGCAGGAATGCAAGGCGATCGCTTAACCAGCGCAATAAATCAACTTTTTTCTCAGTCGATAGCATATCTATCTCTGAACAAGTGTTGTAATGAAGCACGTAATTCACAAAATCAGTGCGGTGTCTGATTGCTGAGACTAAATCGTGTACCACTTCAAGTAAGGCTTTGTCGCTTAGCTTTGAGATTTCTGCTTCAGTCTGTTCTGATAGCTGCAAGCCGTAGTAGCCTGCGGGTTGTGGGAATGCCATTGGTAGTTACTCCTAAATAGGGTTGTAAGTTTTTACAACTTCATTTCAAATTAACACAGGGTTGTAAATTCTTACAACTATTTTGCCGTCTAATAACAATTGCCTCCAAAACCTTATAACTAGGCATTCCCAATGTTTCGCCTAACCTATTCAAAGTCTTTTCAGACAATAGCTGACCACTTAGATAGCGGCTAAGGTTTTCCTTTGCTATACCTGAAACTCTTGCCAGTTCTCCTATTGGAGTATTTAAAAACTCTTCTATAGTCATGTAGTTTTTTACAACTCAAAAATCATTTCTATGATAAACCCTTTGAGTTGTAAAAATAAGCATTGTAAGAATCTACAACCCTAAGCGATAATTAATTACCACTAAAAACTAAAAATATGAATCACAGAGAGGCTCTCGCTGAGGTCATAGAAAAATTTGCAATCAAGGCTTCGGATATTGCCCAGAGTGCGCACATTGAAGAGGCTCAATTCAGTCGTTTTAAAACTGGAAAGTCAGGGCTGAACCTTGCCACGTGGGAACATATAGTAGAAGCATTACCCCACAAAGCTAGAGCCTACTTATATTTTTTGTTGGCAACAAATGACGAGACAAAGCCAGCCGCGTAGAAATTAATGCCAGAAAATATTTACATTAGAGCGCTGATTGTAGTTGCTGTTGCGTTCATTGCAGTACAGGGAACAGCGTGGTTAATTCGGCAAATCTACTTTGTGATCAATGACTTGGATAATTGGGCGATTTGGATGCTGAGATATCCTACATCCGCCGCAGGTTTCGCCATAGTTGCAGGTGTTGTCTACTTGGTAGTATCAAAATCTTTGAAGAAAGAATAGGTGCTTACCAATGAGCTTGTTTTTAGGTTTGGTGTGTTTTGCGATCGCGCTGATAGCCCTGTGGGTAATAGTCAAAGAAAGTCAGAGAGGACAGCGCGTAAACCGAAAATCAAACGTACCTGAAGGGATAGCGGCTGACTTTAAACTCTTGATGTTAAGGATTGAGGATACTTTTAGTACCAAAAAACGTAGACGAGGCAAGTCTGAACAGCGCTCAAGGATTGATAGAGATACGGGCAGATATTTATAAACGAGAAAGGCGATCGCTAATTTAGCGATCGCCTTTTTAAATAATTACTTTTTTCTTGATTAGCCCAAACTTTAGATAGGTTTTGAGCATCCATAAAAATTTAGAGCTTTTGCGTCGGGGCTTCAGTCTTGCGGCTCGCACAACGTCAAAGCCAACATGATTGACTTTTGATAGCTTTTCAGCGTCGGCAATCGCTGTATCTTTGTCTCTGTATATATGTCCGCAAGGCACTCCAGCCTCCTTACAGCACAACGCACCTCGGAACGGAGCTATGCCACTTCTTGATTTTTTACGGATTATGTACATACCAAAATTATAAAAGGCGATCGCTAATTTAGCGATCGCCTTTATTGTTATGTAATTTTTACTGCTCTAAATTTGATATCTCGATAGGCTTTTTTCAAAAAAGATACCTCTGCCTCAACTGTCTTCTTATCGTACTGATGTTTGTTGTATCTCACCCACACACTAGCCTGCTCAAATCTTGTTACCTGTTTTTCGATTGCATACATTTCTGTTAAAAGCTCAATCTCAACCTTCCCATACTATCAGGAACACAATCAAACGGGAAAACATAGCGCACCGTCTGGACTTCCACCGCTTCGACCTCTACAAGCTCATTGACTACAACAGTCTGATATTGCTGATACTCCAAAACCAAAGCAGGATCGCTCGTTGTGCCATCCTCATTTATCACGCTTTGGTAAACCTCAGTACTACCCACTATCACCTGTTGAATTGTGCCAACAATATACGACGGGTAAAACTCAGTGTATGAGCTTTCAGTAACAAACAAACCATTAACACTATAAGCATTCGCATTAAAATCAGCGACGATTTGCATACTGTTCTTTCTGTCGCGATAGGGATATTTACCATAGTTTTGATAATTAAAATCCCTCTCCAAAAAATAGAGATTGATACTGTTATTAAATACATCCCTCATCGCATCAGAAATAGCACTCATAAAGCAATACTCCAATCAGGAGAAAGTTTAGTTTGACCAGTCGAAAAGAAGTCTAAACGGATAGGCTTAATTGTAGTCTTCTTGATTCCCTTTCGAGTTCCAGTATGGACAATATCGCCGCGGAGCCGCGGGTTAATCAGCTTCTCAAATTCATTAACTATCCGTTTCGCTTCCGCTTCCGTTGATGCATACACCTGAACCTTTGAATTGTCCTTGCAGACATAGATAGCGCTATGTTCTCCTTTATTAAATTGCGATAGATTTGGCTTCACTCCCTTTGCTCCGTTGTAATGAGGAATGCTGTGCTGGTAGTAAGTGTCGGTAAACTTCCCATTCACAAATTCACGATAGAGAACTACCGCTTGCGGTCTTTGTCCTACCCTCACTTGCCAGTATTCGGGGACAGTCAGAACCTTATCATTTAGGCTGCATTCTCTTGACCTAATTTCTAGCAATTCCTTAAAGCTTGCCTTGGTTTTCTCCTTATCTTTTGGTAATACCTGAATCGTAATTTGTTTAGTCTTAGCTGTCCCGTTTGTCTCGTTACAACCATCAAAAATATCAACAGTTAAATCAACAAAACACTTAGCCAAATTTTCACAAGAAAACTGACAATCTGTTTGTTTAAACCTATCTTTAGTAGTTTGCTCGACTACCTTGGCAGCATCTTGCGCCGCCTGCTCTGCCTGCTTGATTTGCTCCTTAAGTTTGCTAACCACATCATCAGGACTGCCTGTCTTCGGTGTTTGAGGCGTAAAGTTTGGAGAGGGAGCCGATCCACTGCTAGGGCTAGGAGAAGATTTTATTTGCGTATTTGGCGGCGCGATCGCAGGTTGTGGCGTGAAATTTGGCGCAACTGGTTGCGGTGCTAGGCTAGGGTTCGCATTTTTATTAAGCAATCCCTTCAGAGCGTCCAAGATATCGCCATTCTGTTGGCTAATGCCATTGACGCTATTTTTTAAATCCTCCAACCGACCGATCGCATCACCAATAGCATTAGGGTCAAAGGATGGGTTAGGTGCGCTGCCATCGTTGTTTACTATCGGTTTATATTCTGGGTTTCCCTCTGGCTGCCCATCGTTGCGAAATACCCTGTAAATTTGTGCTACTGGGTTCGCTCCAAAATTATAGATCTGTGTCCACCTTACCCCATCTATATAAAGATCGAGAATTTGACCTGTCCCGCGCAAAGTTACTGATCCTGCGATCGGTCCAGTAACTAAAGCGCCTTGCTCTCGAATTTGTTGCTCAGTTGGGGGCGTTTCCGATCCTAATGCGCCTTCAGGAGGGTGGTATCTCGGCGGCGCATCACTGTAGAAAACAACAAACCCCACCCTGTATTGAACGCCAGCACTCTGTCCGCCAGAAAATGGGGCTGCTGAAGAGCTAGCGATGTTGTTCTTACTGCCAAAAAATAACCCCATCAATGGTTTACCTAAGAGGGAGAGGAATAGCCCTCCAGCTTTTGCGTAAGGGTTAGGAGCCGCCAGCAATCCTAGAGACAGAGCATCTACAGCCGCCTCAGCCGCCGCCTCAGGGCTTTTTGTTTTCGCGAAATTAGCCAAATCACCGCCAATCGTCGCCGCCGCTTGGGCGATCGCCGCCGCTTTGCCGAGATTATTTATCCCATTGCCAATTTTTTCGCCGTATCTTGCTGGGGTTGGTGTTGATTGCTTTGGGGCTGGGTTCGGATACTTTGCCGCTCCCCTACTTGCAGATGGCGCATTAAAAGCATTCTCTAAATCTTGTGGACTAGTCTTTGGGGGCTGTCTAAGCAGTCCATTATCCGCAGGTATTGGTGTTGATTTTGTTTGTGACGGAGTTTTGGGGTCTGGTTGTTGCGTTGGAGTTGCAGGGTATTGGGTTCCACTGTATCTGTTGTACGATGGCGAATTTAATGCCTTATTCAAGGCTGCTATTTCTGCGGGTGTTGCCATGTTTTATGCGTAAAGAATGATTGCGTTTACTCCACCCGATGCTGTGCGGGTAACTGTTTGAGTGCCTGTCGTACTTGCGTAAGTTACTTGATAATTAGCATCAGATTTTTTGTACGAATCACCCAAAAGCTCAAACATTTGGATCTCACCGATCCTTAAAAGCCCACCGGGTACTGTAATACCTGTGACATTCAGCCTGTAATAGCGATAGGCAACACTGTTTGTAAAGTCAAAAACCTTCGGTGTTGCTCCTACCCATCCCGAAATGTTTGATTGCGAATCCAACGTTACCCAATCAGTATTGTTTAGGCTTCCCTGAAAAGTCCACTGCTTTGGAGTATTAGAGTTAACAATGCTCACGTTTGACGGGAATATTGAATACCGACGAACAACTTTGCTAGCAGATCCAAAATCCAAAGCTATCCAGTCACTCGATAAAGCTCCGCTACTAGCAAAATCAGGCTCGTTCGGTACTTGACCATCAAAGCAACGCCAAGCCCCATACGAGCTATCGTACTGACTGCTAGAACTTGCGATGATTGGAGATAGCGAGGAGTTTGATGTCATGTTTGACGGTGAAACCTGATTGTATCCAACCTGCTCAAATATGCCCAAAACTACACCATTGACTGTTGTTGATTGCCCTTGAGAAATGGATACTGATTGGGATTTTACCGAGAATCCATTTATTTCTGTTTTTAATGCATAGGCTGATAAGTCTGGTAATTGGGATGTTAGGGCATAGTTCGCCAAAGCTGTTGCTAGCTGCGAATTGCTGACATAGTTAGAAAGATTGGGAATGTCGATAAGTCTCGCGTAAGGAGCTAGATCGGGCAATTGCGAGATTAGGGCATAGGCTGACAGGTCAACGGCTCCACCAGAAGATTCTGACGACACATATAGGCTGAGAGTGTAATCGTCAATAAACCGACTCACAGGCACAAATAGGAAATTTGCACACTCAGACATATCTAGGGGGATAGTCTGGCGTTGGCTGACGATTGGGTATGGTTTAGAACGCCGAAGAGATGCGTCAACCTGATATAGAAAACCCAATAGGATCGGCTGTGCTGTGTTGTCCACAATGCCATCTACGATGGTTTCTAGATACGCTTTCGCCAAATTTGTCGCGGTATTTGGGATAGTGATCACACCTTGCAAAAAGTTGTGAGCGTCGCTGTAAATCTGAGTGAATAAGGTCATAGCTTAGGAGTTGTAATTATTGGATGCTGTAGCCGTTCCGATTTCTTGCGTTGCAAGCCATTCCTTAGTACTTCCATCGCGCCCAAAGTTCGGATCAACGGTTAGATAAATCGAAAAAAGCTTGGTGTTACTGCCGTTGGCAGCCTTAAAAGCATTTTTCTGGACTCGTTTGACTGGATCGGCATTTGCCACGGGATAAAAATCGCTGTTACCGTACAAATCCCACATCTGCTCTAAGCACCATGTTAGGCATTTTTCGACTGTATCGACGTTGTCAGGGAGTCTCATTTGAGAGCTTGTTGGTGTGCCACTACGGACAAATGCAGTCATATGTTTTTAGATAAATTTTGTCGGTTTTCGTGACGCGGATTTTAGTTCAAAAATATTTTTTTTCGCAAACGGAAAGACATCCTTGGATACTACTATCCAAGGATGTGACGGGTATTTAAAAGTGTTGCAAAATATAGGCTGTAGCGATTTGCGAGTATTTCGCCTTGGATATAGCTTGGCTATGCAAGTTTAGTCAAAGCAAACCCAAAAAAATGACTGCATATACCCCTACAGGTTCTTCTCTTAAGTCCACAAATATTGCAGGTGCTTTCGTTGAAGTATCGCGTTTATTGAACCAAGCAGAAATTACTCGCAACGCGGCTAACCCTGCTCTTGCGCCAAAGAATAACATTACAATGACTGCCTCTTTCGATGGCAACGTATTTGCCATTAACGCGGCTATACCCATTCAGACTTCCTTGGATTCAAGCGGTAAGTTGGTTGTCGATGCCAGTGACTATCTAGGCTCTACCTACAGCGCTTTCACCGTCGGCACTGGTGATGCTAAGTCCACCGATCTGCCTAGTGCATTCCTTGAAATTGCTCAATTGTTGGCAGCAGCAGAGAAGTCTGTAACACCTACAACCGATCAGCCTAACAACATCACCATTGATGTGTCCTTAGAAACAGGCTTGGCAACGATCGCCGCAAACATCCCTTTCACTCCTACCCTTGGCAGTGCTGGTGAAGTTACCCTCACCGCAGTTAACTACGTGTAGGCGACTGGCTTAGGGCTGTCTGAGTCCTAAGCCTTCCATCAATCTTTGAAATTTAAAGGGAAAATTTATGGCGACTACTCGCAAAAGTAGACCAGCGACAGGGCGGCGAGTTCCTCTTGTCTTTGGCTCAAAAAAGACTAAGAAGTCTGGAAAAGAAGTAACAGTTCAATTGATCGGCAAAGTTCCAGAAAGCACTATCAAGGCTTTGGATATCAAGTTAAAACCCGCGACAGCCGCCGCAAAGGATGCAAAGCTTATTAAAGCCAAGAATGGAGCTTTGTATCTACCCCGATCTGGAGGTACAGCCAGTGGACGGAGATCTATGCTGTGTAGTGCCGACGGTATCTCATGGTATTCAGTGGTAGTGCCAAATGGTTGCTCGTATTCGCTAGCCAAGACTGTTTTGGCGAAAAACAGCAAAGCGGTAGCATTCAAAACCGTTGCAGGTGGCACTCAGATTGTTGGTGATGCTAGCAAGGTCAAGGCAAAGCCAAAATCTAGCGCAAAGAAACCAGCCGCAGGTAAATAGAGCATCATGGGCAATATAAGGCTTTTGTATCGTGGCACAGTGAATTTCTCGATCAAGCGTGAGTTTGCTGTGCCAATTCAGTTCACACAGCCTAAATTGCTCATAGAAGTATCGGCTGCAAGGGTTCCTCAAGCTACTTTTGGCACTCTACAGTCGATACTTTTTATCCCAGAGCTAGGCTTTACAAGTGGCAAGGCTCAATCAATCAAATTCGATAAAAATATGATTGAAATTGATGTGCAATTTGCCACGAATTATCGATTGATCTTTGCCCCTTACAGCAAGATTAGAGGCAATGTAAACATCAGTATTTATGAGCCTTTGTACGCTCAAAATGTACAGGTTCTGAATGTTGGACAAAATATATTTATAGGGAGTCTATAGCAATGCCTCCATTCGTAATTGAAGCTAGTGTTCTCCTTGCGATATTGGGAACATCAGTTAAGATAACTAACTCAATAAATCGAATCGAACAAGCTCAGAAACAGGGATACACAGAGCTTGTAGGACACGTAAATGTGTTGAGGACTAAGATTGAGTTTTTAGAGAGAGAAAGTCTTGAACTCAAGAATGAGATAAAGGAATCAAGACGGCATAGGTATTCCGATCCAAATTCCTAGATCGTCTTTGGATTGACAAAATTTTCGAGTTTATATACCAGTTGGCAAAAGTTTGCCTCACCCATTGCAAAGGGAGCAACTTTAATCTTTTTCTCTATCAGTTTTGCGTTTCCCACACTGTCAAAAGATGCTTTCCAGTTAGATAGCAATGCTGTAATTAAATAAACCTCATCATGTGTCAGCTTTGCGAGTGGGATTGTATTTTTTAGCGATCGTCTACTGCGTTTCTGTTGCTTAGTTAATTTTTTCGATTCCATACTAAAAAGTCCTACAGCGAGACTGATAGTCTCATTGTAGGACTTTTTAGTATGTTTTTTGATTCTAGTTTAATAAACTAAAACCTTTGCCTAGAGCTTGATTTGGGGAATCGTTGGTTATTTACATAAGCTAAATAATTTCATAAGCTTATGTGTTATGTACGTATTTTGATGGGACTTACACAAGCGAGCACAAAGCAAGAACAACCTTAACCAATTGGTTAAGGTTGTTCTTGTGATGATTTTCATAAAATTTGCTGGCTCTTGGCTTTTAGCTTTTCTTTTTTTGAGAAGCAGTTTCCAAGCTAGCTTGTCCGGGGATTAATTTATCGATGATTGGTTGAGTGGGTAGAGGCATTTTAAAGCTGCGTAGTAAGGAACTCTTTTGAGCCGCATGATCTTTCCACTCTTTCAAGCTTAAACGGCGGACAACTGGAGGCTTAGTATCATTTGGTTTGACCAAAATTTCCTCACCAGTCAACAACACAATTTCCTTTGACTGATTAGGTAACTTCACCGATACCGTTCCTTCCCAAGAGAAAAACCTGACACCTTGATTGATATCCTTAGGAATTTCCACAAAAGCTGTTGTGCCACGGATAGCTGCGGTTGCATAAGGCGTAGAAATTTCTGTGGGAACTTTTAAACCAGGTTTAATCCAAGTAATCATCTTGCCAGACTTTAGGTGCAATCGATTTTGAGGTTGGATTTGTAAAATGGAATCACCACCAATCCGAAAGCCCACACCATTATTAAACTCAACCTGCGTTTTGCCATTTGCCTCAGTACGAACTGTATCAGCTACATATAAATCCATTCCTAATTGAGCATCAATTTCTTTGGACTGCGGATTTTGTTGAGATGCGACAAACACTGGCTTATCTTCGATCAATGACACCTTCGCGATCGCTTGATTTGTAGGAGCATTACTTGTAGAGCTAGGTACAGGAGAGCTAGGAGTTGGACTAGGTTGAGACTCACATCCAAATAAAGCGATCGCAGCAGCAGCTATGAATAGATAACTTTTCATTACTACATCTCAAGGAAAGGTGAAACAGTAGACTGATGGTTGCATATCTACCATGAGCAAGCAAGTGTACTTTATGCGTAATTCTTATGAATAGATTGTGGCGAGGCTTTGCCTCGCTACAATCTTTACGGATGCTTTTCGGCAATGACTCTTACTTGATACCAAGTCCGTTCAATTCTCCCGAAAATGCGACAGGCTATTTCAAATAGAGGTCTTCCACCAATTTTGGCGATTAGTTGGTACTTCGGAGGCCATTTGTGAATGTAAGGTTTGGACTCAATTACTGAAAATCCCGCCTCAGTGAAAAGATTGCCAATGCACATGGGACTCCAGCTAAAAAGATGATGATTAATATCATTGGGCTTATAGCTGTAGGAAATTGATTCACAGGGAACAACAAAAATGATTTTGCCGCCAGTCTTTAGTTTTTTATATAGTGACTTGAGTTCTTGAAGTGGTTGTAGAGTATGTTCTAAAGCATTGTCAGAAATGATGACATCAACATACTCATCTGGGATTTCATCGACACTGCGAAACATCTCCAGCCCATTTTTCTTAGCTGCGGCTGCGGCTGCTGGATTTACCTCAACTCCCACTTTTTTAGCACATTGGATATTTCTCAAGAGAAATCCCCCACCGCAGCCAAAGTCTAAGACTTCACTATGCTCTGATATGTATTTAATAAATTTGGTTTGATTTGCCCATCCTCCAAACTCACCAATCGGAGCTTGCCAGTCAAAATATTGGTCATCATAGTGGCTGCTAATCAAATCGGACATTATTGCTCCTAGTCGTGATATTTCAAGTGAGGTATAGCAAATTATATAGAATCTTCTTTATTTCTTATCCTCTAGTTCTATTTTTCCTGTGCCACTGCAAAATGAACAGTTTTCTTCTCGTTGAATTTCTCCAGAACAATCGCGCAGTTCGATATAGCCTTTACCTTCACAGTGATGACAAGGTTTGGCTATTTGTTGTAGAGATGTAAGGCGATCGCCTATTAATTTTTCTGGCATATTTTTAAATTCTTGTTCCAAAAAGGTGTACTTATTAACTTATTTACCAAGGGCGAATTATTAAATGGCTCAACCATTTTAAGACTTCCCAAATCAATTGCCAAAGAATTGCAACTCCTAGAATGATTTCTAAGGTAAGGGCTAATACAGTTAGTGTTAAAGCGATGATAGTAATCGCTTTATTCTGATGTTTTCTATTTCCCAGCAATGCTAAAAAAAATACTATCGTAGCGATCGCACCACGAAATGCCCACAGAGTAACGATAACGGAGTCTTCTACTTTACCTTGAATCTTTACGGTGGTAATCGCGATTGCTATATCAACAATTGCTAAGACTAATGCGAGAAAGCTATAGCTATTACGGTTCAGAAATATAGCTAATTTATACATTGCCCAATACTGAATGTAGAAGTACTGTACTTATCTCATCTGGTCATACTCTTCTGGCACTGCGTGGATAAATGATTTGATGGTGTCTGCTTTATCTAGATCACCACAGAATTTATTCTAAATCAACTAAACTCAGCCTTGAGGTTTGCTCTTTCATACCTAGAGAAACTTCCAACTTTTTCAAAAGCTCTACTGTTACTTCTGCAAAGGCTTTTGCGCCGCCTGAATTTGGATTAGATAGTGATACAGGGATAAAATCGTCTACAGCTTTGGCGATATTTACATCATTGGGAATTTTCGTTTTAAAAATTTTAGCACTACTAAAATCGGCACTTACCCGATCCATGACCTTATTGTAGTAGCGGCTCAGAGTAAAGCCCGCAGACAGACTGAAGACGATTCCTAATAGTTGAATATTCACCGACTTATCATCACGATAGACTTCTCTCAACTTCTCAATACGTCTTTCTAATAGCTGAATACCCACTACAGAGAGAGGTTCAGGTCTAGCTGGCATCAGGTAATAGTCACTAGCGACTATACTACTGCGCGTAATCAAATTATAGCCAGGGGCACAATCCAGAATGATGAAATCGTAGTTTTTAATTGCAGGTGCAAGAATAGCTCTGATTAAGCCTTGCTCAAATTTGCTCCATGTCTGTTGGAAGGTTTGCTTTTCTTCGTATAAAAGCGATCGGTTGTAGAGCATCTCTGAAACCAGAAACTCATCATATAGGTCTATATCTCCCACTAGGAGATCTAAGCCTTGAACCTTGCAAACATGGGGAATGACCAGATCTTTAACTTGGTAAATTTTTTCTTCGGGGTCGTTAACTTGGACTCCGTAACGGGTGATCGCTTGGCTAACTAAATGTCTTAGGGTTCGGTTTTCTTTACGACATTTAGCAAACTCAGCTGGGGAAATCATGCTCAGAGTGGCACTGATTTGGGTATCTAAATCGACGACTAAAACCTTTTTGCGATGGATTTTCGCCAAACAGGTGGCAATATTGACGGTTAAGGTGGTTTTACCTACACCACCCTTCATATTGACTGTCGCGATTACTTGAGCCATATTTTTATACCCAGTTATACCCAGTTTAAATACCCACCGAAAGCTGATCTGCCAAATCAGACATTTTCAGACACTTTGCGCCGTTTATCCTAAATCACTTTGAGTGAGTTAACAATACACCATTCGATTACAAATACAGAAAGTGGTAGCCAAGGCTACCACTTTCTGTTAATTAAGGTTGGGATTTACAATATGACCTCTAGTTGGGTCGGGTATAAACAGTCCCAGACGTAGCGATCGCAACATGGCTTCCCAGACTTCACGCATCTGTTCTTCGCCTTCTATCCAATAGTCAAAGGTAAACAGGACTTGGACATTACCACCAATACCCACCAAAATACGTGATGTGGCAGGCCTTTTTTCAGTAGCATCAATATATTGAATATCTGCCCAAACCAGTCTCATGCCATCGCGATTAGCACTAGTAACTTTGCTTTTATGGGTAATTTTGCGATCATCATCCTCCAAAATTTGATGCAGAGTCTTTTTGAGAGGAAATGTACTCCAATCATTAGGAGGAAGGCGATTAAAGGACATTTCTAATGCGCCAGTATCATCTGGTGGTTCGAGGTCGTGAAAGCTAACCGACTTTTCTTTAAATTTCACTATCCAATCTTTGGGAAAATCAAACCGTACCGCACCGCGATCGGCAATAAAAATCTTGTATCCTTCCTCGGATTTCCAACCATGATCGCTGCGTAAAGTTAAGTCTTTTTTGATCATATTTCTGCACAGTAGCTAGTAATACCAATCCACAATAGGGTTGATGGCGCTAAGGTCATTTTAGAGGATTGGTCAATATGCAATCTATTGAGGTGATGTAAATATTAACGGCAAGATAAAAGCGATCGCGATGCCACCAATTACTACGGCTTCAAAAAAGAATAGAAATGTGGTGGAAGGCTTGAGCTTAAAGCCGCGTAGCCAAAATTTGGGCATATCCTCAGGACGAATCTTCCAGTTATAAATTGAGAGCAATAGGGGCAAGCCTCCAACCTTGGCACTCATTAATAGATGGATCGCGACACTAACAAACATCAATAGCCATCCTATTAGATGCCCGATATACCAAACGTGATTAAATTCTCCAGTGGGTAGCCACTCCTCCTGCATCATCCTTCCTGTAATAACGGCAAAGGTTGCAGACACTAGGAGCAGACTATTGGCAAATCGCTGTAATGAGATCCACCAAATCGGTTTTCCCACTTCTTGCAGTTGTTTGAATGATTCCTTTTGAATCAGACGACGATCGCCTATATGAAAGCAGTAAATGGCAAAGAGTGGTAAAAGACATAAAAATGCTAAGGCGATCGTGCCATGAATGCCTTGAGTATCACGGATAATTGGTAAATTAAGCGTCCCAAATCTTTTGTCATATCGGTCATAAACCATAAAGCCTGTAATCAATGAGCCAAATACTAATAGAGCGATCGCACTATGTAGCAATCGTAAAAGGACAGGCTGGTACGGGACAGTACGCGACATAGGGTTTTTGTTATGATTGTGGGTGAATTACAGATAAAACAGGGATGAATAAAAACCTAATAAGCAAGGTTTTAGCCATTAGTCTTACCCATCTTGTATTTAATATTATGATGCGTTTTACTGAAAGTCCTGCTGGCAGTGGCGCATCCATCGCTCAATCTCTAAAATGGTTGAGCTTTGGTAGTGGTGAGCAATATGGAGTAATCACACTGATCTGTATGGCATTTGGAATGGACTCATTTTTAAAGAGAATTCTCTAGGAAGGAAGACAATGACAAAGATAGTGATGTATTTTGTGATGTTTGTTGGGGCTTTGGTCATCGCAGCATGGGTATCCCGTGAAGCTAGTTACTTTTTTAATAATTTGCTTTATTGGATTCGCTATAACTGGTTGCCCTTCTTTGGTTTAGTGATTTTAGGTGCGATCGCCTACAAAGTTTTTAGCAGTAAATCATGATGTGTAATGACAAATGACCTTACCAAGCGACTTATCAGAGCGACTTCTTAAGGCTTGCGATCGCGATACATTGGCAGGTCAGCGTGATTATGCAATTTTGCGATTACTCATCGAGAATTCTCTAAAGCGCCAGCAGGTTGCCGCGATTAATATTAATGATGTCGATTGTGAGGGGCGATCGCTACAGGTTGATAAATGCTATAAGCGGCAAGGGCAATCAAACCAAAAGGAAATTATTAGTCTCAGTTTGGACACAGCCACCGCATTACAGGACTGGCTAAATTTAACGCATCTTCCTAGCGAGGATGAGGATATTCCAATGCCGCTATTTATATCCCTAGATCGGGCGAAATATGGGCATAGGCTGACGGGAACAGCAATCTATGGGATTGTCAAACGGGCGGCGACTAATGCGGGGATTACCGATGCGATCGCTCCTGAACAGTTGCGATTTAGCCAAGATAAATATGCCTTAAATCATGCCTTAAATCAAGAGTTTGAGACACTCAATAAGACTGCAACTGGGACTAATGAGACTCAATCAAGACTAATTGCTGTATCTAAATTAGAACCTGAGAATCAAAATAGGACTTATTTAGATACTGATGAGACTCAAATGAGCGCTGTTTCTAGTGGAATTCCCTATGCTTTGACGGGATTTAATCCAGACATTCTCACTTCTCTCCTCGCAGACAAACGGAGTCTCAATACTAGACGTGCCTATGAGAAGGATTTACGTTACTTTTTTCTGGCTGCCTATGGACAAAAGCCAACGGAGACAGTGATTGCCCAATTTTTGCAGTTAAATCGTTTTGAGGCGATCGCGATCGCGCTACGTTACAAGTCAGATCTGATTACTCAAGGCTTAAAAGAATCGACAATTAACCGTCGTCTATCGGCTCTTAAATCGCTGGTAAATTTCGCCGCCAAACTAGGCAAATGCAATTGGAATCTCGATGATGTCCAAACTGAGACAGTCCAAACCTATCGCGATACGACTGGGATTAAGCCCGATGGTATTCGCACGATGCTTTTAAAAATAGATCGAACTACCCTCAAGGGAAAACGTGATTTCGCAATTTTGAGACTACTGTGGGATAATGCCCTGCGTCGTAATGAAGTGGTTAGCGCGAATATCGGTGATTTTGACTATGAGGTGCGATCGCTGCAAATTTTAGGCAAGGGACGTGGCTCTCAAAAGAGTCTCATTAGTCTTAATATGGGAACTGCTAATGCAATTCAAGACTGGTTATCTCAACTTAAGACAAAAAATAGCGATCGCCCATTATTTCACTCGCTCGATCCTGTTAATCATGGACATAGACTGACTGGCACAGCAATTTACCAAATTGTCGATCAATTGGCGCGAGACTCAGGCATTACCAAAAAAATGTCTCCCCACCGTATTCGTCACTCTGCGATCACGGCTGCCCTTGATGCCACTAATGGCAATGTCCGCAAAGTTCAAAAACTCTCGCGTCATAAAAAGCTAGATACCCTCATGCTCTACGACGATAACCGTACTAATATGCAAGGAGAAGTATCGAGTTTATTAGGTGATCTGATTTAGGAGGCATCTTCAGCAAAACCCAAAAAGCTGTGGGCGCACGCGCAACGTGCGCCCACAGCTTTTGCTAGATATTAGCAATTGCATTAGAATTTGCAGATTATAGATAATTCAAATTAGAACTACAGCTTCGACTTCGCTCAGCTAGCTTACACCAATGGCTAAGCGGAGTCGAAGCCCCTCTGCAAATTATTTAAAACAACTATAGAATATTAATGCAGTTCCCTATTCAACTCTATGGCTCGAAAATCTAAAATTGCTACAGATACTAACAACGAGCTTGGGCTTTCAGATCTGCGTGTTCGCCTCAACTTTTTGGAGAAGGAAAATAGTAAGCTCATCAAACAGATTGAGTCTAACCGCACTAAGTTAAATAATCTCAACGATAGTATCAAAGAAGTTGGGATTCAGATTGCTCAGCGTGTGGCTCCTTTTCGACAAAAGATATTGGAACTAGATACACAAATTCATGCTGTTTTTCAAGAAATATTCTCTGGTCGAAAATTAGGCAAGAAGTCCCGTAGGGATATTGAGACGGTCTACTATAATCTCCAAATCGATGGAATCATCAGTCCTAAACATTTGCCGACAGTATCAGATATGTTTGAAGAGATATTTGAACATGATGATGATTCTGAAGATGAGCCTAATTGGGATGGTTATAGGGAACGCGCTCATCAGCAATTTGTAGAAGATATACCTAAGCCAGATCGTGATGATCTTAAAAAAATTCGTCAGCTTTTTTTGCGGCTAGCTGATAGCTTTCATCCTGACAAGGTGACTGATGCAGCAGAAAAGGAATATCGTACAGAGATTATGAAGGAAATTAATCTCGCTTATCAAAATGGTGATTTGGCGAGGCTATTGGCGATTGAAAAGCAGCAAGAGTTAGGGGCAATTATCGATCGCGATAGCTCCGATGATCTAACGCGACACTGTGCCAAGGTGGAGGCGGAAAATACTTATCTCAAGGAGCAACTGGAAACTTTAAAGCGCCAACTTAAACTCACGAAAAAAACGCAGCAAGGTGAGATGACTGCGGTTTTTAAGAAAATTAGCAAGCGTGGTGGCGATCCAATTGGCGAGGCGTTACTGGAAGTTGAGTCTCAGATTGAAATTATCGAGCAAATGCATCAATTTGTTGTCGATTTTCGCGATCGCCGCATCACGATTAAAGAGTTTTTGAGAGGTCCCGAATTTCTGAGACAACAGCAAATGTCGGAGGAAGAGTTAATGTTAGAGTTCCTATCACAATTCCAATAAGAATAAGCGTGGCGAAGCCACGCTTATTCTTATTGGAGAGAATGCCCAGCTTTTTCTAGAACATGTTGGACTTGGCTAGCTTCGCGATCGCTACCAACTTCGATGATCAAAAACTTGCCATTGTCGATCGCTTCGATAAATCTAGCGATCGCATGATCACTAATTCCCAATCTTGTTAAAACTGCTGCCAAGCCACCCTCATTATTGATATTTTCCCAATTCATAGTGCTTTGAGAATCTTTATAGTTTTTTGCCACAATGGAAATATGCGAGACGAGTAAACCTTTCTGCTCTATTTCTAATACGGCTGTTTTTGCTGCCGCCTCTGAATCAAAAATATCAACGACAGATACTCTATTGGTCAGTTCAGATAGGGAAGTACCATACTCTGTATACATTTCTGGCTCGATCGCATAGTTATTGAGTAAACCTTCACTATCGACGGTGTGACCGTGGGACTTGTTAATTTCGTCAGAATGTACAGATGTCTGCTCGGTTGATCTAGTCATTTAGGCTCTCCTAAAAGGTTTCTGTACCTACCTTGTCAGAATCATGATTGACTTGATAAATGAGATCAGTAACTTGATTGATCTTGTTGCAAAGTTTAATACAGCGCTTTGCGCTCAAACCCAAGGAACTAGTGGCGGTGCTTCGCGCCGCCACTAGTTCCTTGGCGGGCATCCTGCGCGCTTTTTGATGATATTTATTCCCATTCGCGCTTTTCAAGTTCTTGTTGGGGCAACAATAAAGTTGCTTCTATTTCTTCGCGAATACTGGTGGTAACTTCACAATTGCTATTGAGACAATCAAGTAGTAGTTGATTAGCGTCGTAATAGTATTGCAAAGCTTGTTCTTGAGGAACGCTAAATTCCCACTTATTGCCGATATTGCGATGGGTAGCGATCGCCTCCTGTAGCTTTTTTACCCAAGTTGCATAATTGTTCTTACACCAGTCTTCAAAACTTGCCTTCGTATGATTGTCATTAGGTAGTTGATCACTGAGTTGCTGTAGTGATTTATGAAATCCAATATCAACGACAATTCCTAAAATATTGCTCAGCGCGTCACCACAGGCATGGACATAGGCAAAGTCTTTGCTCTTTTTGAGGACAGATTCGCGTAATAGGTCATCGAGAGCCGCATCTAAAAATTCACCCTGATCTAAGGTGCAGGCTAGCGCTAGGTCGGGGGCAAGTTTGGGCGCACGGATTAAAGCTAAATAAAAGGCTCGCCCCGTCGCAGATTTGGTTTCTAATGGATTAGATTTTGACTTTTGGCTAGCCCAAGCTAAAAAATCTTGTAGATGCGGATCTTCAGAAACAAGAGCATCAATTTGTTGTTTCATTAACTCCACCAAGCCATCAGCACTACGAAGCATACTCGCCGTTAGCAAAAAGATCTCTCGCCAATGGGGATCGGTAATATGGTCTACCAATCCCTGTAGAGACTGTCCTAAGGATTGGAGATTGTGATTAGCGACGATCTTCCGAGCAGTGAAATATTCTTGTAAGGCGAGATAGGAGAAGGAGAAGATCCCTCTTGCCCTCTCTGCTAATAGCCCATGTTGGGACTCGATCGCTCTCAATACGCCTTCACTTGCCTGTTGGATTTCTTCAGGATCATTACTAGCATCAGGAAGACTTTCTAGATAGTCACCGATATATTGTTCAACGGCTCCCTGTTCAAAGAAGTACTGACCCTGCTCAAAGGTTGCCGAGGCAATTTGGCTCAATAGCTTGAGTTTTTGCGGTAACAAAAATCCGCGATAAATTTGATCGCGTTCAATGCCCTCTGCTTCATCCCATTTACCGAGGAGTAAGTCCATTCCTTGTTTATAAAACTCAGCTTGCTTAATAGGGAATTTACCTTGACGATGAAATATGGAACAGGCGAGATGCAGAAATAAGGGTGTGGTAATCATCCGTCGAAAGCGCCAATTTTCAGGCAGTTCCAACTTGTCCATAAATTGTAGCGAACTGGCGATTCCATCATTAGGCTCTTGGCTAAAGGCAATAAACCATTTTTGCGAAAAATCAATAATTTGCTTTTGGGTAAAGGGGGCAATTTCCACATCTGTAAAACCTTGCAGAGCTAGCTTTTGGGATGCTGTGCGACAGGTGGCGACAAATTGATTCTTGTGGTATTTATCAGAGAATCGCCGAATTTCATTGAGGATCGCACTCTCTTCTTCATGGGAAACTTCATCCATTCCATCAATTAAAAGCAAAATTCTCCCTGCTTGTAGCAATTTCTTAATCACTGACAGTTGGGAAACATCTGAAGTGAGAAACTCCTGATGGATGAATCCTAAGAAATCAATTTGATTTTGCTCTTTACGACTTTCCGCAAAGTCTCGAAGTTTAATAAAGATAGGAATTTGACTCTCAACAAATTGCTCACGGTTACATTCAATGGCGAGATGTTTGAGAAAAGTTGATTTGCCAGAACCCGGTTTTCCCAATACTCTGAGCTTGTTATACTTGGCGACGGCCTGCATCCCTGGGATTTGACTTTCGACGATTTTGCCCAAGCCATAGCGATCAATATCTTCGGGGGCGAGACTATTGATTGCGGAGATTTCTAGCCATTGCTGACTAGCAATCTGTTCTAGGATGTTGACATCAATGTAAATCTGCTCAATTTTAATAGGGCGATTAACATCCAATAATTGCAAGATGCCACATTGGTGATTGATTTTCTCACGTCGTTGCGATCGCACTATTTGAACAAGAGCATCTATTCCAAGTTCGGTGAAATCAGTAGTTCCATCAATATTGAGAGCAATGTATTCAAGCGGAGGATCAAGGGCAATCTCTCGCCAATCCAAATCTAATCTTGTACAAAGTTCAAAGAATGTATAACGTTCGATCGCCTGTCCAGCAAAAAAACGCCAAATTGGTTGTCTCGTCTTAATTCCAACTTCATTAGCTAGATATTCCTGTGTCCAACCCTTGAGAGCAAATTGCTGCTTAGCCTTTTTCACTCCAATTGGTGATGCTCGTAGTGATCGCTTTGCCATAGGGAAAAAAGCTCATGTATATTTTGTATATTTATGAATATTTCAATTGTCAAAATAAAGAGTGAAAGCTTCGGACTTTTAATATCAATATTTGCAATTAAGTCAATCAAAACATAACAGCACCCTCACAAATATTTCTTTTCCATAACAATTTATTTATACTTTGTGATGAATCTAAGGAGAATAAGTACAGAATATTTTCTTCCATTTATCTTTTAATATTGACCATAGATGAATGGAAGAAAAGTTACTGGGAACTTCTATTCATCTATGGGTTCTGCAATTACAGCAATTTTCGATCAAACGAACCCCAAGATATTTTCTAAAAAGCTTGCTTCGCAAGCTTTTTAGAAAATATCTTGGTTTGGCTTTGAGCGCAAAGCGCTGTAGATTTTTGATGGCGTAGTAAAGACGCACCATCAAAAATCTGTTCCTTATTTTACGGCGAAGTCCTTATAGCTATTCATTTGATCTCGATAGTTTAGTGTCAGCCATTGCCAAAACTGGGGAATGAAGGATAGACTCTTGAAATCATAATATTTTTCATGGGACGTGAAAGAATCAGGATTTATCGGTGCAATATACTTTAAGTTTGCTCTTACATAACACTCTCCTAATTGATCTAAAAGCACAGGCTGAGATGGCTCTGCTAACTCATCGCGCATTCCCCTAATCTTTAACCAAGGTAAGTTATTACTATCTAATACAATCGCATCATTAGCTCGATTAGGTAAATCAAGTTTATTCTCATTTAGAGAACCTTTCTTAAAAACAGCAGTCACAATCGCTCCTCTCAGAATTCGCGATCTTATTTGCTCATTCGGTGAATATCGACAAGTTAACCCATAACCATCTGATCCAGTTTCTATCGGTTGGACAACTAACCACTTGTCAATAGCATAAAAGCCACGATTCCCTTGTTGAAATGCGGTATTAAAGTCTCCATTTTTGTCAGGATTCGGAACATCGCTAGCTTGAGCGATCGCTTCACGATCAGTACAAAACACAGAGATCATAGCCATGACTATTAATAGAATTAATGGATTTTTCATGTCAGTTTCCTAATTAATTAGAACTCACTCAAAAGCTTGCTTGGTAAACCTCTGAGTAAATTCCTTGAGTTTGGCGGTAGCGCCAATTTAGTAAGTCTTGATACAAGCCAATCGTTGGTCTTGAATCTTACTTTTTACAACCTTAAACTCAGTGGCTAAGCGTTTCTCTTGCTCATCACTAAGATTGTCCTGAATCCTCGAAAACATGGCGTTTTCCTCAGGAATGACATGCTCCTGCACAGAGGTCATCAAACTTCCTAAAGCCGTTTTAAAATCATCGACATGTTGAGGATTTAAGTCTTTAATCTGATTGAGCAATAGCTTCATCTTGGCTTGCTCATCATAGAGATTCTGCATCTCATCATGATAATGACGCACCAAAGGATACAAGACCTCCTCCACAGCCGCAGCATGAGCCGTCAAATCCTTATACAATTGACCAAAGTATTCCTCCAACTTTCGAGGATTATTGCTGTTTTGCAGTTGCTTAAACAGTGCAGTTACCTTTACCTGATCAATACGAATCAGATCACGAATAGTCATCTCATCTTCACGATTAACTATTCCTCCAGTCATGCCACTGACGATCGCGATCGCATCTTGAACCTTTGCCCATAGACTCTGATCTGCTTCTTGCCCTGTCAGTTCTACCGTACTCAACATCTCCATGATCCCTTTGAGTTGCTCTTGGTGAGAGCGATTGTCATAGTTGACTGTATTTAAAGGCGAGATCGCGATCGCAATATCTGCACCGACTATTTGCGCCGCCTTATGGATCAATAGCCCTGCCAACGCTTGACTATGATTGATCAGTTCATGTCCAGCAACCTTCTCAAACAAGCTCAGGTTAGAACTGACCATTGCTTCTTTAGCTAGTTTGATCATATTAACAACATTGAGCCTTGGTTCGGCTTTGATGCCATATTGCACAATCGCTGTATCAATAATCTCTAAGTTTTTTTGATCATCTTGTAATAAGCTTTCTAAACGGTTAGAAATATCGCGATCGGGACAAGCCGTAATTAATGCTTGATCATTACTAATAAGCAGATTCTGCATGGCTTTCATATCTGCCAGTTTGACTGCGATCGCTGTCCGTTTGTTATCTTCCAAGCTTACTGACATAGTAGGTTTATATCCTTTCAAATTATATTTACAAGTCCCGAAATAGCGGTTTGTGGAAGAGCATCCCTTCGGGATGCTCTTCCACAAACGATTAGCGTCGATAAGCAACAGCAGCTCTATCCCAAGCATCTTTGACAGCGTGCTTCGCTTTTACCCAAGAGAGACTGCCTGTCTGATCTGACTCATAGTCACTTTGCAAACTCGACTCAATATCGCTGTAGTCTCGACCATCATGCCCATAGCGATCGAATCCTTCATAGCCAGTTCTATAGGCAGTTTGATAATCTGCATAGGTGGTTCCCTTCTCAAAATAAGGACGAGAACTATAGGTCTGTCGCCAATGATTTTCTTCAACCGTAGGATTAATTTGCTCAGCAACATCTTTACCAGTCAAACCTCCCACCACCGCGCCAACGACTGCTCCTACCACTGCTCCAACTGGGCCACCAACTAAGCCACCTGCCACAGTAGCAACTGTTCCCGCACCTGCGGCTCCCACTCCTGCTCCTACAGGATGCGCTCCCAATTCGCCAGAAATTGGATCACGGTTAGGATTAGTTTGATCAGCCATATCTATATCATTGCTCTTATTTATGTCATTACTAATATCTTGATTAGTTGAGTTAATTTGATTCTCTAAGCTCATCATATTCTCCTTATTAGTTGTGATGGAATAGTTGTATAAGGCTTTGGAAGGTTACACAGCTTTTATTTTCTCCTTTTATACTAAGTTGCTTTTTTTGATCTTTGTTCTAATTGTTTTTATTCTATGTAACGATTTAAACCGTTTTAAAACATCTTATACAATTCACTCAAATATAATCTCTTACCTATACATTATCTCCAGCAACAAACTGCAAAACTAAATTACTACTAAATAAAGTTGTTCTAGGATTGACAAAATGATGAGTAAGTAAAACGAAAGCATCAATTGGGTAAATTAGCAACTCACAAAAAACAAATGAGCAAATTTTTTTCATGACATGGCAAAGCTATATTATGGAAAATTTTCTCTTTTACTAAACGCTAAATTATTAAGTAATTAATTTAAGTATCATTAATGTGATTTAGTCTTTTTGCTTTAAATTTTATTTTTAATCAATCAACTTATTCACTATGTTAAACATCGCTATGTCAAATTAGTAATTAAGAGATTTTTAAAGATTCTCTACAAGGAACAAAATCATGAAATTTAATCTTCTAGCTGGCATCACTCTATTATTGATGAGTAGTGCTATTGCTGAAGTATCAGCAGAAACTGTCACCCCTTCTAGTTGCGGATGGCGCAATAGCTGCATCACGACAGTCAACAAGGAAGTTACTAAATCAGCAAATCCTGTAAAAAGCTTAGTAATAGTTGAAAGCGTTCAGTTACCAGAGGGAAAAGTCTCAACAGTAGCAGCATTAACTGCAATTCCCCAAGGTAACGCAGTCAGCCTCAACAGCTCTCCGAATGCGATCGCTCAAGTCCTCCCTCCTACGGACAGTAATGGTAATCGCATCTTTCGCTCTACCCGTTCGGGTCCCAGCTATCTTGGTGTCGGCTTAAACTTTGGTCTTACTGGTAGTGGCAATTTAGGCGATCGCAGTCTCGTAATTTTGAGCAAGCTAGGCTTGACGGAAACTATATCAGTTCGCCCTAGCGTGTATCTATTGGGAGACTTTGTAAGTATCCTGATCCCTGTAACTTACGATTTTGAGCCGCAACAGCCCTTTGGTGATTTCAAATTCTCTCCCTATATAGGTGGAGGACTTGCGATTGATGCGGGTTCAAATAGTAGCTATGGACCATTAATTACCGCAGGTATTGATATTCCACTGTCTTCCATGTTCACGATTAATGTCGCCGCAAATCTAGCATTCTTACGCAACACAGATTTAGGCATTGTCGTTGGCATTGGCTATAACTTTTAGCTTTAGAGAAGTGATAATGCGATGCATTAAGTAGCTAAGGCTCTTGCGGATAAAAAATGTCCCACCAAAGTTATCTAGCTTCGACTCCGCTCAGCTAACGTTGGCTGAGCGGAGTCGAAGCCACAGGTTTTAGTACACACTTCTAAATCAGAAATTCTAATCAACTGATGTTACGTAGAACTAGGATCGCCCCTCATCCCCCAACCCCTTCTCCCGCAGGAGAAGGGGAGCAAAACCTAAATTATTTTCTTGTTCCCCTCTCCTGCGGGAGAGGGGCTAGGGGTGAGGGCTTTAGAAGACTTCTACGTAACATCAGTAATCAAGTCTAATCAAGAGAAATAAATGAGCAATTTAATTGTTGTTGGTTTTAAAGATGAATTTACAGCCGATAAAGCTTTACAAGAGCTTAGAGAATTACAAAAAGAGCATCTAGTAGATTTAGAAGATGCTGCGATCGTAATTCGTAATAAAGAAGGAAAAATTCGCATTAAGCAGACTCAAGAACTAGCTATTGATGGCGCATTAAGTGGAGGATTCTGGGGTCTGCTATTTGGATTTATCTTTTTTAATCCGCTCCTTGGTTGGACAGTTGGCGTGCTAGCAGGGGCAGTTTCTGGAGCATTAACAGATATTGGCATTGACGATAATTTCATCCGCGACCTCGGTAACACCATTGCCCCTAGTACATCTGCTATCTTTGTATTAGTCAGAAGAGCTACTGCTGATAAAGTACTCACAGATCTGAGTAAGTTTGAAGGCAAAGTACTCAAAACTTCTCTATCAAATGAAGATGAGGCAAAGCTCCAAATTGCTTTAACCAAATAGTGAAGTGCAGATTTATTTCTCCCCTTGAGAAACTAAAGAATTAGTTGAAATAAGGCTTCATAGTTTTTGTTAATCAAGGAGTTGTATATGTTATTTAATCCAATTCGACTAGGCTTTTTAGGAATTGTCGGTTTATGTCTTAGTTTAAATTTTGCATCCCCAACCCATGCAGAAACCTGTGAACCACTTAATGTCGTTGGTGCTGATGGAATTAGTGTCAAAAAGACTGTTTCTCCCTTTAGTACTTTAGTGACTAATAACAACTGGAATACAGACTTCGCAGTTCCTAGCGATCGCTCTTACAATCGCTATGTGGCAACGATTGTTCCTGAAAACAATGCCAACTATGATATAGAACTCAATCTCAAATATAGTGACAATAGCTCTGGCGGAGCCTACAAAAAAGACAATGTGGCGGTTAAGGTCGGTCAACCACTACGACTCGTTGGTGTACCGCGATCGCGTCGTGATCCTTTTCAGGTGAATGTATTTATCGGCGGACTCAATGCGATCGGTAATACCTATACCGTATCAGTTGACGGTTGTATTTAGACATTGCACTAAAAGAGAAATTTTTGAAAGCGCGGCTTCGCCGCGCTTTCAAAAATTTCTATGTGCTGTAAGCACTTAAGCCATGTATTTCCACCTTCGATGGAAACACACAGCTTAAGTGCTTTTTTGTAAAACTTTATTATTTATTAAATCAAGTTAATCAAATCAATTAAGAAATCAAACAGTCTACTGTCATGGTAGTGATAAAGAAAATATATTTCTAGACATATATGGACAAAACTAATCCTATCTTAGAATTTGGAATTGGTATAATTATTAGTTCTTTCGTGGCTCTAGTCTTACAGCAGTTTGGAGTGATTGACTTAATTTGTGATGTCGGATTTACTACCCAAAATATAACTGCTAATAAAACAAGCAAATAAGAAAATAAGATTGATTTTTATAAAATACTTACAAAGTAGTATAGGGTTATAAGTAGCTGGGGCTGTGGCTCACGCGCAGCGTGAGCCACAGCCCCAGCTACTTTAGGATATTTTGAATAAAGTCTACTACAGCATGAATCAATGGCAAATGAGATTTTTGATCAAATATTTCGGGATAGCGAAGGCAAAATTGTTCTAGCACAAATGCCGAACTTACCTCTCATCACTTGGCTGGTTGCTAGTATATTACAGCTAATTTTTACGACGGGTAAAATTAATATTGGGTTAGAAGTTCTATCCTTTGGAGCCATATTTACTTGGGCTTGGGAAGAATTATTCCAAGGTGTTAATTATTTTCGGCGCACACTAGGCTTTGTTGTAATAATTATGCTGATTTTGTCAAAAGTCCAGTAATTTCACTGTAAAGATTTATTAGATTCTTATACAAACTATATATCTTATACATCGCTTCAACGTGATTTCAAGCAATAGAATTTTATGTTGATATTGTGAATACTGTGTAGTAAAGATTTTTCAATCTCCATAGCACATCCTAATAGCGTTTTACAAATGGGCGCATACTTATTTGTAAATCAAACAAATCGATCAGGCTAAAGGTTTAGAGGTTTTATTTTGTCTACGACAAAATAAAACGCGCTATAAGCATTGAGAAGAATATGTACACTAAAATCATGGCAAATGCAGGTGCTTTGAACAAGTCAGGAAGCAATGAAGACATTTCTCTTAAACTTGTGCTTGAGCAAAGTGAGGAAATTAAAGCAAAAGTTAAGGAAGCCGCCGAACAAATAAGTTCGGTAAATGCTGTCCTCAAACAAGAAGAGGTCATTCCTCCATACTCGACCATGGAAGAAGTGATCGCTCAAAATGAAGAGGCTGAGCAAAAAGTAACTCAGGCTGTAGGGGATTTACATCAGGTTAACGCTGAACTTGCTAAGCAGGTTGCCGAAAGAATTAATATTGAATTAGAACTAAAACAGACTAAGAGCGAACTATCTGACATACGTGCTGATTTATCAAAATCCCAAGTCAAAGAGAAAGATGCACTATATATTGCACTGCATGACTCATTAACGGGACTTCCCAACCGTTTACTACTAGAGCAACGTCTTGATCATGGATTAACTCAAGCTAGAAGATATGGTTGGAAACTGGCGATCCTGTTTATTGACCTAGATAAATTTAAGAATATTAATGATTCCTATGGTCACGATATTGGCGATAAAGTTTTGATTCGTGTCGCAGAACGTTTACAAGCTTCTGTACGTGGCGAGGATATGGTCAGTCGTTGGGGAGGAGATGAGTTCATCTGTGTCATGCTGAACATCAAGCATGAAGCTGACGTGATTAGTCTTGCCAACAAGATGGTTGAGGAGATTTCTCAGAAATGTGACTTTAACGGAACTATGGTTTCTATAAGCGCCACGATTGGAATTGCTCTATGCCCTAGGGATGGAGAAACGGCTGAAATCCTCTTTAAACAGGTTGATCGAGCTATGTATAGATCTAAAGGAACACACCAGCGAGTGATGCTGTTTAGTGAAGATATCTTAGATGTTTAATGGTGGGTAGCGCTTTACGTTGCCTATAACTTTTCAAAAAGATTGCTTCGCAATCTTTTTGAAAAGTTATCTGGATTTTAACAATTCTCATGGACAAATAGTAGAGGAATAACTGCCACTAAACGAAAAATTGCAGAAAGAAAAAATACTCCCAAAATTCCTTCATAATGGGCATATTGGGCTAAAGTTCCACCCAAGGTTGTACCCAAGGCACTACTAACGCCTGCGATCGCAGAGACGATCGCAAAAAAAGTTGCGTGATGTTCTATAGGTGCAATACCAATCTGAATATTATTACTGCCTAGATCGATCGCCGCCCAAGTCCCGCCTAAAAAGAGATGAAAGATGATCAGATATAGCCACAATTGTTCTTGCACTTGCGATATCCCAGTCAGCAACCAGAATAAAGGCGTAATGGCGATCGCCATACCCACCAATATCAATAAAGGACGATTGCCATAGCGATCGCTTAATCTTCCCCACACCAATAGCATCAGCATATTTGCGCCACTCGATAGGCTACTTAATAGCGTTACCCAAGTGATATCGACACCGAGATTCTCTAGCATATAGAGATTAAAAAAGGGAGTACTGAGATTAACGGCAAATCCCCAGAGGGCAACATAGATTAGAAAAAAGATGAGGTTACGATCTTGAAACGGAGCGATGAGATTATTAAATAGATTTATTTGATAATGTTCTTTTTCTGGTTCAGCTTGATATTTAGTTTGATATCTCTGAGGATTAACATCGATCATCAAATGTTGACAGGTCAAACTCGCCACCCCTGCCAAGATGCCCATACTCAGCACCAGTCCATATCCAGCAATACTTCCGCCTTGCCAATTAGCGATGATAAAACTAGCGATCGGTAAACAGAGTAAACCCGTAACATTGCTAACGATGCTACGCACACTATAGTACCGTCCCCGTAATTTTGCGGGAACTAATGCGGCGAGCCAACTCATCCAAGAAGCACTGCCCAATGCCGCTAAGATATTGGAAGTAATGACCAAAACCAAAGTCAAATAGACTAGCTCTCTAGAGAAGTCAGTATTTGCACCTCTTAAAATAATGCCAACAAGGAGAACGAGCCAAATTAGTCTCGCTGGCAAAAATGTCCAGATTCCATAGTCATGGCGGCTATGAGAACGATTGGATAATAAAGCTCCTAAAGGTTGCAAGAGATTTGCTAACATGGGTAGAGAAGCTAACATCCCAATCTCAAAGGGACTCGCACCTAAATCAATCAAAAAGCTACTAAGTAGAACGCCCCCTGTGATATTGCTAAAAACCGTTGATAAACTGCCATCAATACTTGATGCACGGAGGCTAGTACGAACAGATACTTTCAGTTCTCTTTCTTCTTCAGCATAGGTTTCAATGATCAAAATGAGCCTAGATATTTCTTAAGATGTTTTATAAATTGGATTGACAATGACCTTACCGAATAAATCTCAAAAAGCTTTGGTCAAAAATAAACTTTCTCATCAATGGAGAGTGCGATCGCGCCTAATTTTATCCAGTCTCGTTGCTATAATTGTCGCAATTTTCTTGCCTAACTGGTTTAGTATATCTACCCGTATTCTCTGTATATGGAATGCAGGGATGATTAGCTTTTTATTAGCAACTTGGACATTAATGTTCCAAGCAAAACCTAAAACCATGCGTCGGAATGCTCAAAGCCAAGATGAGGGACGTTTAGTAATTTTGAGCTTAATTACGGCGGCAGCTTGTGCCAGCATATTAGCGATCGCTTTCATTTTGAGAGAAGCCAAAGGGCAAGATATCAATATTGTCATTCCTCATGTAATTCTGGCAGTGATTACAATTATTGGTTCATGGTTACTCGTCCATACAATTTTCGCGATGCACTATGCCCATGAATATTATCAAGATCATCAAATACATTGTGATACCAAAGCAGGTGGACTAGATTTCCCTGACGATATTGAACCCGACTATTGGGATTTTCTATACTTCTCGTTTGTTATTGGCATGACTAGTCAAGTTTCTGATGTACAGATCACTTCGCGATCGCTAAGGAGATTATCTTTGTTCCATAGTATTCTTTCTTTTTTCTTTAACACTGCTATTGTAGCAATGAGTATTAACATTATTGCTGGCTTAATTCAGTAACCTATTAGTTCTTATTGTAATGATTTATAAACTTCTAATACAAATCATACAATTTATACAGTATGCAAACATGATTTCAAACAATGGGGTGTAAAAATCATTTTCTATCTAACTAAGTAGCTGGGTGCAATTAAATATAAAATTCCAAAACCTGTGGCGCACGCGCAGCGTGCGCCACAGGTTTTGGTTCTGGTTTTTAATTACACCTAGCTACTTAGTAAGAATCAGTTATTTATATAGAGGAATCCCATCATGAGTAATGCAACTGAGACTTTGAGTAAACAGTTTTTTGATAATTTACAAGTGCTTGAAGATCGAGCCAAGTCTCTGAAAGAGAATATTCAGTCTTCAACTAAAAAGACACAATCAGAAATCCAATCTTCTCTCGTAGAAATAAGAACAAACTTAAGTGCGAAAAAGCATGAATTTGATGAGTATCGCACAAAGTTGCAAACGCAGTTTGCAGAACAAGAATCTGAGTTGAAGTCAAATATTGAAGAATGGAAAACAAGTCACGAAGTCAAAAATCTGGAAAATCGGGCTGATAAAGCAGAAGAATATGCCTCAAATATGATCTACTTGGCAATGGCAACAATGGAAGAAGCCGAAGAAGCGACCTTAGCTGCAATTTCTAGCAGACTTGATGCTGACGCTGCTAACAAATCATAACCATTTTCAATTTTGGCTTTGCGAATCACAAATCAATTTCAACTCCTAACCAATTTTTGAGAGAATCCTATGATGAATAAAATTGATCTCAGCCAATCTGTATCAGGCGAGGAATGGGGAGAATTTTTTGATCGGTTTTCCACTAATAATCGTGGACGACATATTTCAATGGAAACCATTGATGAAGAGATAGGTGATTACAAACTGATTAGTAACGCACCTTTACTAGCAATGATTTACGATCGCCCTGACAAGGGAGATAATTTAGCGATCGAAGTGGGTCAAGATCAAATGACCTATGGTCATACCATTGATTCTCCTGTAGAGGTTTCGACAGGACAGAACACAAATGGTGAAATTGTCGCAATGTGTATTATCGATAATACGGGAAGAAAGACTCTGATTAAATTACACGCTGATTGAAATTAAATTGAAATCAAACACTGTGTAAAAGGGTTTAACCACTATCAAAAATTCAAGGTATTAAAAATGAATGATAATCAGAGTGATGAGAATAATCTGAAGCGTCGGCAAGACTTACTTTCACGTGCTTCTCGCCTTACGCCACTGAATAAAGGTGATGAAAATAATCTGGAGCGTCGTCAAGACTTACTACAGGATGAAGAAACCTTTCGGCTTCGACAAGAAGAGCAACGCTTAGGAGCCGCTCAGCGAAGTAATACCTATATCTGGATAGTGAATAGCATTTATTGGCTAGGAGGATTACTGGAAATCTTGCTAGGACTAAGGTTTGCACTTCGTCTATTTGGCGCTAATCCTCAAAATGAATTTGCGCGATTGATTAATAATTTATCGGCTCCCTTTATAGCACCATTTTCCACCCTATTCATTAGTCCCACTTCAGATAAAGGTGCAAATATCTTTGATGTGAATATTGTGATTGCGATTATTGCCTATGCACTCTTGAGTTACCTTGTTGTGTCCCTAGTAAGATTCATTTTCTACAATAGAGTATAAGCAAGTCTTGTTTTCAGAAGATGGATGGCGGCGCTTTGTGCCACCATCCATCTTCTGGTTTTGTGGGTAAAAAATGTTATATAAGGAGACTAAATTGCTAGATCACTCATTTGGTTTCTATGGTATTGCCCTATTTGGCATTATTCTCGTTAGATATTTTCTAGTGGCAGGGGGGATGTACCTATTCTTTTATGCACCATTTCGCCAATCATTCTCAGAACCCGATCTAAGACAGCTCCCTGACAAAAAATTAATTCAAAACGATATTAAACTCTCGGTGCTTTCGGCAGCAGTATTTGCGATCGCTTCAGCCTTAATTTTATCGAGCTATAGTTTGGGGATTACCCGCCTATACAGCGATCCTCAACAGTATGGTCTTTGGTATTTGGGTATAAGCTACGTCGTAGTTTTGATTCTTCAGGATACCTATTTTTATTTTACCCATCGTTTATTTCATCACCCATCACTTTTTCATTGGGTGCATCAAGGACACCACCGATCTCACCATCCCACCCCTTGGACTTCATTTGCCTTTGATCCGCTAGAAGCGATCGTCAGTTCTCTCTTTCTCATGAGTATTGTTTTTATTCTGCCACTGCATTTCATCACTATGATAGCAGTGCTAACGACAATGACAGTTTGGGCTGTATTAAACCATTTAGGAATGGATCGACTTCCCCTATCCTTCCCTCATCATTGGCTGGGTAAGTGGTTTATTGGGCCCGATCATCATTCTATTCATCATCTTAAGTACAATCGACACTATGGGCTTTATTTCACTTTTTGGGATAAATTGCTCGGTACTGAAGATTCCAATTTTACGAAGAAATTAAATGAGTAACTGATGTTACGTGGAACGCAGATGATAAATCTCTTGCTGCTAGCGAAGCAGGGCAACCACGGGGGGATTGCCCCTACCTGTAAATTTTTTATATCTTGTAGGGGCTGCGCCCCCGTGCCAGCCCCAGACTGCTTTGCGATTTTTATACAATTTGTATCGTATTCAATCAATTTAATCAATTCATGCAGAAAGTCAAATATCTGCTTGTCATAGTAATCACAGAAGTCCAGAATTACGGACTCAACTCTAAAAGAATATTCCTCAACTTTAATCAGGAGAACATATTATGAGTTTAGAAAATAGAGCTAAGGCAACTGCCAAAAATGTCGAAGGGAAAATCCAAGAATCAGTAGGTGACCTAACTGGTGATACTAACGCTCAAGTAAAAGGTAAGGAAAAACAAGCTGAGGCGAAAGTTCGTCATGCTACTGAAGATGTTAAAGATGAAGTCAAAAAGGCTATTGACTAATAGTTTTGGAGTCATAGAGGTGATTTATAAATTGACTCTATAGTCAAGAATCTGGAATTCATCAAATTTACTTTTTGCAATTAATTTGGAATAAAAAATATGGGTTTACTTAAACAAATTCGCAGTCTTTTGGTCAACATTGGTTTAGCTATATTTCTTTCAGCTATTATGGTTGTAGGAACTGGAGCTGGTTTGGCGGCAATTGCATTCACTCCAATCGTCAGTCAAACACAGTATATCGCAACTACAAGTCAAGACAATACAGCCAAAGATATTGAAAGTAAAGCTCAAGAAGCTCTTGGCAAACTGACAGGTAATCAGGAAACAGAATCTACTGGAAAAGAGAAGCAATTTAAAGCTAAAACTTTGGAAGGGATGAACAATAGTTTTGTCAATCCCAACTATAAACCTAGTGGTGAAAGTGACCCAACAGAAAACCTTGCCCGTGAAACAACGGAAGATTTAGAAAGTCAAATCAGTGACACCTTTAAGTAAATAATATTGCGGTTTGTAAGTTGTCAAAAATGACTTGATTAGAAACCGCGATGTTTGACACTTTATAAAACTCTTTAGTAGCAACAATAAATAAAGGAAATGTGAAGATGAGTAAAGTTGGTCTATGGATTGACCATAGAAAAGCGATTATTGTGTCTGTTAAAGAAAAATGGGAAGAGATCAAAAAAGTAGTTTTAGTATCCGAGCAATATCCTCAATCTTTTATTAATTCAACTTTTAAGGGTAATTATAGTTCGCTTCAAATACCAGTAAATTATCTTTCCCAGAGAATATTTCAGGAGCAAATTAACATTTATTATGACGAGATTATTGCAAGTATCTGTGATGCAAACTCTATCCTCATATTTGGCTCGAACACAGCAAAAGATGAACTAAGATATCGTCTTGAAATGAATAAACTAGGAGATCGCATTGTTGGTATTGAGACAATCGATAAAATGACGGAGCGCCAGATTTCAGCAAAAATTTTATAGTAAGTTGACGATAATATTAGAAGGCATTTGTAAAATAGTTGTTAATCTGCTGATTAGCCCTATCTTCAAAGGCTTTAAGCATTAACTGGTAATTTATTGGAAACTTGGCCCAAATACCTACACAGTAATGTTTTCAGCTAAATTAATATTTGAATTTGCCAATCCCTTCTATCTTTTGGTTTTAGTATTTAAATTAACAATAGCAATTCTTAATAGTTTGTAATATTACATCTCAAAGTATAAAAGTCAGTAATCTCACAAATAGAATTAGGAATACTATATGTTGAATTTAATCTTGCTTAGTGTTTGCTTAATTAGTATTCTGAGTATATTAACTTTATCAATTATTACAGTTTTTGTAATAGAAGGAACAACATCAAAGTAATAAATAGATAAATAACCACCTTGTATTGTAAATCAATAAAAAATATATGTTAAATTTAATTTGGACTGGCGTTGTCATACTGATTATTCTATGGGCATTAGGTTTTTCAGTTAACATTGGTGGTGGCTTAATCCATCTGCTTTTAGTTCTAGCTGTGATTGGCATTGTCTACAACATATTTGTGGGACGACGTATATAATAAATATTAAATGAATAATATAGTGGTATCTTTGCGAAATAATTAGTGTCTAAATCCTTCGCAATATTCATTTCTAAATTGATCACTCAAAATTAACTTGTTGGAGAACTGCGATGAAAGCATTGTTGCTCTATCCTCTATTTCCGCAATCATTTTGGTCTTATGATCGCCCTATGAAAATGGCTGGACTCAAATCCGTAATCCCCCCATTGGGCATTATTACTGTTGCTGCATTATTGCCTCCAGACTGGGAAATTCGATTTTGCGATCGCAATGTCAGTTTAGAGACAGATGCCGATTGGGATTGGTGCGATCTAGTGATTCTCTCAGCAATGCTAGTACAGAAACCAGACTTCCATGCCCTAATTCAAAAAGCTGTACGATTAGGCAAAAAAGTGGCTGTAGGTGGACCTTATCCGACATCGGTTCCCCAAGATGCTCTAGAGTCTGGAGCAGATTATCTCATTCTCGATGAAGGAGAACTAACAGTACCAAAGTTTCTCGAAGCATTAGCCCAAGGTAAAACAGCAGGAATCTTTCGTTCTATTGACAAGCCTGATGTTACGACCAGCCCGATACCGCGCTTCGATCTGCTCCAAATGTCAGCATATTTTATGATGGCAATTCAGTTTTCACGAGGTTGTCCCTTTAATTGTGAATTTTGTGACATCATCACTCTTTATGGTCGTAAACCCCGCACTAAAGAGCCAAGCCAAACTTTAGCTGAACTACAAACTCTCTACGATCTAGGCTGGCGAGGTTCTCTATTCATTGTTGATGATAATTTCATTGGCAATCAGCGCAATGTTAAGCGATTTTTGCGAGAACTGATTCCTTGGATGGAACAGCACAATTATCCCTTTACCTTTATTACTGAAGCCTCAGTTAATCTTGCTGAGGATGATGAACTACTGCAACTAATGATCGCTGCCCATTTCTATGCAGTGTTTCTAGGCATCGAGACTCCCGATCATGATAGTTTACATGTCACCCAAAAAGTTCAAAACACCCGTAACTCTCTCGTAGAAGCCTGTTCTAAAATCAATCAAGCAGGGCTATTAATCTATGCAGGGTTTATCCTCGGTTTTGACGGTGAACGTACTGGTGCAGGTGATCGCATTCAAGCATTTGTAGAAGAAACACATATTCCGCAGCCAATGTTAGGGATCTTGCAAGCATTGCCGAATACAGCCCTGTGGAGCCGTCTCCAGCGAGAACATCGTCTTGTTGAAGAGATGCATACCACAGCGACGGGAGATCAAAATGCCCTGATGAATTTTATTCCTACTAGGGCGATCGCGGAAGTTGCGAAAGAATATGTGGAAGGATTTTGGATGATGTATGAGCCTGCAAAGTATCTGCGGCGAAGTTTTCAGCAATGTTTGAACATCAGCACCTCAACTAATGAACAGACGATGAAACTACCACTAGGCAAAGGATTGCACGTGGTAGCCCAGTTAATTTGGCATCAAGGCATCCGTCGTCCTGAAATTCGCGGACAGTTTTGGCAACAGCTATGGCAGATTTTACTCAAGAAGCCTCAAGCTTTAAATATATATTTATTTCTATGCTTGACGGGTGAGCATTTCTGGGAGTATCGCGTTCTCGCTAGAAAACGTATTACTGAACAGTTAGGCTACGACCCGTTAATCGTTTCAGGGCTACGTGAGAATGTAAAGCAGCGCTCAGAGGAATCTGTAATTGAGTCAAAAATTTCTCAAACATTCTCTTACAGCGCTTCGCGCTCAAACCAAAATTAAGAGATTTTGTAAAAGTGTTGCTTTGCAACACTTTTACAATCTTTTGAGGTTCATTTGATCGATAATTGCTGCAATATTTCATAGTGATAGAAATGCGCTTTCCTCCATTCCGCTTTGTCAATTTACTTAGAGGCGTAAGGAATCGAATTTCTTCAGAGCCTGAAAATACCGATATTAGCAATCATCGTATCGATGCTTTAGTTGATGCTTTTTTTGCGATCGCTTTAACACTATTAATATTAGACATTAAGACATTTCATGTGGAGTCAGATGCGGAACTGATTCAGAAACTAATTACACTAATCCCTAAATTTTTTACTTACTTTCTGAGTTTTACAATTCTAGGACTATTGTGGTTTGAGCATCAAATGGTATCCCATTATGTTGCTCGATCTGATCGCACGCATATTTGGCTAAACCTGCTATTTTTGATGTCTATCTCCTTGATCCCTTTTGCAGCATCACTATTAGGCGAAAATCTTTCTCATCCATCTGCTACTACCTTTTATGGAATTAACCTTTTCGTTACAGGATTAATTCAATATTTTGATTGGGAGTATGTAACTCGCAAAAATCGTTTAATCGATGAAACCCTCAACCGAAAATTAGTCCGCTCTATCCAAAAAACATTTTTGTTGGTCGCTGTAAGCTATGCGATCGGGATTGAAGCTTCGTTCTACAGCATTCCTGTGAGTATCGCAATTTATAGCTTAGCTACTCTTGCAGGTGCATTGAGAATGAATGCCATCTTCCATCAATCCCATGAATTTAATCAGCCAGAAGTAATCCTCAAAGAGTAGTACTATAGCAAATATTAATCTAGAGAGGTACAGTAGCAAGAATGAGTAAACCAAAAATGAGAATCAGCAAGAGAAAGACTATTAAAAGCGTCGTCAAGAGATTTGAGCAAATCAGGATAATAGGGAGCATCTCAATTAGGCGCTGAGTAAAAACACTTAGGAGAATAGAAGTAACCATTAAGATAAACGCAGCGATGTTTCAAAACTTGAGCAACATTGGACTTATTCCACTGAGCGCCAGAAATCTTGAGGCGACGACCAATCTGCTTAATCGTCGATTCAACGCGCCGCCTGAACCAATGGTTAGCCCCTGTTTCTGTAGATAACCATACTCAGGCATACGATGACGGTGATTGCGTAAATAAGCCAGAAAATTAATAGCGCGTTTGAATTTACAACCCGCAAATAAGACAACCGCCTGCTCAACATTGCCTTGCCAGAGCCAATCTTCAGCCTTGGCTAGACGACGCAAAGAACCGCTAACATTGTAAAGATGTTCTTTCAGATGATACCAGTCGAGTATTTCAAACCTTTGCACAGAATTACAAGTGTCGAGACTGTGGTCGTCAATTTGTTGAAAATCCTCAATGGCAAAGATTGTTAGAACGTATTTAACCTATGCAATCTCTGCCAAAGTGACAGCTATTGGAAAAAATCCCATTAGCAGGGATAACACGAGTTCTGAAATTGTCAGAACGTTGGTTACAGAGTTATGTTAATCACAAATATCAAGACATTTCTCATGAGGTGCAAGTTCAACCCAAACCTAAACGTCGTCTGACTGTACAGATGTACGAATTATGGTCATTTGTTGATAACACAGACAATCAATTGTGGGTATGGTTAGAGCTTGATGTTGAGACTCGTGAAATAGTTGGTTGTTATATTGGCGAGCACTCTGATGCGTCGGCTCAAAAGTTATGGGATTCTCTACCTGCCGTCTATCGACAGTGTGCTGTCTGTTATACCGATTTCTGGTCTGCTTATCCGACTGTTCTCCCAAGTAAGCGCCATCGGGCTGTGGGTAAAGAAACGGGTAAAACTAGCTATATTGAAAGGTTTAATTGCACCCTCAGGCAAAGAGTATCGCGTCTGGTTAGGAAAACTCTGGCTTTTTCTAAAAAGTTGAAAATCATATTGGTGCTATTTGGAATTTTATCCATCACTACAATGATTTTCTCCCTCTATGTTCATCCTTTCCTTTTTAGGACTACCAAATTATCAACGGAATAATAATTCTTCTAACAACACCCGACGCGATCACTACGACCGTTAACACATTCTTTGCGAGAGAGATTATCGATAACCTCCCTTATAGCCTCTAGTCCCTCAAGGCAGCACTAGAGACTATCGAGATAATGCAATTGATATTTTCATTTTGCATTGAGTGATTCATTTACGACCGATCCATTTTGAGGCGATCGCACCTACAACTGCGCCCACAAGAGGATTGCTGAGAAACTTGACCAATGCAGGTTGATCGGCTAAAACTTCATGAAAAATGTCAGGACGTGAATGATACGCAAACCCTGCTAATTTGGCGACATCATCAGGGTTCATGCGGCTAGGATCGTGACTAGATAAGCCTAGTTGTTTCTCTAGTTCTCGATTACCTAGTCCTCTCTTTTTAAGCTGGCTAAATAACTCTCTCGCTACGTCATCTCGCTGACTTGGTTGAATTTTTGCAAGTGCTTGCTGCAATTCTGGTTCCATTTGTGCTGAGGAAATACGATCGGGCTGAAAGAAATCACTAAATAAATTACGACGTTCCTCTCGTGAAGACCTTTGAGCAAAATTGTCAAAATCTGCAAAATTTTCTGAATTATCGGGTAGAGGTTCTTTATTCCCTCCCGCTAAATCTTTCATAACTTGACGCTTATATTCATCGCTAGTATTTGGCATAGCTATTTGGAACTCCATTAAAAATAAATAGATTATGTGATTAATTAAGTATCCCTAGTTGGCACTTGGCACTGCATAGGACTGCCTGAAAGGATTTTCAAGTAGTTCCTGCCTGATCCCAAGCATCACGAACTGCGTCTTTGACTTTATCCCAAGCTAGTCCTGTGCCACTTTTTTGGGCTAAGAGAGCTTCATAATCTCGCTTGAGTTCAGTTTCTGCTTCATCAAAGCTCTTGCCAAAATATCGATCGCAACCTTCATGTCCTGTATGATAGGCAAGTTGATAGTCTTCATAATTAGCTCCTTTCTCAATATACGGACGAGAACTATGATTCTGTCGCCAGTAACTATCATCGAAGCTGGCAATTTTTAGGGTTTGATTACTCATGGTTATCTCAATAAAGATCTGGTAGATCGAGCTGAATTAACTTGCTTGTTGATAATCAATTTGTTTAGACTGATAATCGTATCGAGCCGTTAAAATCAATTTTTTGTCAGGTGCATAGATCAAAACGGTTAAATCTTGATTTGGGAAAGTATTCCGAAAGCCTTGGGTTAGTGATTGAGTTAAAGACTTTACATCTGTAGGTAGAACTTGAGATGAAATTACAACCCCTAATTTATTACCATCGCGCACATAGGCATCCTTAATTAAGCCTTTACTAGTTTGCATCACCCAATTTCCGAAATCTTGTCCTGTAGCGGAGTTGCCTCGCGCTATCTGACTGTAATTTGAACTCTGATTGAGCTTTACTGGACTAGAAGACTGAGGAGATCCACAAGCAGTTGTAAAAGTCAAAACCAACATTAGCGCGATCGCTACTATTGTGGTTCGAGCGTAGCGCAAGAAATTCATCTGATTGTCCATTAGTTTTCGGTAATCGTAAGAGGATGGGCAGTACTTTATGCTGTTTATCTTTTCTCTTGACGACCAACTCCTTTCTCAGCAAAGTATTTGTTTAGGAAAGTACTACAAAAAGATAGAACGATAGGGGCTAGGATAAATGCCAAGAAACCATTCATCGTAAATCCCGGAACAATAATTGAGGCAATCCATAGCAATATTCCATTCAGGACGAAGGAAAATAATCCTAGAGTAAGAAAGGTAAGGGGGAGAGATAAAACCTGCAAAACTGGTCTAATGAAGGCATTGACAAAACCAATGACGACTGCTGCTAGCAGAGCCGCAGGGAAGTTGGCAATGTCTACACCAGGAACAAATGTATCAACAACGAGAAGCCCTAAAGCTGTCGCTAATACGGTCAGAAAGTAGCCAATCATATCTTTTAGCCTAATAGTAATTTTTGATGAAATGAGAGAGTGAAAAATACGAAGCGGTATTCCAACGAGCAAATCAAATAAATCTAATTACTTGACTGCTTCTCTTGCTGTTTAGAGATCGCCCAAACAGCGTGAATAATGCCAGGAATCCACCCTAATAGGGTTAGTCCAATATTGATTAATAGAGTGGTACTAAATCCGTAAGCCAGAAAAACGCCAAGAGGTGGAAGAAGAATGCCTAGAATTAGTTTCATAGTTGATTAGTCTTTAAGGAATTTACTGTTTTTTTGGATTTGATGCGGGCTTTGTCTGTATCAAATCTCCCGATGTATGATTGTGAAATTAGCGCTTAGTGGCGGAATTTTTACTTTCCCAAATTGCTTTTAGACCTTGCTTAATTTGTTCTTCTTTACGAGCGACTACTGAACCAAGTTCGCCTAGATTCTCGTCAATTTCAGCCTGTTTTTGTTGTAAAGGAATGACTCGACTAGCTTTAGCTTCAACTTTTTTCTGGTCATACCAAGTTTTAGCTTTTTCCCATTGCTGCTTAATCTCTTGATAGCGATCGCCATAACGATCTGCCAACTTCTCATCTAGAACGGCAAGTTGAGCCTTGAGTTTGATGTACTGCTCTTGCAAAACCCCCAACTCGTGATGCTCTTGATAGGTATTGACTGCTAGATGAATTTCTTCAGAATTAGGGTCAGTCAATTCTACTGCTTTGATATCCATCATGATTGCACTGGATTCACGATCCAGTTCCTCCTGCTGTTCATCTAACTGAGTTTGAATCGCCAGTAGTCTTTCTCGACGCTCGGCGATCGCCTGTTGACGCTGGTGAGTACTGCCTGCGATCGCACCTTCAATAGAAGCAGTAATTTTTTCAGAGTTTTCCTTGTCACTTCCCTTTAAATCACCTTTTAAATCAGCAATTACCGTAGAGATAGCATCTTTGACAATCAAGCCAATTTCACCTGAGCCTTCTTTTAACTCAGCAACAGTTTGGACAACTGCATCTTTGACGATTTCTCGAATATGTTCGGCTCTAATCTTGCCTTGACTCTTGGCTCTGTCAAGATTGATTTTAATCTTGTCTTTAACTAGGTTAGACATAGTTAATTTTTCCAGTTTATAGATGGTATTGAAGTTTTGTCTGATCTCAGTTTGAGCAATTACAGATTTTCTAGGACTCGCACCCCATCCTGATGGGACGGCGCAAGTCCTAGAAAATCTATTCAGAAACTGCTGCTAGTCGCTGATCTTGAATCTTGCTTTTGGCAGTTTTAAAATCTGTCGCCAGTTGTTTCTGTTGATCGTCACCAAAACTACTGCGAATACGAGGAAACATCTCATTCTCCTCTTCTAGCACATGGTCGTTTACAGCCATCGCGAGAATCTCTACCGCAGCTTTAAACGCTACTGTGTCGTCAGAGTTCATCGCTTTGATCTGTTCAAGCGTTTGCTTCATTTCCGCTTGTTCGTTATAAAGCTTCTGAACGTCATTGAAGTAAGGACGCACAACTGGATAGATAACCTGCTCCTCAGCATCAGAGTGGGCGCTTAAATCTTGGTAGACTTGACCAAAATACTCCTCTAGCTTTTGAGGATCATCGGTGGCTTTAATCTGAGAGAACAGAGAATATACCTTGACGTGATCGAGATGAATCAAATCACAGATATTGATCTCATGGTCAGTACGACTGATCAGGCTGCCAGCAATACCACTCAAAGCCGCGATCGTGTCTTGTACCCTTGACCACAGCCCACTGTCGGAAGGCTTGCCAGTTAGCTCCATCGTGCTGAGGGATTCCATAATGCCCTTCAGTTGTTCCTCATGTCCACGATTTTCAAAGTTAACCGTATTCAGAGGGGCGATCGCTACAGCGATATCTGCACCAACCACTTGCCCAGCCTTGTGAACGAGAACTCCTGCCATTGCTTGAGTATGTTTGAGAATTTCGTGCTTGGCAACCTTTTCAAACAAAGTTAGATCCGAGTCTTGCATCATCTTTCCAAGATCTTCAAACTCTTTTTGCATGGATGGATTTGGCTCAGCTTTAATTCCATACTGAACAATCACTGTGTCGATGATATCCAAATTCTTCTGATCATCTCTGAGAAAACCTTCTAAACGATTAGTGATTTCTCGATCTGGACAAGCAGAGATTAAACTTTTCTCATTGGCAATAAGCAAGTTCTGAGTGGCTTTCATGTCTGCCAATTTGACTGCGATCGCAGTACGTTTGTTATTTTCGAGTGTTACTGACATTGACGTTAATCCTTATGTATAGTTCAGAGACAATTACTTCTCTGTATAGAAATCATGACGTTGGAATGTCCAACTACTTGAACGATTTGATGGATTTGCTTTACTATGAAACAAAGTGTAATGGAACGGAATCTCTATTACACTTTGTTTCTATTCCAAATTAGTAGGGAACTAGATTTTTGATGTCGCGGCAATTCACTGCTAAACCACAAAAATCAATTACTCCTGTGATTTAACGACGAATTGCCGTAGAAGCACGATCCCAAGCATCTTTTACCGCATGTTTAGCTTGTTCCCAAGGTAAACTTCCAGTCTGATTTGCTTGATAATCACGCTGCAAATCCGTCTCAACTTCGTTGTAAGTCCGACCACTGTGACCATAGCGATCGTAGCCTTCATAGCCAGTACGATAGGCTGGTTGATAGTCTTCGTAGGTTTTATCTTGCTCAGAATAGGAACTAGAAGTATAAGTCTCCTGCCAATCATTGTCTTCAAAAGTAGGATTAGCTTGCTCAGCCACATTCTTGCCAGCTAAGCCACCGACTACGGAGCCGATTACCGCACCAACTACTGCACCAACAGGACCACCAATTGCGCCACCGATGACTGTACCAGCAGTTCCCGCACCTGCGGCTCCCACACCTGTTCCCACAGGATGCGCTCCTGTTTCTCCAGAAAGCGGATCGAGATTAGCATCGGTTTGCTGATCAGGGTTTACAGTTTTATTAGTCATTGTTATTTATCCTCTAAATAATCTATTAGTGATTTGCACAAAATCTTGAATTTGAAAACTCTCTTTTAATCCAATGGAAAAGGATAATTAAGAAGTTCTATTAACTAAGCGAATACCGTATAGAAGCACTACTGCACCAATAGTTGCCACAAACAGGCTACCGATTAAGCCTCCACCTGTAGAGACACCAAAGGTGTTAAATAGGAAGCCACCTAATAATGCGCCGACAATACCAACTACAATATCGCCTAAAGTACCGAAGCCACCACCGCGAACTATTTGACCAGCCAAAGCGCCAGCCACTAGTCCAATTAAAATGAACCAAATAAATTCCATACATTTTTTCTCTGTTTATCTATTTAAAATTGATGGGAATGAGCAAACAGTCATCGCCAAATGATCGACAAGTGATGACTGTTTGCTTACTACATTTACTGTCCTAAAAAGTCTTTGACAGAATCAATGGCTTCATCGACTTTGCTGCCAGCTTTATCAGGCAAGTCTTTGGCTCCATCCTTAACTTCATTGGTGCGATCGCTTGCCATTTCCTTGGCTTTATCAACACCATCACCAATTTTGTCTTTGGCATCTTTAGCAACTTCCTTCGCCTTGCCAATATTTTCCTTAGTGCCTTCCTTGACGTTTTTAGCCAATTCTTTGGTACGTTTTCCTGCTTCTTTGGCAAAGTCTTTAGAGGTATCTGCAAGTTTATCGATCACCTTGTCAGTTCTACCATCACGAAGATCGCGCCCGATTTCCTTAGTGATGCCTGCGGCTTTGTCGATCGCCATGTCAGTCTTCACACCTTGGGTGATCTCTTCAACTTTGTTGCCGAACAAGCCAGCCAAAGGAGATGCGATCGCCCCAGAACTAAAAAAAGTCGCTTGCAACATCATAACTAGCGCAAAACCCGAAGCAAAAAGAAGTCCTTTCTTGACACCATCTAGTAACGCAGTAACTGGGCTATTAAAATGATTAGATTTGCCCTTGTCGAAGATATAATTCATTTATTTCACCTAATGTTTTGTGTGTAGTTGCACGAGTCAACATCTAAGCTATCAGGTGATTGTTCGATCTAATATTTAAGCAATGTATAAATTGAATGAATTGCACCAAAACAAGATAAATCTTTATAATAAAATCCAATTGTTACTGCTTAATAACTAAATTGACTTAATTATTGACTAAATAAGTAACTTAACGCAATTAAATCTAAAAGACTATAGCGCATATTCTGTAAATGTGATATGGGATTTACTTTGAATTTTTATAATATCTAACTACTTATATATAATTGCTAAAGCGTTGTAGATTTTGGGGTTTGTGGAAGTACAGCCAAAAGGATTATGCTCCACAGACCATTTAGGATTACCATAAGTAGCTCAAAAAACATATTCTGGAACATTTTAGTAGCTCTAATAAGGTGATTAAGAGTCCTATTTATTGAAATCTTTCTAGTTTATATAAGTAAAAATATTTATATTAATAGTAAAAATATTTGTAATGTAAAGATTTAAAATATTTTAAATCATTTTATACAATTCATTCATATTTAGCAGTTTTACGGTACAAGATTTAACACATTAAAGTGTAAAGATATCAACTGTACATAAAGTATAAAACTAAATTCATTTAAGGTAATTCTAGAGAGGAAATCTCTAAGATTCTAATTTCTAAAATTGTTTGAAAGTTTTAAAAAATGTAATTCTGAATTGTATTAACAAGTGAAAAAACATGACAGTAGCACAACAAAACAAAAGGGCGATCGGCACATTCTCAAATCATAGTGAGGCTGAGACGGCTTTGCGTGAACTCAGAGATAGTAACTTTCCCATGGATAAGGTTTCTGTGGTTGGACAGGATATCGACCGTAAAACAAATATTGCTGGAGCCGACGGAAGCAACAGCCTCTCTGATTTAGCAGAAAAACATAATAAAGCTGATCAAGGTGCGGCTACTGGTGCGGCTACTGGTGGTGCTGTGGGTGGGCTTACAGGCTTGCTTGTAGGCTTGGGTATGGTCGCAATTCCAGGAGTAGGACCGATCATGCTTGCAGGTGCAGCGGCAACCACTTTGGCAACTACATTAGCTGGTGGAGCCATTGGCGCAGCAACAGGCGGAATTGTAGGTGCATTAGTAGGTATGGGAATTCCTGAAGATCGGGCTAAGAAGTATAGCGATCGCATTGAGCATGGTGACTATCTAGTGATGGTGGAAGGTTCCAATGATGATGTCCAAAGGGCGCAGAAGATCCTGAGTCATCGCGGAATCAATGATTGGGGTATCTATGACGATAACCGCGAAACCCATAATAGCCGTTCGGTTATAGATGGTAATCCCAATCGATAACGATCGATGATCATCAGTGATTGAATTCATCAATGGATGTTTATCGAAAGTATTGCTAGACAGTAATTTCCATAAACATCTAGATTTTGCTTCAGTGCTGTGCACTGTGTTAACAAACCAATAATAAGTCAATAAAATAAAATGAATAGAAAAGTAGTTTCCTCCTTTTTGATCGGATTTGTAGTAGTTGCTGTCGGTGCTTGTACCGAAGCACGAACTACTAGCGATGCGCCTACTTCGACCGATCAAAAAGCTCAGACTCCGATCGCTCAAAGTACGGAACCCGCTAAAACTGATGCCCAGAGTGATACCCGTGCTAAGCAGTTAGATGCGGATATTCGTGCTAAAGAACAGCGCAATAATGTGATGGGCAATCCGCCAAGTCGCAATGATAACGATCTTGCCAGTGAAGTACGCAGCAAATTGGAAGCCAATATTCCTAGTGGAAATCTCACAGTTTCATCTAAAGATGCCGTGGTCACTGTATCTGGAACAGTTTCCAATTTAGAGCAACTGACTAAGATTCAAAAATTGGCAATGGAAATCAAGGGCGTAAAAAGCGTCACAATCAAAGCAGTAGTTGCTACTAAATCTAACTAGCCATAGCAATACAGCGCTTTGCGCTTTCTCAAACCCTAGATAAATTTTGCAAAAGCTTGCTTCGCAAAATTTATCTGTCGAAAATGGAAAATCAATCTCAGTAATATTTCTGAGGTTTTATTTTGCTTACGGCAAAATAAAACCTGCCACGTTTCTGTAACAGTTTGTTTCTTAATGAATCAATTAAGTTAAATCATTCACAAAATCAAACACGATGCTGCCAAGGTAGAAATCTAGGAAATTTCTATTTCTCTAGATAAATAGAAACTGCGAGGAAATATATGCCTAGACTTGTAGGGAAGAAGAATAATTCTGTTCTGTATACGGGCTTAGCTATGCTCATAGCTGCAGTAGGAATTGTAGCATTAGAATACTTCGGAGTAATTGACTTCATTCCTAACTTTGGTAAAGAGACTGACGTAAAGAGTAATGCTACTAGCCAACCTGTAAAAATCAATAAACCTGTCAATTAAGGTTGACTTTCACCAAATTTAGGAGAACATCTGAGATGCGTAATGGTAAGGTAATGATTGGCAAGCCTATAGTTGCTTACGACTCTGGCGAAGAGTTTAAGACAATTGTCGATTTAATCTTCGATCAAGAAAAGAACCAGCTATTAGGGTTTCTTGTAGATGAAGGCGGATGGTTTAGCAATGCCTTGGTACTTCCTTTGAGCAAAGTTCGAGCGATCGGTGCTGATGCTGTAATTGTCGCTTCTAGAGATACTATAGATTCTGCTAGCGAATTTCCTGAAATCCAAAGTATTTTAGAGAGAGATAATATCTTAAAAGGTACGCGAATTATGACCGTTGATGGTCTTGATTTGGGGACAATGGTAGACCTTTATTTTGATGATACTACTGGTGCGATCGAAGGCTATGAGGTGTCTGGAGGCATTTTTGCAGATGCTTATTCGGGACGCTCTTTTGTACCTGCCCCTGACACCCTTAAAATTGGTGAAGATATCGCCTTTGTTCCTTCAGAAACTGCTGACCTCATGCAAGAGCAGGTAGGCGGAATTCGAGGTGCGATGAATACCGCCAGTGGTAAAGTGCAGGAAATGGCACAATTTACAGGGGAGAAAGCTCAAGAAGCGGCTCAGTTTACAGGAGAAAAGTTCCAAGAAGCAACGACATTTGTAGGTACTAGCTTTGCTAATGCTGTTGTCAATCCTGAAGAGCAAGAAGCTTTTGTACTAGGGAAAGTTGCCCAAGAAACTATAGAAACCAATGACGGTATACCTTTAATTCACGAAGGGCAGGTTGTTACTCAATCACATATCCTTGCAGCTCGGAACTGTAAAATGACTGATAATCTCTATCATGCGACAGGTGGAAGTGTTCAAGATAGATTAGGCGAAAGATTATCTGGAACCGTCGCAGGTATCGGTGCAAATATTGGCATTGAACAGGCTCAAGGTCGGCGAGTTAACAAAATGATTTTCACGTCCGAAGGCTCAGTTGTGGCAGTGGAAGGACAAATTGTAACTTCACGAGTAATTGAAAGAGCTAAAACTCATCATCAGGAACAGGCTCTATTGGAAGCAGTTGGATTAACTACAGGTGATGCTTTGAGAGTTACTGGCTCTAATGTGGGACAACAGGTTAAAGACGGTGCTAAGGGACTGTGGGAGCAGGTGAAAGAAACTGCAAGTAACCTACAAGAGCATGGTAATCAAGCTATTGAAGACAAGAGAATTAAGGGTGCTTTGGGTCGTCCTGTCACTCGCGTTATTCTCGATCGCAAGGATGAGGTGATTCTTAATGTCGGAGAACTAATTACACATCAGGCGATCGCTATTTCCCGTGAAGCTGATGTATTAGAAGTTTTACTTGATTCTGTTTATACAGAAACACCGACTCTCTCTTTAGATGATTTACGCGCTCCTGAATCTGGTAAAGCGGCTCTAAATTAAAATTATAGCGATTTTCATGTCTCTTAGACAACATGAAAACCACTATAACTAAGCAGATCAGTGTAGTTATTAACTAAACCCAAATTATCGTAATGTCTGCTGAGCAGGCACTACGATAATTTGGGTTTTAAGTTTACTTATGATTAACTACTGAGGATTGATTTTTTGTTAAATGAGTAAACTAAGTAGCTCGGCATAGTTATAAACAAAACCCGTATTTCTATACCGCCCGCGTAGCGGGCGGTATAGAAATATGGGTTTTAAGTTTACTTATGCTTGACTACTTATCATTTGAAACCTGCCATAAGAGATAAGCGAATCGATTCAGATATATTTATCTCTTTAGGTCAACATTTGAGAAATACTTATGCAAATTATACGTTTTAAGCCGTTCTACAACACTATTTCCATCATGTGTATGTAATTGTATGGGAAGTCAAAAGACTAAATAAATATTTGAATTTTGGAGCAAGAACTATGCAAACTAATACACCACAGGCTGAAGCAGCAAGAGCAATGAATCGTAATGCTTGGATTTCAGGATTTACACCACAGGCGGAACTCTGGAATGGTCGCCTAGCTATGATTGGCTTTATATCCGCGATCGCGATCGAACTCTTTACTCATCAGGGTGTTCTCCATTTTTGGGGTATCTTGTCTTCAGGCGTAGTTCCAGTTTCATAGATTAAATTCTCTATGCTGTTACAAGTAAATGTTTGATTTCTTAATTAAGGAAATCATTCAAGAAATCAAACATTTACTTGTAATAGCAGTTTTAGAAATAATTGACAATGCTTAATCAGATTAGGAGAAACTCTATGAAACTTACTCAATTTTTAAGTCGCCTACTAGTTGTAGTTGCTATGTGGGGATTAGTGACATTTGTGAATGTTGTACCTGCGATCGCGTCTAAGGATGCCCCAAATCAAATAACAGACAACCTGACCATGCCTAACATTCAGAAAAAGGCAGAAGATGCAACAAATAGTAGTACTTATGATACTAATTTAGAATATACGTCTGGAGAACAGTCCAATCAGGGGTTAAATGAAATTCAGGGAACTGCTGATTTTGACAAAATGAAGCGGAGTCCCAACGAAGATACACCTCCAATTGTAAAGGAAGTAGAAAAGTCTCTAGGTAAGTTTGGAGACAAAGTGAAATCGGCTAAAGAAGATTCTAAAAAAGGTCTAGATGCTGCTTTAGATAAAGCTGGAGATGCTGCTAGTCACATCAAAGATAAGACTGGAGATGTGATTAACTCACTCACTGAGAAAGCATCAGATGCCACTGAATCCATCAAAAGTAAGATTAAATCCTAACTAAAACAGAAAAGCGGTACAAAGCATCGCTTTTCTGTCTAAATAACTGATGTTATATGAAATCCTAGCATCTTTATTAAGGCAGAAAGAAAGTAAGGCTAATTTTTTTGTTCGTATCTTCCCTTCTCGGAGATGGGCTAGGGGTAAAGATCTTGGGTATTTCCACTTAGCATCAGGAATTACTCAAAACCGATGCACTATTTAATATTAGCGACAGATTACGATGGAACTTTAGTTAAAAATGGGAAAGTATCTAAGGCATTCCGATTGGATCGTTACTGACGAAGTGCATCACATGTTTTCATCATTAGCTCAAAATCATATCAATCCATTCTTATTTAGGAATTAAAAATGCAAAAATACATCTGTAAAACCTGTGGATATGTCTACGATCCTGCAATCGGCGATCCAGATTCAGGTATTGAACCTGGTACTCCCTTTGGGGCTTTACCAGATGATTGGGTTTGCCCCAAATGTGGAACTCCTAAGTCTGACTTTGAGCCAGAAGATGCAGCAGCAACGAACGTCCCATTAATGGAACCAGTCGTCTAATGTCTATTAACTAACTTCACGTGGAAGTTTGCAAAATAACTATTACTACAATTCAAGGAAATTATTATGCAGACAATTAATATTGGACTAACCGATACCCAACGCCAAGGCGTGATCGATCTTCTCAACAACGATTTGGCAGATAGCTACTTGCTACTTGTCAAAACTAAGAAATATCATTGGGATGTAGTAGGACCTCAATTCATGACCCTGCATAAGCTATGGCAGGCACACTATGAAGCCCTCACGATTAATGTCGATTTGATCGCCGAACGGATTAGAACCCTTGGCGGATATCCTGTAGGAACGATGGAAGGATTTCTAAAAATCTGTTCTCTCAAAGAAGATGCTGGTAAAATCCCCACAGCAACAGGTATGGTATCGCACTTGCTAGCGGATCATGAACAAGTTGTACGGAATCTGCGCGAACATATTGAGAAATGTAGCAGCAAGTTTAAAGATGACGGAACTGCTGACTTTCTCACAGGTTTGATGGAGCAGCATGAACAGATCGCATGGATGCTGCGTTCTTTTGTGGAAGGCGAAGCGATCGCATCCAATGGTGCTAAGCCAGAACCTAATAAAAAAACTGTCGGAGTTTAAGTAGCGAGTAGCGGCGCTTTGCGCCGCCACTCGCTACTTGGGAAAGCCCAGAGCAAACCAATAATTAAATATATGTCTATTTTTCCCTTAGCTCCACTAATTATCTTGCTGTTAGGATTACTTTCTACAGCATTGCTTGGTTTTGGCTTGTATTTTGTAATTGGATGGTTTCTGGGTTGGATTACAGTAGTCGCGCTACTTGTATCAGGCATCATCATGCTAGTTTTTAGCCTCTTAGGACGCTTTGTAATCCTAGCTCTGCTAGCTAGTCCAGCCGAGAATGAACCAACATCTTCGCGCTCCAGAGAGGTTGAACAAATTCGCCGCCCCGATGGGACACAGATTCACGTTGAATTCTTTGGCGATCGCGATGCTCCGCCAATTATTTTTACCCACGGATGGAGTTGTAATAGTACGCATTGGTACTACATTAAACAAGCTTTAGAAAATGAATTTCGATTAATCCTCTGGGATGTGCCAGGGACAGGGAAATCGGGACAAGTTCCTGATAATGACTATAGTATGAAGAACTTAGCGACTGATCTCGAAGCTGTTCTACATTTAGCAGGAGATAAACCAGCGCTGATCTTTGGACATAGTATGGGTGGCATGATTTTACTAACCTTCTGTCGTCTCTTTCCCCAACATTTAGGAACGCGAGTGGCGGGTATTGGCTTAGTTAATACCACTTTTACTAATCCTGTGCATACTGCTCCATTTACAAATGTCTTGCGAGTCTTACAAAAACCTTTATTAGAACCAATCCTTTACTTAATGATTGCTTTATCACCCATTGTATGGGTACAAACATAGTTGAGCTATTTTAATGGAACTGCACATATTTCGGGAAGATTTTCTTCTTTTGCAGGTCGTCCAACCATGGGACAGTTGGACTATGTGACTAATCGCTCTGCACGAGTTTCACCTTCAGTCTTAGGGCGACAAATGTTAGGGATGATGCATTACGATGCAACTGAAGTTCTAGAAGAGATTCAGATCCCAACCTTGATAATTTCCGCGAATAAGGATGGGGCTACAGTTGTCGAAGCGAGTCACTATATGCACAAGGAGATAGAAAGTTCGGAATTAGTAGTTCTAGCACCTTCTGGACATATGAGTATGATGGAGCAACACCAAGAATTTGTTGAGGCGGTAGCCAATTTTGCTCGTCGTTGTTCTCATCAAATGTACTCATCTATTAGCTAATCAGAGATAGTGAAAGTGCCTATTGAGGCTTTGAGGAGTACAGAAATATTTTTGAAAGCGTTGCTTAGCAACGCTTTCAAAAATATTTCTGGGTTTTAAGTCAGCGTAAAGCGCTGTAGTAACAAGGAACATAGTAGGAATGTAATTTAATGATCACCGTTCACCACTTAAATAACTCTCGCTCCCAACGTGTGCTCTGGCTGCTAGAGGAACTTGGACTGACCTACGAAATCAAGCGCTACGAGCGTGACCCCAAAACTATGTTGGCTCCCGCATCTCTACACGAGGTACATCCCCTCGGTAAATCACCTGTGATCACTGATGGAGATCTGACCTTAGCTGAATCTGGAGCCATTATCGAGTATCTAGTCGATCGCTATGGTAACGGACGCTTGAGACCTGCTATAGGCACACCAGAATATTTGCGCTATACCTACTGGTTGCATTACGCCGAAGGTTCTGCGATGCCCCCGCTATTACTAAAGCTGATCTTTGACCAAATTGAGAAAAATTCAATGCCCTTTTTCGTGCGCCCGATCGCTCGGTTAATTACTAATCGCGTTAAAATCTCGTTTATTGAGCCTCAGATTACCCAGCACCTAGATTATATGGAGTCAGAGATTTGCAAAAGCGCATGGTTTGCTGGTAACGAATTTACCGCAGCCGATATCCAAATTAGCTTTCCTCTAGAGGCAGCCGTTGCAAGGGCTGGACTGAATGCTAGTCGTCCAAAACTTATCGCCTTCTTGAATCGCATTCATAGCCGTTCTGCATATCAACAAGCACTGGAACGAGGAGGAGCTTACGATCTTTAAACAAGACTTTGATGAGTTTCTTAGGAAATATTATGGAAAATGAAACTAAAGATGGTTCAAGTACATCAGATAACTTAGTAAGTAACAAAACAATTCCTCTTGAAAATGTACGCGATCAAAGCGAAGAAATCAAAGAAAATGTAGAGGAGGCGGCAGATCAACTTAGTTCAGTAAATGCAGTCCTCACAAATGATGATAAAGTCATTCCTCCATTTCCAACCATCGAAGAGGTAATTGCTCAGAACGAAGAAGCAGAGAAAAAGGTGACAAAAGCCGCGGAAGATCTGCATCAGGTTAATGCCGACCTCACTGAGCAAGTGATTGATAGAATCAATATTGAATCTGAACTAAAGCAAACGAAGAAGGATCTACTTGAGGTGCGTACCGATTTGTCGAAATCCCAAGTAAAAGAGAAAGATGCACTACATATCGCACTTCATGATTCACTAACGGGGCTTCCAAACCGATTATTAATCGAGCAGCATCTCGATCATGGTTTAACTCAGTCAAGACGACATGGCTGGAAACTTGCGCTCCTGTTCATCGATCTAGATAAATTTAAGAACATTAATGACTCCTATGGTCATGACATTGGCGATAAGGTGTTAATCACTGTGGCGCAACGTTTACAAGATTTTGTGCGCGGTGAAGATATCGTTAGCCGATGGGGCGGGGATGAGTTTATTTGCGTTCTGTTGGATATCAAACTAGAAGAAGAAGTAATTAACCTTGCGAAAAAGATTGCTGCTCGAATTTCTGAAGACTGTAATTTCGATGGAACTATTGTTTCTATCAGTGCCACTATTGGGATTGCCATATGTCCTAGGGATGGAGAAACGGCTGACATCCTTTTTAAACAGGTTGATAGAGCTATGTATAGATCAAAAGAAACAGACAAGAGCGTTATGCTGTTTAGTGAATCTATGTTGGATATTCCTGCTAGTGAATAGATACTATAGCCCCCCCTTGTAGTCCTGCAGGTTGCGGTTGTAATTCGAGATGGGCGGCGCTTTGCGCCGTCCATCTCGAATTACAACTAAACAGATTTCGCCAAAAAGTTTCACCACAAATAATCAGGAAGAAATTATGACAGATATCATGAGCCACGAAATTCGCCTAGTTTCTCGTCCTAACGGGATGCCAACTGCCGATAATTTTGCGATCGCCACAACCAAATTAGAGCCACTGCAAGATGGACAAGTGCTGGTTCGCAATCTTTATATGTCAGTCGATCCCTATATGCGCGGACGCATGAGCGATCGCAAATCCTATGTTCCGCCTTTTGAGTTAGGACAACCTCTGAATGGCGGTGCTGTCGGTGAAGTAATCGAGTCTCGCACACAGGAATTTAAGCAGGGAGATGTGGTGATTTCTAGCTTCGGCTGGCGAGAATACTTTATCACTGTGCCACAAGCACTACACCTAGTCAGTCGTGACATTCAACCACTTTCAACTTATCTGGGCGCACTGGGCATGACAGGCATGACTGCTTGGGTAGGTTTGAATTTAGTAGAAGTCAAAGCAGGTGACGTAATATTTATCTCGGGTGCAGCAGGTGCAGTCGGCAGTATTGCTGGGCAACTTGCAAAATTGCGTGGATGTCAGGTGATTGGGGCAGCAGGTTCTACAGAGAAAGTCAGCTTTCTACAGGAAGAATGCGGCTTTGACAGCGCCTTCAATTACAAAACTGCACCTATCCTCGAACAATTAGACCAAGCGGTTCCCGATGGCATTGATGTCTATTTCGATAATGTCGGTGGCGAAACCCTAGAAGCAGCCCTATCTGCATTACGCATTCATGGCAGAATCATTGCTTGTGGTGGCATCTCTGGCTACAACGAAGAAAGTCCACAGGCAGGTCCTTCTAATCTTTTTAACATGATTACTAAGCGATTGACGATGAAAGGGCTGATTGTTAGTGACTTCCTCGATCTTCAGGACAAATTTGAGCAGGAAGTGGGGAGCTATTTCCGTACTGGCAAACTGAAGAATAAAGAAACTGTAGTGGTAGGTATTGAGCAGGCAGTAAGCGCATTCATCGGACTCTTTTCAGGCAAAAATATTGGCAAGATGGTAGTGAAGTTAGATTAGGAATCAGGCTTAGCAGCACTTCACACTGTCAAGCCAATATCTTTAGGTAAAGGTTTGTATCTTATTCAATCAATTCATTCAAGAAATCAAGCGATCGCCTGTCACAGTAACTCTATACGCCAGAGCTGTTAATTCGGTTCTGGTAAATATTCTCAAATTAAGGAGTGCATCATGAGTTTAGAAAATAGAGCTAAAGCAGCAGCTAAAAATGTTGAAGGCAAAGTCCAAGAGGCGGTCGGCGATATGACTGGCAACACCAAAGATAAGGTTCAGGGCAAGGCAAAACAGGCTGAGGCTAATGTGCGTAATGCTGCTGAAGATGTCAAAGATGAAGTCAAAAAAGCTGTTGACTAATTGATGACCTAGCGATCGCCTTGAGGCGATCGCTAGATAAGTATGGTAATTCCAGCTTCTTAAAGAAGTTGGAATTACTATACTTACTAAGTTTAAATCCATTACACTCTAATTATTTTCTATGCCTAAAGCAAAATTGACAGATAAAGAGATTACAACTGCGATCGCTAAACTACCTGAATGGAAAGTAGTTGGTGGCAAGTTAAATCGAGCTTTCAAATTTGATAGTTTTGTTGATGCTTTTACTTTTATGACTAAGGTTGCTTTTGCTGCTGACAAAATGGAGCATCATCCTGAATTTTTCAATGTCTACAATCGTGTAGTAATTAATCTCGCTACCCATGATGTAGATGGGATCAGCAATCTAGATATTGAGCTAGCTGAAAAGATTAACGCTATTTAGATTAGGCGATATCTCTGTCCATTTGTAAACTACTTAAATTTAAAAATGCAAAACAATAACCAAGACAAATTTGAATTAGACGGAAAAATTATTGGCAAGATCCATAAAGGAGCCGAATTTCCTCAATCTCCAGATCATCCCGATCCTATTGGGAAATTAACTACCAACATCTCCTTTGAAGGGGTAGTAGTCGAAAATGCTAAAAAAGTGATTTTTAGGATTACAGAGGTAAATGATCACGGAAATATGCAGATAGAGCAGATGAGAGAGCGAGGAATGCAAGCAATTGCCGTAGGTCAAATTTTTTCGGTTGAGGAACTAACTGGATGGGATATTAAACCTATTTAACCTATTTAAATTAAGGGAATTTAGCATGGTGTTAAAACATAAAAATGCGATCGGTATATTTCCCGATCGCCCAAGTATTGAATCAGCGATCGCACAACTCCGAGAGACTGAATTTCCCATGAATAAAGTTTCGGTAGTTGTCGAGCGTCTTAATTCTGAAGACACAAGCATAGGAGGTTTAATTGAACCACCTGTGCAGTCTGAAAAACAGTTTGCCCGCGATCGCACCAGTACTCAAATCGGACATGGTGCTTTAGATGCTGGAGTTTTAGGAAGCGTTGTCGGTGGTGTCGTTGCAGGACTCGCTACCCTAGCATTTCCCGCAGGTGGTGGTGCAGTTTTATTAGTGGGCATGGCAACGGGAGCATTCTATGGGACTTTATCGGGTGGATTGCTAGGAGGTGCGATCGGTGCTGGCATTTCCGAGGAACAAGCCAAACACTACAGCAATCTTTTAGCGCAAGGAAATTATTTAGTAGCGATCGAGGGAACTGATATTGAAATTGATCGCGCTTCATTGGTTCTAAAGACTAAAAACATTCAAGATTGGATAACTTTTGATAAGTTCTAACATGTTAGGTTTCGAAGTTATACACGGATATTCAGTAGCTCAGCATCGTTATAACCCAAACCTCAAATGCTGTGCCGCCTGATTATTAGGTGGCACGGCATTTGGGGTTTTAAGTTTACTTATGCCTAGCTACTTACACGAAATGATTTGGCTAGCTGTGGGGTTGTGGACGATCCTGATAAAGATTTATTCATTATTTCAATCAATCTATAGTAAATTCAAATAAGAACTAGAGGGAGCGACTAGCCTATTGTGCAACCAAAGAGTCCAAAGATGTATCCTTGTCAGCATAAGCCCTTCTCTTTTTGAGAGCCGCAAAATCATGCTCAATCTTATTAAAATCAGGAGAATATTTCGGCAGAAATAAGACTGTATGCCCAACAGCAGAAACTAACTCTTGAATCACTGTTTTACGATGAAAGGGTGCATTATCCATGATCAGAGTGGAATTCTCCTCCAAAGATGGGAGTAGCCATGCAGATAACCACTTTTCAAAACATTGGGCATCGATACTACCTTGGATAATCATGGGGGCTAACATTTGATTACCACGACGAGCAGCAATCAGATTTTGCCTTGTTTCTCGTTTACCAGTAATTTCACCATAGAGTTTTTGCCCTCTTGCCGCCCAACCGTGAGTACTGCTGACCCGATTATCAAATCCAGATTCGTCAATGTACACGATGTTTTCCGAACCTTTCTCTAAAATGGTTTTACGCAATCGTCTTAGATAAAACTGTCTTTCTTGGTGGTTTCTTTCTATATACTTTTGCTGTTTTTTTTCGCGTAATTTGTAACTCTTTTAAGGCATACCAAATGGCACTGGGATTTACTCCGAAGTGTTTGGCTCGGTCTTTGAGGGTTGCTTCTGGGTATTGCTGCACATGGATTTTTAGGGCTTGCCAGTCTATTTTGCGTCTTCGACGAATAACTACTGTTGGTTTTAAGTCTTCTCGTTTTAGCCATGTATATACTGTTGCTTCACTGACTTCGTATCTCCTTGCTGCTTCTGCTTTGCTTCCTCCTCCTCTGACATATTTCACAACTCTTTCTCTTAAGTCCATGCTGTATGCCATTTTTTCTCCTCCTGTTTCCTCTAGTTCTTATTTGAATTTACTATAAATCTAAAGTAATCTAGGAGACATAAACCCAAAAGTATTAATCACTGCAAATTTTTATAGCCAATTACCAACTAATACAAATGGTGCCCAGTAAAAGGGATGAGTAAATTGTGGGTTCTTGAGAAGATGGAGTTGCGCTTTGCGTAAAGCATCAGCTTTTGTTGTTCCAATCACTGCGAGTTCTTGATAGAAATTCTCCATAAATGTGGCGGTGGCACTATCCTCAACTGACCATAAACTGGCGATCGTACTCCTTGCTCCCGATCGCACTGCTATACCTGCTAGTCCTAAGGTAGCGCGATTATCACCTTTGGCGGTTTTACAGGCACTGAGCACCAATAGCTCAATGGGAATGCGTTGATCTTGATCCCTAGTTTGCAGTAATTCTCCTAATTGTTTGACTCCCAGACGATTATTCCAAGTCAAAATAAAGGTTTTTTCAGCATTAGAACTAAATTCACCATGAGTTGCCAAATGTACTACCCTAAAGGGAATTTTACTAATTTGTTTTTTGATCGATTCGCTGATAAAGGTTTCATTAAGTAATGGTGTTGGAGTTGATACCATTGCAGCAATTTTCTGGATTTCTCTTTCGACATTAGGTAATGCTCGAAAGTTTTGAGTTTCCTTGCTTAAGCCACCGATAAATACTTCTAACTGTTGACGTTTGAGGGGACGTGGATCGAGAAGTTGCAACCCAGGAGTGAGCGCGAGATTGTATTTCTCCATTAAATATTGCTTCCCATCATAGAGAACTGCCATGGGTAAGTTCCGTAGAGAACCATCAAGCACAAATACTAAAGTTTGGATCTTATTAGTGTTGAAGGTATCGGCAATTTCTTTGCCAATTAGGAGGTTGTAGACTTTTTCTGAGCTTGTTTGAATATCTGTCTCAAGGGATGTTCGTCTGAGCGATCGCCATAGTTCACTCAAAAGCTGGTCGAGTTGATCTTGTGAAATTTGACTGGTATGGTGAAAAAGAGAACGATTTGGCAGAGAAACAATTACTTCTAATCTGTCAGGCAAAACAATGGGGTAGATTACCGCAGCTTGGGGATCGACCTCATCAACTTGGGTGGCTCGACCCGTAAGGCAAGCTTCTTTAAAAAAGTTATCTAGTTCTGCTAGTTGCAGAGATTCGATCGCTTTACGGGCGGCGATAAGATTGTCTTGGCTGATAGTTTTGCCCTGTTCATGACGCATCAGCAATCCTACAAGCTCACGGTAGACAGGTTCAACACTATCGCGAAAGGAAAACTGGATATCGGTATTACTCGAAACAAGGTCACCACGAATAGAAGTGAGAGTATGCACAGCTTCGTTATAGGCAGCGATCGCTTGGGAATATTTACCTTGCGCTTTCAGGATTCGTCCCAGTTGCCACTGCCAACGATAGGCGATATCAGCAGCATTATGGGTTTGAGCAAGCATCAGTGCCTTTTCGGTTAACTCCTGTGCTTCTAGCAATTGTTGCGACTGCTCGTAGAGTTCGCCGAGGTAGCCGATCGCATAGGATTCGGCTCTCGGATCGCCCATTGCTTGCGCCTGTTGGGCAGCCTTGGCGAGTAATTGAGCCGCAACTTGGCGATCGCTCAGCGTTAGTTTGATTAAACTCTGGGCAAAATTCACGCTTGCATATACTGCGGCGCGGCTAGGGGGAAGATCGGGTAATTGAGCTTGGATCTTTGTTAATAGGCTTTTGGCTGACTCAACTTTTTTTAAGTCAATTTCCAGACGCAATTGGTTGAGTTGGGCTTTTACTTTGGTAATCGGACGAGTTGCGATTTGAGTGGCTTGTTGGTAATAGGCGATCGCCTCAATACTTTTTTGCTTACGGTAAGTGATATCTCCTGCACTAGCGGCTTGTTGCTGGCTAGAGGCAATATTACCTAAGCTAAGCAGGATTTCGGCGATCGTGGGGACATCATTGAGTTGTTGAGCGATCGCCAGACTATCTTTCAGGATCGCAGTGGCTTCAATGAAATCTCCATTGAGTCGGAGCGTATCACCAAGATTGAGCAGACTCGAAAGTTTTAGGGCGGAGTTGGGAAGCTCTTTTAGTAACGATTGCACCTGTTGAAGTGTAGCCTTGGCTTTGGGATAGAGCCCAAGCGATCGCATAGCCTGACTTTGATTGATTTTGCTGCGTGTGACTCCATCTTTATCTCCCGCCTGTTCATAAATTTGTTCTGCCTTTTGCCAAGTGGTTAAAGCTTCTTGAGATTGCCCCTGAGCAATTTGGAGACTGCCTTGGATGTTGAGCGCTTGGGCAAGTAATTTAGGCTGTTGGGGATGCGATCGTAAAATTTCTAAACTCTGCAAAATTAATTGCTCTGATTCTTGCCAATGACCGAGTTGTTGATGGGCTAGCGCAAGATTTTGAGCAACAACGGCTTGATTGAGGCGATCGCCTTGTTTTGCATAAATATCTGCCGCTTGTTGCCAAGAGGCGATCGCTTGGGCATATTGCCCTGCTTGGTAATATTGTCTGCCGAGCTGAACGAAATCTACAGGGTTATTCGGAATCGATTGATGAAGTTCTGGAGCCGTGGAATTAGTGAAACCTCTTACCGAACTTGCGATACTAGGTTGCGAGTTCATTCCTAAGCATAGGGTGATGAAAGTTGTACAGATGCCAATCCCAATATAGCGTAGTGATTTACTACTTTTGAATTTGAAATTAAACAGAGCATCCCAAGACAGCATAGAGTTTTTCAGGGTGAGGATTAGCATTTGCCTTTATTTTGCACAGGAAAGCTCTGGTATTGCGGGACTGAGAGGACGAGCTTCAGACATTAAGCGGAGGATGCCGCGACTATCCCTAGCGATCGCATTTGCCTCCACAATCACTTTAGGAACTACTTGATTTACTTCCTGTCTTGATTCTGACTTTGCTTCTAATCCTAAATTTTGATTATTACTTGGATTATTGCTACTCGGTACTAATTCAGATAATTCTACTAAAGGTTGTGTACTGGAAAGCTCATCACTGGGACTCTTGGGCAAACCTCCTCGCCCCAAAATGGTGAAACTACTATCTCGACTAGATAACTTCCCCCCGACTCCACAACTTTGGCTAATTTGCCTTGATGGATCGCTAAGATTGACTGGCAAAGTGGTCAGACCTCGACTAGGATCGAGGGATGGAGTCGAAACAACCACAGTGCCCTGTAAGCCAAATTGGGAACTAGCGGTAATATCGCTAAAGGAAGTCAGTTGAGGATGGAACTCAAGCCCATAAATGGCATTGGTATTGATGTTGATATTGCCACCATTACCAGTAAATGCATTGGCAAAGATATTACTATTTTCTCCCTTAACCCCAACAATAAATCCCGCTTTAATATTGATGTTGCCCCCATTGCCCCCTGCATTTGCTGTCCCTGCGGTGGTAGTAATATTGCTGGCATAACGCAAAAGTAGTATGGCTGGAACATTTAAGTTGATATTACCTCCATTTGTATTAGCGGTTGAAGCAGTAATAGACGAACCATTGAGAAGCGAAAGATAATTTGCCAAGATGCTAATATTGCCACCAATTCCAGAACCGAGACTACCGACAGCAATTGTTGCTCCATCTTGAAGAATCACAGACTGCGGATCGATGCTGATATTACCGCCATTCCCGTTAGAACCTTTGGTTGTATTCGCAAATAAGCCAGTACCCGCAGTAAAAAGAATAGAATTACCAGCTTTCAGATTGATATTGCCAGCTTTCCCATCACTACTAGTTTGAGCCGTAATCTGACTATTATTTTTGAAGGTGATATCCTGTCCTGCGTTAACATCGATATTACCTGCATTGCCTTTGCTGCTGGTGTTACTGAAGATTTGGCTATTGTTCTGGAAAATGATTGATTGAGGACTAGTAATCAAAATATTTCCCGCAGGATCAATCCCTTGAGTGGTACTCAAGATCAGCGTGTTGTCAAATAGTAAATTCTTTGCTCCTGTAACTGTGACATCTCCCGATCGCCCTGATTGACCTGTACCAAAAATTGTGGTGATGAAGGTATTCGGATCGTTAATATCATAGGCGCGTTTAGGGAAGTTAACAGTTTTACTAGTAATGATCTGAAGACTAGCGATCGCCAAATCATCTACGCCCTTAATATTTACTGCTCCTGCTTGCCCAAAGGCTGATGAAGTAAACAGATCGAGGTTACTAATTTGATTTTTGGCAGTTAAGTTAATGTCACCACCATTACCGCTACTCGCACCTAGCTTAGAAATGGAGAAGGATAATATATAACTGGTTAAGTCACTGATGATATTGCCATTGGGAGTAGATATTGATACTGAGCCGCCATTCTGGGAACCTGCTAAAGGAGCCAATGAGTAAGCGGACAAAGTCGAATTGCTGAGGTAAATATTGCCAGATCTAGAATATAGAGAAATTGCCCCCCCATTCCGAGCATTTGCAGACTTTGCAAAGGAGTAGGAGTACAGAGTCAAATCATTCAGTGTAATATCTCCAGAAGTAGTAGCTAAGGAAATTTTGCCTCCATCACCAGCATATTCTGATTTTGAAAATGCATAGGAAGCAGTGGAGGAGTTTAATGGGGCTTTAGATAGTGAAATATTGCCAGAATTGGAAGCTAAGAAAAAATCACCGCCATTACCAGAGGACTTAGAGCCTGAGTAAGTACCTGTGTCTAAATAAGTACCAGTATCTCCGAAGTAGCTTCTAGCATCTTGAATAGTGATATTTCCAGAATAGGTGGCAAAAGAAACCAAACCTCCATTGCCTGAAGAACCTAATGCTAAAGATACTGAGGGGGTTTTCCAGAGTGGGCGCGTAACCGTAATATTGCCTGAATAGGAAGTTAGAGAAATATCTCCTGCATTTGCCGAGTTGCCAGAGGAAGCAAATGAGGAAGCTTCTAAATATATATTATCGAGGATTATATTGCCTGAATAGGAAGAGAAGGAAATCTTGCCGCTATTGCTTGTATTTCCCAAAGGGGTAAAAGAGTCAGTGTATAAATTAGCCCCCGACGTAATCTTGCCAGAGTAAGTGGAAATTGCGATCGAGCCACCTTTACCTGCATTGCCCAAAGCTGGCTCTGCATATGCTATTAAATCCGAATTCAGGATAATATCATCGCGTCCATAGATGTGAATATTGCCAGCATTCGCCCCAACAATACTTGTACCAGTATCAATTACCTGCGTTGAGATTATCCCTTGTGCAGTATTAGGAGAGAATTGATTGGTTAATAGAACTAATCCATTGGGCTGATCAATACGAATATTCCCATTCACAGTGATATTGGCATTAGTAGAAGGATTACTATAGGTAGGACTAGGATTAACAGTACCTAAACCTAGGGGGCTATTTGGCAAACCTCCCAACTGCGACCAATCCACCCCCGATCGCACATCTAAAGTTGCTTGTTGGCTACCATCAATGGTAATTGGAATTTTGATCGGGATAACATCCCTTACTGTCCCATCGCTATTTTTAAGAGCTTGATAGTCAGTTAAGGAGAATGTGGCTAGATCGGCATAGCTTTTTGTGGCATTAAATAGGTTGGTATTACTAGGATTGATTGTCGTGCTTGTGCTTCCTGTCCCCGTGATCGTCACATTGCCGAGAGTCACGCTTCCCCCTGCCAAGATATGTAATGATGCGCCCGTATAGTTACCTAAAGTCACATTCCCACTTGCTAGGATGACGGGATCGTTGGGACTGATTAAGTTACCAAGAGTGCGATCTAACTTCTCAATTTTTAAGTTTCTCCCAGTATAGAAATGGGCATCACCAATAATCGGATTTGCCGATCGCAGGATCATATTGCTACCTGACCAAAAACCACTGCGAGCATGGTTGAGGGTAAAAATATCGACTAATTGATTGCCCTGTATCCTCAGAGATCTACCCGCAACTGCCCAAAAAGGATTGTTCGTGCGATCGCGAATTTGGACTGTATCTTGCGCTTTTAAAATTAAGTCTCGTCCTGCTTGCAATTGCCCCTGTAAATTCAGCTTGTCAGCATTGAGGATTAAATCTTGTCCCGTTGAGAGATTGCCCTGATTGGTAATCGTAGCTCCCACATTACTCCTGCCATACTGTAATCCGGGAGTAATGCTTGTTGTTAGTAAAGGTGGTGCTTGGGGATGGGTAGCACTAAATTCACTACCATCAGTTAACTTGAGATTGCTAGCAGTACTGCTCACAAAAGTACCACCAATATCTAATTTTGCCTTTGTCCCAAATGTAATTCCGTGGGGATTGAGAAGAAATAAATTCGCATTGCCATTTGCTTTAATCAGCCCATCAATACTAGAAGCGGAGTTCCCCGTTACTCGCGTCACAATATTTTGGATATTAGAAGCATTATTAAAATAAGCGGTATTATTAATCGGAACTGAGAAGTCTTGAAAACTATGATAGAGGTTTACGCCTCTGGCTGTCCCGCCAGTAATTGTATGTGTTAATCCACTTTTAGTTACTACTGAGTTGATTGGTAGAGTTTGATCGGGAATAATCTGAGCATTAGCAGAAAATATTGCGGCGTTCCACCCTATAAAGGCGATCCCAGAAATACAGATATTGCGAAGAGTGAGTTGCATAACTTCAATCCATCTTAGTAGCTATTTAAGAAATCCAAGGCGGACATCCAAGAGTTATAAACAATGCTGAATATAGCGCTTTACAAGCAAGCGAGGTAAATAGGTTTGTTTCCCCGCCTTCGAACCTGTACTTCACTAGGTTGGTAAACGCTATATATGAGTTTTTAAATATTAGTTTTTGATATATTTCTCGACCCTATAGTAATAATTTTGTAATCAGTAGCTGGGCATAATTAAAAAACAGAGTCAAAAGCTGTAGCGCACGCTGCGCGTGCGCTACAGCTTTTTGGGTTTTATATTTAATTGCGCCTAGCTACTTCAAATAAGTGGTGAGATTTTTAATAGCAATATTTTAGCAAAACATCACATTAAGTTCAATCTAGTTCAATCTAAGAGGATTATAAAACTGCTTTATCCAAAAGTAAGAATAAGTAATAAAATACAACCCTATTCGCCCTATTTATAGTTTTTTGACGAAAGCGGGGAGTGATTATCGTGAAAGTGGTTTATAGGTGCGTTTCTAAAGTACAAGAGGCAGGAATATATCTGTTTTTCTTGGCGATCGCTGTGAATTTCTATGCCCAAGCGATCGCAACTCAAGCCGCGCCACTTCCTCCTAAATCAGTCATTCCTAACGATCTTGCGCCCAAAATCACACCAAAAGCACCTACAGAACCTACTAAGCTCCCACCTCCCGAACGCCTATTACCTCCTCAAAAAGCACCAACTTCGCCATCTCCCCCATCTCCTCTCCATAACAATTCAGAATTAGTCATTGTTAAAAAATTTGAGGTGATTGGCAGTAGTGTTTTTAGCGATCGCGAGCTGCTAGAAATTACTAAACCCTATCTGAATCATCCAATTTCGATTGTTGAATTATTACAAATTAGAACCAAGATTACGGAACTTTATTTAGATCGGGGTTACATTACCTCTGGCGCATATTTACCAGAGCAGGATTTACAGAAGGGAATTGTCAAAATCCAAGTTGTTGAAGGGGGACTTGCGGAAATTAAAGTCACGGGATTGACCAGACTGAATGAAGACTACATCAAATCTCGCCTCGCGATCGCTACTGGGAAGCCCCTAAATCGCAATCGTCTCCTCGAAGCCTTGCAACTACTCCAAATCAATCCGCTCATTGAGAATATATCGGCTAATTTATCACCAAGTCTCCAAGCGGGGTTAAATGACTTAGAAGTTAAGGTGACAGAGGCTCCCACCTTTAGTCTACCGATTACCTTTGATAACAGTCGTACCCCAAGTGTTGGTTCTGAGCGTCGTCAAATCCAACTTAACGAAGCTAATTTAACAGGACTAGGCGATCGCTTGAGTCTCTCCTATAGCAATACCAATGGCAGCAATGCTTTTGATGTGAGTTATACCATCCCCTTCAATCCCTATAATGGCACGATTGGCTTAAGCTTTGGGACTTCATCGAGTAATGTCATCGAACCTCCTTTTAACATTCTCGATATTACCTCTAACTCCCGCAATTACGAACTAACATTACGCCAGCCTGTCTTCCAAAATACTGTCCAAGATCTTGCCCTCGGTTTGTCCTTGAGTCATCGCCAAAGCTCAGCATCCTTACTAAGTGGTCTGATTCCTTTTCCTTCCCTTGGTGCTGATGCGGATGGTCAAACGAGGGTGACAGTGCTGCGCTTTTTTCAAGAATATGTCCAACGCAGTGCGGAAGAGGTATTTGCGGCGCGATCGCAAATTAGCTTAGGGCTTAATGCTTTTGGCTCAACTATTAACTTAACTGCTCCAGATAGTCAGTTTGTATCTTGGCGAGGACAGACACAATATGTAAGACTATTAGCGCCTGAAACTTTGTTACTATTGCGAACCGATCTCCAACTTAGCGATCGCCCATTGTTATCGCAAGAACAAATTAGTTTTGGTGGACAAGATAACCTGAGAGGATATCGCCAAGATGCTTTACTTAGTGATAATGGTTTATTACTATCTGCTGAAATGCGGATTCCTGTACTACGAATACCTGAAATTAGTGGACTTCTTCAAGTGGTTCCCTTCTGGGATTTTGGGACAGTCTGGAATCATCAAGCAGAAACAAACCCTGATCCGAGTACCCTTGCTTCATTAGGTATGGGATTGCGCTTTCAAATGAGCGATCGCTTGACCATCCGCCTTGATCTCGGCATTCCCTTGAGCCGCATTTTTGCCGAGAAAAAGACTTTGCAGGAAAATGGGATTTATTTCTCAATATTGACCAATCCATTTTAAGATTTATTCATGTGGAGCAACCTCAAAAAAAGGATTTGGAAGTGTAAAGAATTTTTTGTAATTATTCCTGTAACTACAGGAATTTTGCTGGGAATTCGCTTTATGGGACTGCTTCAACCCCTAGAGCTAGCTTTTTATGACTTATTCTTTCAATGGCGACCGCCTGAACCTGTAGATGACCGCATCGTAATTGTGGCGATCTCTGAATCTGATATTCAAAATTTTGGTTATCCCATCTCTGATGAGACCCTCACCAAGCTTCTCAATTTAATCAAACAGCAGCAACCAAGGGTAATTGGATTAGATATCTACCGTGATTTACCAGTACCTAAAACCTATGGTTCGGGCTATCAAGAACTCGTCAAAGTATTTGAATCCACCCCCAATCTGATTGGCATTCGCAAAGTGATCGCTAATCGTGAAGGTAGTGGCGTTGCCGCCTCGCCAATTCTAGAACAGCGCAACCAAGTAGCTGCTAATGATTTCCCCCCTGATAACGACGGTAAAATTCGGCGAGTGCTGCTATCGCTCAAAGATCAACAGGGTAAAACAGTCACTAGTTTGAGCGCTGCCCTTGCACTGCAATATCTCCAAAAAGAAAACATTAAACTGGAAGTGCTTGACCCAAAAGCCCAGAAATATCAATTAGGTAAAGCGATCTTTGTGCCTATGCAAGAAAATGATGGCGGCTATGTGCAGCAGCAGTTAGGCGGCTATCAAATACTATCGAACTTTCGCAATTTTCAAGATGGATTCCGCTCCGTCTCCTTAACCCAAATTTTAAAAGGCGATATTCCTCAGGACATCTTTCGCGATCGCTTGATTTTGATTGGCGTTACAGCCGAAAGTAACACCGATTATTTTATTACCCCCTACAACAGCACGATTTTAGGCAATTCTTTTCCAGTTACCAGTGGTGTAACCCTCCATGCCAATATCACCAGTCAATTAATCGCCCAATCCCTTGATGGTAGACCTGTCTTGCGAGTCTGGTCAAAACCGATAGAGTCACTTTGGATTGTGATCTGGGCTTTTTTAAGTGGTTTATTATGCTGGAAGCGTTACAATTATCGACCACCCATCACCCAATCAAAATTTGCATTCCGTATTCCTTGGGTTACTCTCGCGATCGCTAGTTTAGGTGGTATCCTCTTTATCGCCAGCTATTTGGTCTTTTTATGGGGATGGTGGATTCCGATAGTCCCTGCATTGCTCGCGCTATTTGGTTCATCAACTATTGTCACAGGCTATATTGCCCTCAGTGCCAATGAAATCCGTAGACGTGCCATCCTTTCAGTTATTCCCGATCTAATGTTTAATGTCAGCGTTGATGGCATTTATCTAGGACAGATTAACTACGATCGCGACATTGAGTTGCTCTATCCCGACTTTGAAAATATTGGTAAGCATCTCTCGCAAATCCTACCGCCCGAAATCTGCGATCGCCATCTATTTCATATCCAGCAAGCATTAAGCACGGGCAAAGTGCAAGTATACGAGCAGCAAATCTGCATAGATGGTAATTGCCAAGACGAAGAAGTCCGCATCGTTGTCAGTGGCGTTAATGAAGTCCTGTTTATGATCCGCAATATTAGCGATCGGAAACAAGCCGAGCTAACTATTTACAACAAAAATACTGAACTAGCTAACACCTTAGAAGAACTCAAAACCACCCAAAAGCAACTGGTCGAATCAGAGAAATATGCCTCCCTCGGTAGCATGGTTGCAGGAATTGCCCATGAAGTGAATACCCCCATTGGCAATAGCCTTATGGCAGCTTCGATTTTGGAACATGCGACCCAGCAATTTGATGCAGCTTTCAGTCGCGGCGAGCTAAAAAAATCGAGCTTACAAGCATATTTAGATAAAGCCAAAATCAGTAGTGAAATTCTCTTATCAAATTTACAAAGAGCTGCCGAACTGATCCAAAACTTCAAGCAGGTTGCTGTCGATCAATCTAGCCTAGAGCAACGTAGCTTTTCTGTAACAGACTATATCGAAAAGATTTTGATTAGCTTAGCTCCGCAGATCAAATATACTCCTCACCAAGTATTTGTCCAAGGTGATGCAGAGATAGTTATCCAAAGCTATCCGGGGGCATTGTCGCAGATCGTTACGAATTTAGTAATGAATTCTCTAACTCATGCCTATCATGGACTAGAAAAAGTAGGTCTTTTGCAATTTGAAGTGGAGGAGCAAAATGACAAAGTAATAATCATTTACTCCGATGATGGCAAAGGTATTCCTCCAGAAAGTTTGCCTAAAATTTTTGATCCTTTTTTTACAACAGCTAGGAATTCTGGAGGTAGTGGCTTAGGGCTACATATTATCTACAACCTCGTAACCCAGAATCTCAAGGGCAATATTCTTTGCAAAAGTGAGGTTGGTATCGGCACAAAGTTTATAATCACATTGCCTCAAAATCTGCACGAATAAAATTAATTGTATTGGGTTGCTGAATTCTAGGGCATGTCATCAATTAAGCCAGATAAAGGAAGCGGTCAGATAAAAAGCTATGAGGTCAGCACAAACTTGCTTACGTGGTTAGTGAGTTTGTCGAACTATTGGTTCCATCATTCACGTAACATCAGTTATTCTGTTAGTGTGATGAATTATTCGCACCCTCAAAGCCTTATAAACACATACTTGTAGGGGTTGAGCATTTGCGCCACTATTTTTATACTCCCGACAATCATCTTGAAATGCAAATGCTCAACCCTTTGTGCTTTCATCGATAACTTGTCCCTGCGTTGCGAGGTTTGGGCAAAGCATTGCCAAATCAAAATTATCTGAAAATTTATAGATTTCCGTGGCAATGCTTTGCCCCTACAGAAGGATCGTCTGATGCGCGAATAATTCATGACACTAACATTATTCTCCTAAATCCTCCTGAATTTTTGCTAGGAGTTCTTCGCAGTCTTTGACTAAAGGAATGCCAAGTTCTTGGGAGAGCGTGAGGGCGGCTTGGCAATGGCTGAGGGCGAGTTGGGGTTGATTGGTTTGATGGGCAATATCGGCAAGGGCGTTTAAACTATAGGCGATTAAAGACTTATAGTTAATCTCTTGGGAAATAACTAAGGATTCTTGAATTTTGGTTTCCGCTTCGCTGTAGTTTTCCAGTTTGATCAACGCTTCCCCTATATTTTGTAAAGAAATTGCCACCCCTTGCAGATTGCCCATTTCTTCTTCGATTTCGAGAGATTGCTGGTGATGGTTGATCGCTTTTTTATACTGCCCCAAGGAATTATAACAAAGTCCTAAATTCCCTAGAGAACTTGCCATCCCTTGCCGATTGCCGATTTCTTCACTGATGTCGTGAGTTTGCTGGTGATGGTTGATTGCCTTTTCATGCTGCCCCAAGGAATTATAACAAAGTCCTAAATTGCCTAGAGAATTTGCCACCCCTTGCCGATCGCCGATTTCTTCACTGATGTCGTAATGTTGCTGATGATAGGTGATCGCCTTTTCATACTGCCCCAAGTGTCTATAACAAATTCCTAAATTGCCTAGAGAACTTGCTACCCCTTGCCGCTTGCCAATTTCTTCACTGATGTCGTGAGTTTGCTGGAGATAGGTGATCGCCTTTTCATAGTGCCCCAAGGAATTATAACAAAGTCCTAAATTGCCTAGAGAATTTGCCACCCCTTGCCGATCGCCGATTTCTTCACTGATGTCGTAATGTTGCTGATGATAGGTGATCGCCTTTTCATACTGCCCCAAGTGTCTATAACAAATTCCTAAATTGCCTAGAGAACTTGCTACCCCTTGCCGATCACCGATTTCTTTGCTGATATCGTAATGTTTCTGATGATAGGTAATCGCTTTTTCATACTGACCCAAGTCTTTATAACAATTGCCGAGAAATTTTAACGATTTGCGATGACAATCTTGTTCTAGTTGACTCCCTGCGATTACCTGCTCGTATAACTGCGCTTGCTGACGATAAAACCCTTGTAAATCCAGAAATAGATCAACTGATTCATTTTTCCCTTCTCCCCCTGTCTCCTCATTCAAAATATCAAAAGCTAACTGCCATTCTCCCAATTCCCCTGCATGGTAAAACCCCTCTAAATACGCCGTCAAATCCTCCAACGATTCCCAAGGTGGCGCAGGTAAATGTGCCAAAAAATAATCTAATGCAGCCTGATGCGCCGATCGCAACAACTCAGAATCCGCTTGTTGTTGCACCACCATCGAAATTAAAGGCAAAAACTGAAACCGTCGCGGGTTTCCCTTGAGGGGTTCGGGGGGAAACTCCTGCAACAACGAAAAACGGGCTAAATACCGTAACTCTGCCTCCGTTACCTCGGCAGTTAACCCCTGAGCTAACCCTAGATCAAAAATCCCTCGCAATACCGATAACCGCTTTAAAATATCCCCTAACCTTGCCGATAATCGCGCCAAACTCGCCGCTACCACTTCCCTGACACAGGTTTCCGTATCACGGTGATAACCCTCCACCGTAAACAAATCTAAGCCCAAATTTTCCGCCTCCGTCACACCAACCCCTTCCCCCAACTCCTCCCGCATCCAACTCGATACCAGTTGCATCAAGAGGGGATGCCGATCCATTCGGTTCACAAAATGGGCTAATTCCTCCTGCGTTCCCGTTAATCCATAGTCTTCCGTCACCAAACGCATCGCATCAGCTTCGGCTAACCCCTTTAGAGCTAACCAATAACAACGCGGCAGCAAATTGGCGCTAAACACTGGCTGTTCCCGACTGGTGAGCAGTAGCTTACTATTACTCCCATTGCCTAACCATTGGCTCAAAAATTGACCATAAACCGACTTCCCTTCTGCTGGTATTACCGTTTCCATATTGTCCAACACCAACAAACAAGGCTCAGCGATTAACCCTTCGACGATCTGCCCAATTAACGTCTCCTCGTCCCATTTCTCATCATAAGCTCGTCCCAACTCCTCCAATAACCATCGCCCAAATTGCGCCAAGGGATAAGGCTGAATAAAACTCACCCACAACACCCGCCAATCAGGGGTTAACTGCTCTTTGAACTTCACCGCTAAAGCCGATTTACCATAGCCTCCTGCGGCGGTCATTCCGATTAAACGTACTTTCTCATTGCTTAACGCGGTTTGGAGTTCCTTGATTTCATCCTGTCGTCCCTGCCATTCATCCACAGGCGGCGGTGTCGTATTCAGGGTTGCTGCGATCGCCACAACTTGAGCAGTTTGACGAGACTTAGCAGGATTCCATGCATTCGGATCAACAATCTCCGTGACCTCTAAACGCAAAGCCGTACAAATCGCTAGGACGTAATCTCGATCGATGCCTTTACCATCAAAAAATCGTCTTATCGTTCTTTGATCGACTGAAGCTTGAGCATTCCGAGAAATGCGATCGGCAATGCCCTCATAGGTCAAACGGGTTCCATCTTCTTTGCCAGCCGCCTTAACCTCACGAAGTTTTTGCAGTCCCGCAACGGTTGCGGCGATCCCTCTATTGCGCTGTGTAGGCATGACCCAACTAAGTTTTGCTGACTGTGTTGATTTAGTTTAACTCAATTCTAAAGAGGACAGAAAAGGCAGTTAAGAAAAGTTTGCTATCTGCCTTAACCAGTCTGGAGGCTTCATGTCATTTCTTAGATGATGACATTGACAACTTTACGGAGAACTTCCCCATGACTCGTTTTCAACGCTTGATTAAATTCCTAATCACTGTCAACACATTGTTATATCTTGTCTCTTCCATTGGTTTAAGACTCGATTTAATCCACTCTTTTAAAGAATCTCCTCTCACACCACCTAGTCAAACCTGCACTAAGCAACCATAAACAGAGCGATCGCCGACTTTTTCTAGACAAGCAAAGACAATTTGCAAATTTACAAAAAGTCGGCGACTTAGCCCATTTTTTCAGTAGTTACTTTGATACGGAAATCGGCACAAAACAAGCTGTAGAGAGTTATCTTGCCATTGCCAGCGCGATCGCTAAGTTACCAGCACAGATCCTTTTTATTTCGGATGTGACTGTCGAGCTAAAAGCCGCACGAGCCGCAGGAATGCAAACGCTATTTTCGTTGCGATCGGGCAATCAGGCTAAGGATAGCGAAGGATTTCCAACGATTGAAAGCTTTGACTCTGTTGAATTTTAGGATTTGAACTTTAGCTGGGGTGTCATGGCAATATTAGTTACTCTTTTGACGCAGTAGTTCGACTTCCTCTTGGGTTAAAGACCAACCTAACGCTCCAGCATTTTGTGTAGCTTGATTAGCATTCTTTGCCCCAGGAATAGGAATCACATTTCCTTGAGATATTAACCAATTCAAAGAAATTTGTGCAGGGGTTTTATCGTAATTTTCAGAAAGATCTTTTAAGGTTGAGAATAGAGACTCAAGCTTCTGTAAACCTTGAGGACTAAATCGAGCATCAAGACGACGCGCACCTTGCAAGTTCTTCAAAGTCTCTGGCGTATATTTACCAGTAAGTAAACCTTGAGCAAGAGGACTATAGGCAAGGATCGTTACACCCAATTGTTGTGACTTTGCGAGAACTCCATTTTGTTCGATTTGTTTATTCAAAAGAGAATAGGGAACTTGATTTACAGCCAGAGAAATTCCCTTTTCAGAAAGATACTGATGGGCAAGAGTCATCTGTTCTGCGGAGTAATTACTTACACCGACCGCCTGAATGCGTCCTTTTTTCACCTCATCAGCTAAGACTTCCATAAAGTCCTTGGTCTTGAGGATAAATTCTAAGGGCCAGTGGATTTGATAAAGACTAATTTGTGAAGTCTGTAAACGCTCCAGACTAGAGGTCAGAGCATCAACTATTGATGCTCGACTCCAGCGCCAAGGCAGTGGGAAATACTTAGTCGCGATCTGGATTGGTTGCGAAGTTTGCTTACTAAACTTACCAATCAAACGTTCCGATTCACCTAAACCATAAACCTCAGCAGTATCAAAAAAGGTGACTCCTGCATCCACCGAAGCTTGAAAAGCTCCTTCTACATCCTTTGCCCCAAAATCCTTGCCATAAGCCCAAAAAAGCGTATCTCCCCATGCCCATGTTCCTACACCTAGCGCTGTTACAGTTAGTCCATTGGAACCTAGTTTAATGGTTTGCATTGTTTTGGCTAAATTTTTCTCGACCATTATATAACAATCCTAAATGGTTTGTGGAAGCTCACACCTTCGGGGTGAGCTTCCACAAACCCAAAATCTACAAGATACAAGATCTCTGTGGATTGTTTTTTGTTTCTAAACACTTGCTTGGTGAGCGAGAAAGGAAAATCCAGTCCCTTCAAACGCACCTTGCAATAGAAATGCTGCAAGATCTGAGGTAATGGACTGGCTATTAATTAAAGTACCTGTGGCTTCGACTCCGTTCAGCCAGCGTTAGCTGAGCGAAGTCGAAGCTAGATAACTTTGGTGTGACATTTTTTATCCGCGAGAGCCTAAACAAATATACCCATGGATTAATTAGAGAGTTCTATCCTAAAATCACAAGCTTCAAAATCGTGCAAACAGATAATTTCCAGAAAACGATGAATTCAATAAATCACAGATCGAGAAAATCTCTTAACTATCTTAATCCCTGATAAATTATTCTTTGCTTCATTTAGCCACCCTTTGCATTTCATCCTTAAATTGGCAATATATTGAGAAATCCTCAGGTTTGGCGCTAGTGAATAAGTATCCTTCTTAGAAAAAACTTGTTGGAAGAAGAGATAATGCTATTAATGCTAAATAAGATAACAATGTCAAAAAATCACAACAATTCCAGTGATTTTTTGATTCTCTAAATCAATTTTGAGCAGGCTTAAACATTCTATAAGCAAACTTTTTCAATCCCTGAAAGTATTGTGAGACAAGGATTTATAAAATTTGTTACGTTCTACATACTAGCTTATATCTTAATATAAGGTTGAAATGTTATGAAAATCTAAAGCCTAACTAGATGCTCAACGTGAACAGAATTACGAACACTTATCTAAGTATAAAGACTTAATATAAATCCTTTATAGATTAGAGGCTTCTATCTCTGACAAATCGACCTGCAAATTGTTAGGTAGCTGAAAGCTTAGTGTTAAAAATTCTCAAAACATATTGGTGTTGTAACTATGGCATATAAGATATCTAGCGATTGCGTTGCCTGTTCTTCTTGCATAGCTATTTGTCCTACAGGTGCAATCTCAATTCAGCAAGGCAACTATTGGATCGATCCTGCCATATGTAATAACTGTGAAGGCTATGCAAGCGAACCTCTATGCGTTAGTGTCTGTAATATCGGTGCTTCACTCCCATTACAGCCTAAAAAAGGGAGAGTCAGGACAATCGAAAATCCCCTAACGATCAGTCCGAGCCTATTTGCAAATGGTGGCAGTACTCCATTTGCCTCAGCGATCGCAATTTGGGAAGCTTGCAATTTACTTGCCCAACGTCGCGCTTTACCTTGGTCTTTAGACGATTCAGGGACTCTTGTTTATGAGAGATCTGTTAGTCAAGGCAAAGGCAAAATTGCATTGCGCTTGAATAATTTGATCAATTTTAGTTATCCGCGATCGCCCTTAGAAGCACAGACAATTCTTGCTTCTGACACCCTTGATATCCGTGCTGCCTGTATCCATCTCATCTATGCAGCCTATGCCACCACCCTAGATAAACCTTGGGAACAGGAATTTACAATTAGTGATAGTCAAATCGAAGAATATTTGGGTTTAGATAAACGCAAAGATCTTACAAAATCAACAAAGCTAAATCTAATTAAAACCATTGCAATGCAACCCTGTTGGATTACTGCCGAAATTGATTGGCCTAAGCAAGGAAAAGTTGAAGCTTTCTCTATACCTGAAAGTCCATTATGGAATCTCTTAGAAATTGTGCATCACTTTCAAGAAGACGAAGAGGGTTGTAAACATCTAATTGGGCTGACTTTTAGAATCCAAGCAGGAATATGGTCACAATATTTTCTCAATAAAAAGGAATGCCACGTAGGAAAAGCCTTTTATCAATATAGCCACTTACCGAAGTCGCTACTAGGCGCAATCATGAGTGTCTGGCAACAGCATGAAGGTGCATCGCGAATGTTGCTTTGGTTGCTATTTAAAACTCGTATGGGAGATCAACAAAGAATTATGGTGATCACTTTAATGCGTGTTGCCTATGGCGAAGATCGCGTTAAGCTAGCGCTCTCCCAAAGAGATGAACGTAAGCGTTTATTGAGAATGTTTGAGAGTGACTTGGAGGTCGTAAATCGTTATGGACTCAAACCGATCTTCGATCCCGTCACCTATCCTGTGGAGATTCAGCCGCTATGGTCAAAACTAGAGGATATTCCTGATGATGCTGAAGCTGCCCTAGATTTCTGGATTAATGATGGTAGCTGCAATCTGCGACTAACAGACATTGGTCCCCGTGGAAAATGGCAGATGTTAGTTAATGCTCGCATTCTATCCTTTGAGTTACTTGCTGATTGGGAACAGCCTACGGAATTGACTCGCAAAAAGCGTAAATATGAGCGATCGCAAAGTCAGTCGAATAAACCCCAAAGATCCAGTAAAAAATCTCCACATACTCAATCTGAATTATCAGGCGAGCAAATTGCAACCCTCCGCAAAAATCTCCAAATTAGTCAGCGCACTTTAGCCGAGAAAATCGGGAAGAGTCAGAGTTGGATTCGCGATGTGGAAAATGGACGTTTTCAAGCTAAGCAAAATGAACAACAGTTAATTCGGCAAGCTCTAGGACTATAAGAATCATTACATCACGATGCAACGCCATTTTCATGCATTTGCGCTGTGCTTTGCATGGCGCAAATGCCTATATTGAATGCACGTTAAAGGATTTTTGAGTAGCTATCTGAGCTACTTAAAAATAATTGATCAGGATCGAGATAAACCTGTAAAGGCTGAGCATATTGCTTCAGCACAAACCACTTTTCTTTAAATACTTCTGCTTGGAGATGGTAATCCCAATCATGGTTAGGAGGATTATTTAATTTCAGGTATAAAGTCATGCGGTGCGGTGTTTCGGTCGTGCGAACTAACCAACAGGGCAGAGTATTTGGTAAATTGCCATTACTTGAACTATCTAAAAATGTAATATGATGAGCACGAATTCCTATATGCGTTGGTAGGTTTGTAGAGTTATGGTTGATTTGGAGCTTACATTCCCAATCGATCGCTTCGACATGATCAGGTTTAATCAGGTTAATTCGCGAAAAGTTTTTACATCCTGTTAGCCTTGCTGTTGCTAAGTTAGAGGGATTTTCGAGAACGTCGGACTTCTCGCCATATCTCATGACTTGACCATGATCTAAAATCAACAGATTTGTGCAGATGCGATAGGCTTCCTCAATGTTGTGAGTGACAAATAGCGTCATTCCTTTATAGTTGCTAAGCGCCGAAATTAACTCCCGTTCCATTTGGCTACGCAAGTGGGTATCCAATGCCGAGAATGGTTCATCGAGGAGGAGAATATCGGGTTGACTGACGAGCGCTCTGGCGAGGGCAACCCTTTGCTGCTGACCTCCTGAGAGTTGATGCGGATAGCGATCGCCAAATCCCTGTAGCTCGATGCTATGTAATTGTTCAGAGACTTTTTGCTTGATTTGTAATGCTGGTAATTCTTTGGACAAGCCAAAGGCAATATTTTGTGCGACCGTCAGATGTGGAAAGAGGGCATAGTTTTGGAATAGAAAACCAATATGGCGATCGCGACTAGGTAAATTGATTTTCTGCTCACTATCAAATAAAACCTTGCCATTGATGACAATCCGTCCACTTGAGGGAGTTTCCATCCCCGCAATACACTTGAGCAGCATACTTTTCCCCGTCCCTGATGCCCCCAAAATACCAATAGATTGATCAACACAGTGCAAAGCAATCTGCAAATCAAACTCAGGTAATTGCTTCTCAATATCGATTACCAACCCCTCTTGATAATTCGTAATTCGTAATTCGTAATTTGATGGAATTTTTTCCTTTTTCCTTTTTCCTTTTTCCCTATTCTGTTCTCTCTTGTTTGACCAGAGATGAGCAATGGCGATCGCCGAAAAAGACATCGACAAAATGATCGCTGTCCATAGCCAAGCTTCTTGATTTGCGCCAGCTTCGACAGCGGCGTAAATGGCGAGGGGAATTGTGGTGGTTTGCTTAGGGATATTCCCTGCTAGCATCAGGGTTGCACCAAATTCACCTAAGCCTCTGGCAAAGGAAAGCATCGCGCCTGCTAAAACCCCCGGAAAGGCAAGAGGTAGGGCTATTTGCCAGAAGACTTGAAAATCTGAAGCGCCAAGGGTTTTCGCGGCACGGAGTAAATTTCCATCCACTTGCTCGAAGGCTCCTTGGGCAGTTTTATACATTAGCGGAAAGGTAACGACAACTGCTGCGACTACCCCTGCATACCAAGTGAAAATGATATTGAAACGGAAGAGTTGTAAAAACTTTCCCATCCAGCCATATTGTCCAAATAATTGGAGTAAGAGAAAGCCGACGACGGTGGGCGGTAATACCAATGGTGCAAGGAGAATGCTATCAAGTACTGCTTTCCATCTACCGCGATATTCGAGGAGACTGTAAGCTGCGGTAATTCCTAAAAAGAACGTAAAAAAGATGGCAGTAGTTGCCACCTTTAGGGAGATCCAAAATGGAGAGAAATCAAAGGGTACTGAATCCATATTTCTCGAAAATAGTCTTGGCTGGTTCGCTGGATAGAAATTCTAGGTAGGACTTGGCGCTCGTTTGGTTGGTGCTTTTTTGTAAAACTGCGATCGGATAGACAATTGGTTTATGAAGTTTAGCATCAATGACTTGGACTACTTTTACCTTAGTGGAAGTTTTCGCATCGGTTGCATAGACAATTCCTGCTTGAGCATTGCCCGATTCCACAAATTGCAGCACTTGGCGCACGTTATTGCCTAGGACAAATTTTGATTGTACATCTTGCAATAGTTCTAATTTTGTCAGGGCTTGTTCGGCATATTGACCTACGGGAACACTACGGGGATCGCCGATCGCAATTCGTTCGATATTAGCATTAGTTAAATCTTTTAACTCTTTGGCATCGCCTTTGTCCACAGGAACGATGAGTACTAAACGATTGCTTAATAGATCGCGTCGCGTATCAGCAATGATTAAGTCCTTTTTTTGCAATTCATCCATTTGCTTAGCAGCGGCAGAAATGAATACATCAACGGGAGCGCCATTAATGATTTGTTGTTGCAAATCGCCTGAACTTCCAAAGTTATTGCGAATGGTGACATTGGATTTTGCTTTGCTATATAGAGGTGTGATTTCACCTAATGCTTCCTTGAGACTAGCTGCTGCTGAAACTGTTAATTGGACGTTCTCTTGTTTGACTGAGGGGACTACCGAGGCATTGGGTTTACTAGTCTGTTCGACCGTTGGTGAGAGGAAGCTACATCCTGCGATCGCACATAGGGTAACGACGACTAAACTAATAAAGGTGATGAATCTTTTTGTGTGCATATTGTGCATATATTTAGTCCGTTGCTACCATTACATCTGAAGCTTTAATCACAACATAAGCTTCTTTCCCTTCTGTTAATTCTAAACTCTCAGCCGATGCCTTAGTGATTGTTGATATTACATTGACACCAGCAGAGATCTCGATAGATACTTCGGCAGTAACTGCGCCAATTTTAACCTTCTTTACAATACCCTGGAAAGAATTACGAGCGCTAATTTTCATCGCTGTTTCTCCTTATAAATTTTTAGATGGATGACAAAACTTGTTTTATGCAGATCTGAGGAATGTAGCTCTATCTATCTGCATTGATTACTTCCTACAAGCTACGATATGGAAAATATGCCAATATTTCTGTTCACCAATAGCAGTTTCGCCATGATGTTCCTCTTCTTCAAAATATTCCACTTTAAAAGGCTGTAATAACTCCTCAACCTTTTCCTTGGGATAATGGGTCATATTGGGATAAGTTGTCGCCCAAGTATCGCGATCGCCAAATAATTGACCGCAAAATCTGCCTCCACTTCGCAAGGATGCGATGATTTTGTTCCATAGGTTAGGAAAATCCTCAGGAAGACAAAAGGGTAAAGCGAAGCTCGAATTAATTAAATTGATGGAAGGGGGCAGGATTAGGGACTCAAAGCGCATCACTTGAGTTTCTAGCCATGTTGAATCAATGTCTTGGCGATCGCTAAACTATGCGATCGCCTCTGTATTCCCATCGATCGCTAATACTTTCCATCCACGGCTGAGCAGTTCCACCGTATCGCGCCCATCACCACAACCAAGATCGATCGCCAAGCGAGGTGATTTGGTCGATTTCTCTAGCTCAAAGAGATCTAGTGCTTTTAGTAAAGTATCGCGAGGAGGACGACCTGCTACAGCTTGATAATATGCCGACCAATCACGGTCAAATGAACTTTTTTCAGAAGCATCAATCATTGGTTTATTGTCACATTGAAATTAAGGAAAAATTTGAAAGTGTTGCAAAGCAACACTTTCAAATTTTTTGAGAAGAGATCTGAGAAGAGAACTAATCTACAAGGTTATCCAGATTAACGGGCTACTCTATTAGTAACTAGCTGTCCAGTACCAAGGACTTGGAAAATTTTGGGATTCTCGTCACAGTAGAGTTGGAAAGCAGTTTTTTCTGGAACGTCCATACCGCTTTGGTAAATCATTTCCGCTTCAATATCTTCGACCAAAGCCCAAGCTGCTGCACATTCCTTGGAAGTAATGCCTACGCCAGCACAGAGAGATTTTGCTTCAGCGATCGCACGGGACAACTCATTCCGAGCTACAACTACCTTGGGCTTCTCTAAGAAGTCTCCCTTGTTCAGGATATCGCTTAGAGAAATGATGCCTAATATACCTTCGCGAATCACAGGAGCCACATGAATACCTGTATTCGCAAACAAACGCGCAACATACTCCACCCCTAGATCTGGATTGACCGAAATACAAGGTTTGGTCATGATTTCATAAACTCGCATAGCGGCGGGGTCTTTCCCATAGGCAACCACCTTATACACGATGTCGGTTTGCGTCACAATTCCATAGGCATCATCGGTAGAACGGATGTCTACGATCAATGTACGGACTTCCTTGAGTCTCATCAGTTTAATAGCTTCGGCAACGGTTGCAGAACCACGCACGATCGCCACATCCTGAGACATTATGTCAAATGCTTTTAACATAAAAGCTGACCTTTATTAACGACATTATTTAGTTTAGTTCTTCTGAAATGAATTTGCATTTTCTACTACATTTCTTAACTATATTCTGTATTAAAAACAGCAATAAATACAATAGCTAAAAAGTTTTAAAAGTCAGCACAAATAAGGGGTTTAAGCTCCTTATTTTTATATTTAAATAAGATTATCCAGCAAGCTATTGATTAAATTTTGGCAGCTTGAAAGGTAATTAAAAACTTTAATATTAGCTCTAAGTACTAAATTATTTGTTTTTAATTTCCCGTTTAGTTTTTATGAAATATTGCCCCTTCGGAGCAATATTTCATAAACTATTTTAGATTGCGAGATTAACTTGCTAATTCACTCGGATATAAACCCAATTGTTTAGATAGCTCCCTTGCTACATGGATTAAAAATTTGGCTGCGTCGGGATTGTCATGGTGAGCGTAGTAAGTTGCTATCTGAACCATCATTTTGATTAGCCCCTCATCAAGCAAATCACTATGGGCATCAAGTACTTCAGGTTCGCCGCCACTAGGACATTGAAACAACTTGTCAATCAGTGCCGCATAGAGGTTTTGACGTTCTGATTGAGCTTGGGCGTCTTCTTGTGTTAATGTCATTTAATCCTCATCCCTCGCGGGAAAATATTCTTCTAATTTCCAGAGATTGCGCTTGTTCTCCATCATCCAATTACGAGATTCAGGAGTTAACTGCTCCCACACTATATCGATGGGAATGTAGGGAGTAGAGTATTGATATTTTTTGCCCAGCATCCAGAGATTATTGATAACCCCTTTAGGAATACCAAGCATTTTCCAATCCACATCGATGGTTTTATGTGGCAATCCTCCAGTCGGATCAAAGATTAATTGAGTGAGGCGGATTAAATCCGCAAAATGTCCCTCATTTAATCCAGTTAAGTTCTGAATTTGAACTGCTTTATTGTTGTTTGTCATTTGCCGATTACTGACTACAATTGCCAACCAAATCTTTCCCAATAACTTTTGGGCAAGTTTCCAGATCTAAATCTTTAACAATTGGTTGAGGTTCTTTCAGTCCCATCCAAGCGTTGAGCTTAACTAAATCAAATCCGACGGTATAGCGATCGCCAATTTGAATTAGTGGTCGGCGAATGATAATTGGGTACTTGACCATTAGCTCTAAAGCGGTTTGCTCATCGAGCTTCTCAGGTACAATTTCGCCATCTCTAATTTGTGGAGCCGTGCGATTAAACCATTCCCATAAAGGTCGATCCTTGAGAAATTGGTATAAGGTTTCGGGACTCCAAGATTGCGTCAATAGGTTTCGCGCTTTGACAGCATAACCAGCAGCATGGAGAATTTCCTTCTGCTTGGTATTGTTGACGCAATTAGGTTTCTCATAAAAAATGATCGTTGCCATAGTTTTTAATGGTTTGCTTATACACAAGTCCCAACTATGGTGTACAGATAAGTCTCAAAACCCCCTTTAATTCCCCCTTACAAAGGGGGAAAACAAGAAATTTTGTTCCCTCTTCTTTGCAAGGGGAGGGTTAGGGAGGGGTTTCAAAGCATTGAGTTACACTTAGAAGGGTTTTGCAGTGTGTTTTGTTGTGTCAAAAATGAACCGCGATCGCGGTAGCGTATCACCATAAATGGTGAAACTAAAAGCGGGGTCATTGCCGATGGCGGTGACTTGGTGAATCGCATGGGGCGTAAAACTAATGATTTCTCCCGCCTTGAGAATCTTCTCGCCCACTTTCTCGATTTTGTTAGGAAACTGCGGATCTTCAACGCGCTTCCAGAAAGTATGTTTTTCCTCTCCCTTGAGAACTGCCACCACTCCCCATGTACCATGATTGTGGACATTCGAGGAGACATTGGGCGCAAAGGTTGCCGTCTGTACGGTGAGCGGATAACCGATCTCATTGTATAGAGTCCGCGTTGCCATCCCAGTTTTTGGAGAAGGTTCTAGATATTGAGTGTGCAACCAATAGGAGTTGATCACTAACTGCCTAACGCGCCTCCGAATTTGCGGTAAATAATTCCACTCGTCTTCCTCATTGGAAATGTTCCGCAGCAAATTGATAATCTCGGTTAGGAACTCATGAAAATAATATTTGTCCCTAATTAGATCCCACTCCCTAGAGGCAGGACGAGATTCGCAATGTCCGTCATCGGTGACAATCCAATCTTTGCTATTCATGCGGTGGAAAGAAAGACTAATCATAATCGAGCATGATAATTGAGGATGGTTTTGGGCAGACAAGGGGCTTAAGCCCCTTGTCTGTTATTAGGCGATCGCTAAATCTAAGGTTTGGTGGGTGTAGCAGTTCTTAGGACAAACTCGCGAACAAGCTTCACAGCCAATGCAGTTATTAGCATTAGCGATCGTCATTACTTTCTTCTCGATTTCATCTTCATCATCATCCACAAATTCGCCTTCATCATTCATGCCCCTAAGTCCTAGCACTCCGCGTCCACAGACTTTGAAGCATCGAGCGCAGCCAATACATTTATGTTGGTCGATCGCTTGTACAAATTTGGGTAGCCATTCTTTGCCGCCAAAGGTCAAACCAGTTAGAGTTGCCATGATTAAAGTTTCTCCTAAATCTAAACAAGATAGGGTTCTTGATGGGTGCGAATCGTACAGTCAGAACGTGGATAAGAGACGCAAAGAAGGGCAAATCCTTTCTCGATCTGTTCGTCATCTAGAAAGTTCTGATCTTCCTGATTGACAGTGCCTTCTTCTAATTTGCCGACACAACTGGAACAAGATCCTGCATTACAAGAAGATGGAAGCTCTATTCCTGCATCCTCTGCGGCTTGCAAAATAGTTGTATCTTCATCTACGGGAATTGTGACATCGATCTGTTTCTTCTTGTTGTACAGTCGCACATTGTATGTAGCCATATTTAAAACCTCCGAGTATTAATTTACGGAAATTGTGGTTGGGCTTTGCCCAACCACAATTTCATTAGTTAGCTGCAAGGCACAGCCGCAGGGGTACAGTCGCCAGCTTGGAAGGATTGACCACAGCCGCAGGAACCTGTCGCATTGGGGTTCTCAAACTTGAAGCCACTCTCTAGCAAGCCGTCAACATAATCGACCACCACACCATTGAGTAAGGGAGCGCTTTGAGGATCAACGTAGACGCGCACCTTCCCGATCTGCTCCACGATATCGTCAGGCTTTTGGGTATTGGTGATGTCGAGGGTGTATTGATAGCCGCTACAGCCGCCATCCTTCACACCGAGACGGATGCCTTTTTCGGTAGTGCGATCAGCGGAACCTTTGAGGAAAGCACGTAAGCGTAATTCAGCCTTTTCAGTAAGAATAATAGACATCGAAATCTCCTTAAGATATTTAATACAATTGGCTCAATCAATGATTTAGAGGAGCAGTCTGCACCAGCATTTTGGCGAAAGATGGAACGCGCTGGCTAGTTACTTTCTTTTTAGTTAAGGTGGGAACTGGGGATAACTGCTGCTGATTGCCACCACAGACGGGACAGTTAGGATCGTGAAACGTATGACGCTTCGCAAATTCCAATCTCCCTAAATCCATCGTGAGAAGTTGTGAAAGTAATGGCGATGCAAAACCTGTCAGAAATTTAATTGCTTCTAAAGCAGTCAAACAGGCTAAAGTTCCTGATACTGCACCAAGAACTCCAAAACCTCGGCGATCCCAATTAGGCTTTTCGGGAAATAGACAGGAGAGGCATCCTGTTTCATGGGGAACAATGGTGGTGAGATAAGCTTCCATATCACTCATCGCTGCTTCTACCATTGGCTTTTGCCAGCGCACACAAGCGGCATTAAGCAGATCGCGTTCATTAAAGTTATGGGCGCAGTCGAGAGCAATATCACAGGATTGAACTAGCTCATCAACATTTTCCGCTGTCACATAATCATAGACAGCTTCTATTTCCACATCGGGATTGATACTCAGCAGGGTTTCTTGCGCCTTGAAAACACGAGGATTGCCAACCCAATCATCGGTCATCAGGACTTGGCGATTCATGTCGTCAAGTCGCAAGCCACCACCACGTACTAGAATCAATTTACCAATACCAGCAACAGCAAGATAGAGGGCAGCCGTACCACCTAAACCACCTACACCTGTTACTAGGACGGTTGCCGACTTGAGCTTTCTTTGAGCTTCTTCACCAAAATTAGGCAACATCATTTGACGGCTATAGCGTTCTAACTCTGTTGCAGATAGTCGAGGATTAGAAAAAGGCATCTATTCATCCTCCTCATCGATGTCGCTACCGATATCGCTTAGCATGACGATATTTGATGGCTTTTGATGGAAGACTTTAAACAACTTCTGCTCGATCGCATTGGAGGTTTGCAAGGTGGCATAGGAAGCCTCTAGAGCTTCTCGATAGAAATTTAGCTTCTGCTCTTCGTCAGATTCTGCAAATTTATTGTCGATTTCTTCTAGAGACTGCGAGAATTTTTTGAGAATGTGCAAGCGATTGATGTTGACAACTTGGGGATCGTAGGCAAGATCAAAAAACTCGAAATATTGTTCCGCATCGGTCAATTTCCGAAACTCGCTAAGTTTACCAACCATATCAGTTGCTCCTCTCCTGTTTAAGGCTTAATTCAATGATTAATCTGTTCGAGAATGATTAATTGTTTCTTCAGCTCATCAATTTGATGAAAGATGTCATAGGTTTTGGCTGCTACGTCCATTAGTTGTTCGTAGTCGGTGGGTAACCCTTCTGCGAGATCATGCAGATCCATTTTCATTTGACCTGCCTTGCTGTTCAGCCGCTTGATTTTAGTTTTGAGGTCGTCAATACTAAGTCCTGCGATCGCTGTATCTGTCACTTGCACCATAATCTTTTCTCGGTTATTAGTTCAGACTTGCTTAAGATGGATTTAGGCTTTGGCAACTTCAGGGAAGTTGATAGCGTATTCCACACCCTTTTGGGCAAGTTTTTCGCCTTCTTCGCCTAACTTCTCTAGTGAGTCGAAGCCAAAGCGTTGAGCATCACGCAAGGTGCGAGTTGTCAACAGTAAGCGACCAGAGAAAATCAAAGCCCAACCAAATCCTTCATGACTGAGATCGACAACTACTTGGCATAGAAGACCCGATTGTTGCTCGATGCGAAGAGCGATCGCACGGTAGAAGGCAAAAATTCTGCCTTTGGTAATGGGATCAACATCACCTTCTACGGAGATTTTACGCTTTTGTTGTTTGGTAAGAATAAAGGGCTTGAGCAGCAATTCATCCGACCAATTGCGATAGGTTCCATAGCCATCGTTAACGCGGATTTGCTGAACTATGGCTTGTAAGAATGGACTTTGTTTAATTACTTCTGCACCATTTACAGGGGTAGCAGTTTCTGTGGTGGAAGATAATGTAACTGTTGCGGTCATAGAGTTCTCCTTGTTTGGTTTGTTGGCAAATCTGAATTTGAGAAGTTGTTAGATCTAAATGTTTGACTATGCTTTGAGGTTTAGATCCCCCCAGCCCCCCTTGTAAAGGGGGGAGAATTAAGAATTAATCTAACTCTTTTCCCCCTTTCATAAGGGGGTGGGGGTAGGGGGGATCTCTTTAACCAGTCTCTAGATCGTCAAAATCATGAGATGGGGGTTGCAGTGCTTTCCTCAACCAAGGTGGAGGATTGCCTTGCAGAGTTAGTACCAATTTACTTAGTACCTCCGCGATTTCTTCCTCTTCTGACTTCGCTTTGATGGGAGTAATCCGCTTGCGAATCAGACGAGCAGCGGCGCTACCACCGATCGCGGAAACATAGACGATGGTGCAACCAACTAATGCTTCGATTTTGGGAACCAGCTTGTCTTCGTTGCCATCTTCCTTTAACTCACCTTTAAAACTGAGCGTATCCACAAATTGATATCCTTCCGTCGTGACCTCATAGACATCAATCTCTTTTGCCCAGCCAAAGTGGGCATTAATGTGAATGCGATCGCTTGTCGTAAATGCAACCTTCATGAAGATTCTCCTAATTAACCCAATTTTTTACTTTTGCCTTTTTACTTTTTACTTTTTACTTCTCTTCAGCTTCTAGCCAAATATTGCCAAGCTCAAAAAGTAGTTCCATCGTGCCGCGATAACCGACGATGCTGCGATGTCCATTACCCAGACGGTCTAGAATGGGGAAGCCTAAACGATAGAGCGGAATTCCTAACTTTTTAGCAACTCTCTTCCCGTTGGAGTTAGTTGCCATGAGATCGGAACCTGCGGCAAGGTGCTCAAAATCTTCAAGATCGCCAATCGTCACTTCCGCTATCGGTAACTTTTCTAATAAAGGTGATCGCGTGGTGGTGACGGCAGCTTGCAGTTCTACGCCCATTTCTGTCAGCCACCAAGCGACGCTGTACAGCAGATCGGGTTCTAGGGCTAGAGAAACGCGCTTGCGACCGAAATAGAAGTGTGTATCTAAAATCGCATCTTGGAGTTGCTGTCTTTGATAGCGGTACTTCTCAGGTACGGCAACTCCACTCAATTGATAGAGTTGTTGCAATAGCAAGTCCGTTGCACCTAGCCCCGTGAGGCGATCGAATACTTGATAATCAGTACCAAAGCGCTCTTGCAGAATTGTCGCCGCAGTTCGCATACTTTCACCCAAGGCAAGGGTAAACACAGAACTACCGACACTTTGAATTTGCTCTAGGGTAGTTCCGCCTGTAGTGACGGGACTATAACTCTCGCTCAAATGTCCATCCATCGAACTCGAAAGATCGGGAATGAAAATTGGCGATAGTCCAAAGGAATTGATAATCTCCTTAATCTCTTGGATATCCCCAGGGGCGAGAGCCGAACTTGCTAAGACCGTTAACTGTTGGGAATTTTTGATGCCTTCTTGGGGTAGCGATCGCACAATGCTTTCAATTACTGCTGCATAGCCATCCTGTAACGCGCCTCGAAAATCGGGAGTTGACGCAAATGGGATTGCCAGTTTGTCAAGTTCAGGATGTTTTTGACGGAAGGTGCGGAGAATGCCTTCCATATCATCACCGCGAGTTTCCGTTAATCCTGTGGTGCAGAGTCCGATAATTTCGGGCTGAGCCTTTTCCACTAGAGTTAAAATCGCCTGTGCAATATTGTCTTCACCACCGAGAATCGTGGTAACTTCCGTCATCGCTGTGGTAGCTAGAGGAATTGCTTCGCGGAAATGGCGGACGAGTTGCACCTTGGCAAAAGCGGTACAGCCTTGGGAGCCGTGCATTAATGGCATCGCACCCTTTAGCCCCAGAAAAGCAAGGGATGCACCGAGAGGCTGACTCTGCTTGAGGGCATTGACAGCGACTGCTTTTTTCGGTGTGATGATATCGGTTTTAACTTGCTCAGCGTGACTTTCAATTAATAGAGACTTGTTAAACGCAAGGGGATCTTCCCAAGGTGCGGGTTGGCGAACCTGCTCCCAAATTGGACTATAGAGAGCTTCTTCTAATTCTCTAGCAATCTCAATCATGCCTACATAGCCAGCATAGGGATGATGACGCTCTTGGTTAATGTCGAGAAAGGGAATACGTGCTTTGAGGGCAGTGTATTGGTTGCGCCCACCTGCGATTAACATATCGGCTTGGGTTTTGGCAATGGTTTTGAGTAATTCTTGGGCGTTCCCTTTCTCCATCATGATTCCATCTTTGCTCAGCAAGGCGCGAATCTTTGCCTTGTCTTCTTCAGTACTCTTCTTGGTGCTAGTAGCAACCACTTCCATACCCAAATCTTTCGCGGCGGAAATGATTGACCAGCTTTTGACACCACCTGTGTAGAGAACGACTTTTTTACCCTTAAGGCGATCGCGGTATGGCGCAAGTTCGCGATCGAGGTTTGCTGATTCCTCTGCGATCAGCTTTTCGACTCGATCCTGTAAGTCGCGATCGCCTAATTTTGCGGCAATATTGCGTAGACATTGATTCATGTCGGCAATCCCATAAAAAGATTCTTCGGTGTAGGGAATGCCATAGCGCTCTTCCATCTTGCGAGCGACATTGATTAATGCTTTGGAACAGATGAGAACATTCAGTTTTGCTCGGTGAGCATAACAAACTTCTTTATAGGTGGCATCGCCTGTAATTTTCGACAATACGCGAATGCCCAATTTCTCAAATAAGGGCAGCACACTCCATAACTCACCTGCGATATTGTATTCACCAATCAGATTGATATCGTAGGGAGTGGTATATTCGGGTTCCGTCGTGCCAATCACATATTCCAATAAAGCTTCGCCGCCCATGCGATTTCCTAAATTCTTGGTTCCAGCGAACCCGGGAGAATTAATCGGAACGATGGGAATACCTGTTCGTTCGGCGGCTTTTTGACAAACTGCTTCGAGATCGTCACCAATCAGGGCAGTCACACAGGTGTTATACACAAACACCGCCGCAGGTTGATAACGTTGTTGAACTTCTAAAATTGCCTTGTAGAGCTTTTTCTCACCACCGAAGATAATATCGTTTTCGCTGAGGTCGGTGGTAAAGCCCATTTTATACATGGTCGAACCTGACGACAGGCTACCTCTTGCACCCCAAGAATTGCCACCACAGGCGATCGGGGCATGGACAAGATGGGCGACATCGGTAATAGGGACGAGAGCGATCGATGCACCATCAAAGGCACAGCCACCTTGCGCGGCTCCTGGTTGGGCTTGTTGTGAGCAAGCTTTATTCTTTTTCTGCCCATCTTTGTGATGATGATGATTATGCTCACAGGCAGTCTCGGACAGGAGTTCGTTGATTTTTCCTTGTGTGAGTTTCATGGCACAAATGGGGTAGAAGTAAAAAGGAAAAGGGAAAAAGGCAAAAATTCAGAGATACTTTTTAGCTGGGGAGTTCGGAGAGGTAAATTAGGGCGCGGAAGCGGAGGTTTACTAGCTCTTCAAACAGGGGATTGATCTTGCAGAGGGGAGGAATATGGTAGGTATAGCCAAAGGCTTTGACATCGCGTTCAAAGGGGCAACTGGCAGGAATTAGATGGCAGATGGTTTCGGCGAATTGGCGATCGCGAATTTCGATGCGATCGAGCCATTGGCGCAGAGGTAAGAAAATATCGATCGCAAAGGATTTTTTGGGTTTACTTTGCTGCGTAAGAGTGGAGAGAAATCTGTGGGTAGTGGCGGTCATGGTTGTATCAACTCTGTGAATAATTCTGTGAATAACTATTTGGGTTTGCGGTGGGATTCTTGTTCATCGATGTGGAGCATTCGACGCATCATGTAATCCTGAAAATATGTGGTAATTAAAACCAAGCAACTAACAACTAGGGTTTCCGTCATGATCGTTTCCTCTGTTTTTGTTTTTCTAAGATTTTTAAGAGCTATTCATCTTTACTTCTGGGAAATGTTGTCTGAAAGCTGTTGTTCTAGTCGCTCGATCCGAAGGAGTAAGTTTTGTAAGACATCAGCCGATGGATCGGCTAACTGTTCCTGATTGGTTTGACCTAACGAAGTGGGCTGACTAGGACGACAAATGCGGGCAGGGACACCAACAACGGTGGTATGGCTGGGGACATCACGCAGCACGACTGAACCTGCCCCAATGCGAGCATTATCACCAATTTGAATATTGCCGAGGACTTTAGCACCTGCACCGACGATCGTATGGTTGCCGATGGTAGGGTGACGCTTGCCAGTTTCTTTGCCTGTACCACCAAGGGTGATACCTTGGTAGAGCAGTACATAGTCGCCGACGATCGCTGTTTCACCAATCACTACGCCCATACCGTGGTCGATAAATACCCCTTTGCCAATGCTGGCAGCAGGATGAATATCAATGCCCGTGATAAATCGCGCACAGTAGGCAAGCAACCTTGGTAGTAGGGGGATTTGGCGATGGTGTAACCAATGCGTAAAGCGATGGATCGCCAAGGCGTGCAGTCCCGGATAACAGCATAAAATCTCTAGCCAATGGTGAGCCGCAGGATCGCGATCGGCGATCGCTTGGAAATCAGCCTTAATTACCTGTAGAACTTCGGTGACCCGTTGCCATGATTGCTGGGCAACTTGCAATTGAGTCAGGGGTAATTGCACTAATGGCAATTGCGCCAGTTGCAATTGATAAAACTGCCAGAGTGAATGTGCAGATGATTTGGTAGGGAAATCCGATGGGTATGCTGTGGCACACATGCGATCGATTTCCCGATTATCCAAAGTGTCTAGGTGAGAGATGGGTTGCATCATTGCAGTCTCTGACAGTTAGGAGTTTGGAGTTCTGTCTTCCTGCTTATATCAGGTGCGATTAACCCAACGGAAATAATTGTTGCGGATAAGATTTATTAAATTAATTAAGAAAGTACTCAGAAGCCTAAAGTCAGACTTCTAGGGAGTTTGACTTTTCTTTTGGGATAGGGGTACTAGTATTTTTGAGAGGAGGTACTAGTATTTAAGGGAATAGGGATAAGTATTTTTATAGCCATTTCTGCCAAGTCTGTGCTTAAAGATAAAATGCTACGCGCAAGCATGGATAAGGGTTTAAGCAAAAAATATAACCAAACACAAATTGTACTCATAGGTACTCAGAAATGAGCCAATTCCTATTGAGCAAATAAGGTTTTGTATTAATAGCTACGGTTCATAACTGTACTGCACTAGCCATAAAAAATCAAGGAATAAATTTTAAATTTTTGTATTTATATCTGTATATATAGATACGTTTAAAATCGGTTTTTACCGAAAGAAAGCAACTCCTGACAATTGTTAAAAAATTTTGATCCTTTTGCTACAGATTATCGAAGGAATGATAATTTAGATACAAAATTAATTGCCTTAATTAAAGCTAGTAAAAACACCTAAAAGTAAGTCTATACACGACTCCTAGCCACTAATCTTATGTTTTTTGTAAGAATTGGTATCTTTTTTGAGTACATAAAAAAGTGCTTATAGTTAGCACTCAATTTTTGCTTGTATAGGTTGCTATAACTGGATTTATAGTGAGTACATGCAAAACTGTACCCCTTCCCTATAAATACCTAACCCCCATCATCTAAATACTCGTACCCCTACCCCAAAAGATTTTTTAAAACTGCTTAAATGTAGGCGCAGTTAGGGATATGAATTTTGAGTACAAGCTTAATGTATTTAATAAATCTTATCGCGATCGCTTTCCTGCCGCCTTCCATAGTGACTGCTATAAATTTTGCATATTGACCGCAGTCCACTTATCAGGAAGCCTCAATGACACCCCCGACACAAGCTCTCATTGCCTCCCCCGTTGAGAATAAGATTGCAACAACTCCAGCAAAATCCCAAAAATCAGGAAACTGTGGTTGTAGTAGCTCAAAAGGTTCCCAAACTTCTAACAAAAGTACTCTTAGTGAAAGTATGCAGGAGCGGATTGCGAAGCATCCCTGCTATAGCGAAGAAGCTCACCATCACTATGCTCGGATGCACGTTGCCGTAGCGCCCGCTTGTAACATTCAGTGTAACTACTGCAATCGTAAATATGACTGTGCCAACGAAAGTCGCCCTGGGGTAGTTAGTGAATTACTAACTCCCGAAGAAGCAGCTCACAAAGTAATGGTAATTGGCGGCAAAATCCCCCAAATGACCGTATTGGGAATTGCGGGGCCTGGTGACCCTTTAGCCAATCCTGAAAAGACTTTCCGAACTTTTGAGTTGATTGCAGCAGAGGCTCCCGATATTAAGCTCTGTCTTTCAACGAATGGATTGATGCTTCCCGAATATGTCGATCGCATCAAGAAGTTGAACATCGATCATGTGACGATCACGATTAATATGGTCGATCCTGAAATCGGTACTAAGATTTATCCTTGGATTCGTTATAACCGTAAGCGCTACACTGGTCTAGAAGCGTCACAGATTCTGCACCAACGCCAAATGTTGAGCTTAGATATGCTCAGAGAAGCAGACATTCTTTGCAAAGTTAATTCGGTGATGATTCCCGGAATTAACGATGAGCATCTCGTAGAAGTGGATCGAGTGATTCGTGAAAAAGGGGCTTTTCTCCACAACATTATGCCTCTAATCTCTGCTCCTGAACATGGCACACATTTCGGTTTAACTGGACAACGCGGTCCTACTCCCAAGGAGTTGAAAAAACTTCAGGATAGCTGCGCTGACAGCAACATGAAGATGATGCGCCACTGCCGTCAATGCCGTGCTGATGCCGTCGGTTTACTCGGTGAAGATCGTTCCCAAGAATTTACCAAAGAAAAATTCATGGAAATGGCTCCCACCTATGATTTGGAAACCCGTCAAGTGGTTCACGCTGGCATCGATCTCTTACAAGCAGAATTGAAAGAGAAGAAAGCCAAAGTAACCAACATTCAAAAGACAGTGGCAACTCCCAAAATCCTTGTAGCTGTGACTACCAAAGGCAGTGGGATTGTCAATCAACACTTTGGTCATGCCAAAGAGTTCCAAATTTATGAAGTTGATGCCACAGAAGTCAAATTTGTCGGACATCGCAAGATCGATCAGTACTGTCAAAGCGGTTATGGCGAAGAAGCAACTCTCGAAGAAATTATCTCTTCCATTGCTGATTGTAAAGCCGTACTGACCGCTAAAGTTGGTAACTGTCCTCAAGAAAGCCTTTGCAAAGCAGGTATCGAGCCAGTCGAAGCCTACGATGCGATCGATACCGTAGCGAAAGAATTCTACGCTAAGTTTCTCCAAAAAGAAGCTCTTCTAGAACAAGCTCCCTATTAATCAAAATCAACAATGTATGCCATTGTTGATTTTAAAACCCTTCTTTCGTGAGTCGGTACAACCAGATCTATAGCCATAAGGAGTATTGTCATGCCCTATCAGCTTGAAAATCAAGAGATCTACTGGGAAGTTTGTCTTTCGCAATGCCCAAAAGCAGCTATTCAAAAAGATGCTAGTGGACATTACCTAATCAACCAAAGACTTTGCCATAGTTGCTTTTACGGCAAGTTTCCCCAATTTATCCAACAGCATCCAACATCATGAGTGTGGACATTCCCTCCGCTCCTAAAAAATCAAAGCAGGAAGTAATAGTATGAACCCCGATGTAATCTACCTTGATAATAATGCTACTACCAGAATCGATCCCGCCGTTGTCGAAGCCATGCTTCCTTACCTCACCACTTATTACGGCAATCCTTCCAGTATGCACACGTTCGGTGGACAGGTGGGCAAAGCTATTCAAAATGCGCGATCGCAAGTTGCCGAACTCCTTGGAGCCGAGCCTTCAGAAATCATCTTCACTAGTTGCGGATCTGAAGGAAACAACACTGCCATCCGTGCAGCGCTTGCAGCCCAGAGCGATCGCAAACATATTATTACCACGCAAGTCGAACATGCCTGTGTGATGAATGTTTGCAAACAGTTAGAGAAGCAAGGTTATACCGTTACTTATCTCTCTGTAAATCGCAAAGGGCAAATTGATTTGTCGGAGTTGGAGGCGGCGCTCACTGGTAATACAGCGCTAGTAACCACGATGTACGCCAACAATGAGACAGGCACAATCTTCCCCATTGAGCAAATTGGCTCTTTGGCAAAGGAATATGGTGCAACCTTCCATGTGGATGCAGTACAAGCGGTTGGCAAAATCCCTCTCAACCTGAAAACCAGTACGATTGATTTGCTGACCCTCTCTGGACATAAACTGCACGCACCCAAAGGCGTTGGCGCATTATATGTCCGTCGTGGCTATCGCTTCCGTCCCTATATCCTTGGTGGACATCAGGAACGCGGGCGCAGAGCAGGAACTGAGAACGTCGCTGGTATCGTTGCCCTAGGTAAAGCTGCGGAATTGGAGTTAATCCATTTACCAAATGCGATACAGCATGAAAAGAAATTGCGCGATCGCTTAGAAAAGTTTCTCCTCTCAACCATTGCCGACTGTGAAGTAAACGGCGATCCTAAAAATCGTCTCCCAAATACTACTAACATCGGTTTCAAATTCATTGAAGGAGAAGCAATTCTCTTATCCCTTGATCGCTATGGTATTTGCGCCTCCTCTGGTTCCGCCTGTACCTCTGGCTCCCTCGAACCATCCCATGTGCTTCGTGCCATGGGACTCCCCTATACGATTCTCCACGGCTCCATCCGCTTCAGCCTCTCCCGCTACACCACCGATGCCGACATCGATCGCGTCCTAGAAGTCATGCCCAGCATCATCGATCGCCTCCGTGCTTTATCTCCCTTTAACAGCGATGCTGCGGGTTGGTTGCAAGAGAGAGAAGAGGCTCTTGTCAAGTAAAAGGGAAAAAGGAAAAAGGAAAAAATATTTTTCTCTTACCTGAATTTACTTGATCTTGAAATTCTAACTACTAGCTTTCTATTTTCACTTTTTACTTTTACCTTTTTACTTGCCATGTGGGACTACACCGATAAAGTATTAGACCTCTTCTACAATCCTAAAAACCAAGGAGCGATAGAAGTTACTGACGAAAGAGATATTGCAGTTGTATTCGGCGAAATCGGCAGCATTGCCTGTGGTGACGCTCTGAGACTACATCTCAAGATTGATGTTCCTACCGATAGCATTCTTGACGCTCGCTTCCAAACCTTTGGATGCACGAGTGCGATCGCATCTTCTTCTGCCTTGACAGAAATGATCAAAGGACTTACATTAGATGAAGCTCTCAAAGTAAGCAATAAAGATATCGCCGATTACTTAGGCGGCTTACCTGAAGCAAAAATGCACTGTTCCGTAATGGGACAAGAAGCCTTAGAAGCCGCTATTTACAAGTATCGCGGCATAGAGATTGAACATCATGAAGAAGATGAAGGCGCACTTCTCTGCACCTGCTTCGGAGTTAGTGATAACCGTGTTCGCCGCATCGTCATTGAGAACAATCTCACTACCGTTGAAGAAGTTACTAACTACATCAAAGCTGGTGGTTCCTGTGGTTCCTGTCTCGCAGGGATTGAAGATATTATCGCGGCGGTAGAAAAGGATAAAGAAGCCACAACCGCTAGAGTGGAAGCCGAACTTACACGCATTCAACAAACTAGCCGTAAGTTAACCACTGTCCAAAAGATTACCAAGATTCAAGAAATTCTCGATGAAGTCCGCCCAATGCTCATCGCAGACGGTGGCAATGTCGAGCTATTCGATGTCGATGGCGATATTGTCAAAGTCATTCTCAAAGGTGCTTGCAGTTCTTGCTCTAGCAGCACCGCTACTTTAAAAGATGCGATCGAAGTGAGACTACGCGATCGCGTTCTCTCTAGCCTCGTTGTAGAAGCAGTTTAAAGGCGATTAGCTATTAGCTGTTAGCTATTGGCTTTTAGCTAATCTCCGAAGCAATTTAAAAACTCATAGCTAATCACTAATCACTCACAGCTAATCGCTAAAAGCTAATCGCTAAAAGCCCCAAAAAGCTACCAAAAAAATAATGAATCTTCACTTATCTATTCTTGGAGTCGAGCGCTCCCCTCCTGTGGTGACAGCGATCGCTTCTAAATCTGAGAAAGAACTTCCTTAAGCCCTTTCTCAAGAGTTCTACTTCTAACCTACAGTACATTTTTAATTTAACAAAGGAAAACTCATCATGGCTCAAACTAGACAAATTGCTTTCTACGGCAAAGGCGGTATCGGTAAATCTACAACCTCTCAAAATACGATCGCAGGTTTAGCCGATCTCACCGATGGCGAACGCATCATGATTGTAGGTTGCGACCCTAAAGCTGACTCTACCCGCTTGATGCTCCACAGCAAAGCCCAAACCACCGTTCTCCACCTTGCTGCTGAACGTGGCGCAGTTGAAGATGTCGAACTAGATGAAGTTCTACTCAGAGGCTACAAAGGCGTAAAATGCGTTGAGTCAGGTGGTCCTGAACCAGGCGTTGGTTGCGCTGGACGTGGCATCATCACCGCCATTAACTTCCTCGAAGAAAATGGAGCCTATGAAGATCTCGATTTCGTTAGCTATGACGTATTAGGCGACGTTGTTTGCGGTGGTTTCGCAATGCCTATCCGTGAAGGTAAAGCCCAAGAAATCTATATTGTCACCTCTGGCGAAATGATGGCAATGTACGCTGCTAACAACATTGCTCGCGGTATTCTCAAGTATGCCCACTCTGGTGGTGTACGCTTAGGCGGCTTGATCTGCAACAGCCGTAAGTGCGATCGGGAACTTGAGTTGATTGAAACTCTTGCCCAACGCTTGAATACCCAAATGATTCACTTTGTACCTCGCGACAACGTTGTTCAACACGCTGAATTGCGTCGTATGACTGTAATTGAGTATGCACCTAATCATCCTCAAGCTCAGGAATATCGCACCCTTGCCAACAAGATCTACAACAATACCAACCTCACCATTCCTACCCCCATCACTATGGATGAGCTAGAAGACCTCTTGGTTGAGTTCGGTATTCTTGGCGATGACAAGGAGTTCGAGCATCTCATCGGTAAGGCTGCGGATGAAACCCCAGACCTAGCCCTCGTCTAAATAATTTGTCATCTATGTAGGCTATGCCTACATAGATGACCTTCAATCTTTTCTCTTTTCCCTTAAAACCCTTTCCTTGAGGCTAATATGACACCTCCAGAATCCGCTACATTAACACCTCCAACCGCTACAACACCTGTTAATGACATTCCTGAAACCAAGGCATTAATCAAAGAAGTTCTCGAAGCGTATCCCGACAAAGCCAAGAAAAAACGCGAAAAGCATCTCAATGTTTTTGAAGAAGGCAAGTCTGATTGTGGTGTCAAATCCAATATCAAATCTGTGCCTGGCTCCATGACCACCCGTGGTTGTGCCTACGCTGGATCTAAAGGCGTAGTTTGGGGACCCATCAAAGACATGATCCACATCAGTCATGGTCCCGTTGGTTGTGGTTACTACTCTTGGTCTGGTCGCCGCAACTACTACATCGGCACTACAGGTATTGATTCCTTCGGCACGATGCAGTTCACCTCTGATTTCCAAGAACGCGATATCGTTTTTGGTGGTGACAAAAAACTATTGAAATTGATTACCGAGCTAGATGAACTCTTCCCTCTCAATCGTGGTGTTTCCATTCAATCGGAATGTCCAATCGGGTTGATCGGAGATGACATTGAAGCAGTAGCCAAGAAAGCTGCTAAAGAAATCGGCAAAACTGTTGTACCTGTTCGTTGTGAAGGCTTCCGTGGTGTATCCCAATCCCTCGGACACCACATCGCCAATGACGCAGTTCGTGACTGGGTTTTCCCTCAATTTGACAAAAAGAAGAAACAAGGCGATGTCCCTGAAGGAACTCCCTATGATGTTGCTATTATCGGTGACTACAACATCGGTGGAGATGCTTGGTCTAGCCGTATCCTCCTCGAAGAAATCGGCTTGCGCGTAGTCGCTCAATGGTCGGGTGACGGTACGCTTACCGAGATGATCAACACTCCTTCCGTAAAGCTGAATCTAGTTCACTGCTATCGCTCCATGAACTATATCAGCCGTCACATGGAAGAAGCCTATGGTATTCCTTGGTTAGAGTACAATTTCTTTGGACCAACCCAAATCGCTGCCTCACTCAGAGAAATTGCTTCTAAATTTGATGAAACCATCCAAGCTAAAGCCGAAGAAGTAATTGCGAAGTATCAAGCCCAAACCGATGCCGTAATTGCTAAATACGGTCCTCGTCTCACAGGCAAGACTGTAGCTCTTATGGTTGGTGGATTGCGTCCTCGCCACGTTGTTCCCGCCTTCCACGATCTTGGTATGAAGTTGGTTGGTACAGGCTATGAGTTCGGTCACAATGACGACTACAAGCGCACCACTCACTACATTGAGAATGGCACTCTCATCTATGACGATGTTTCCGCCTATGAGTTTGAAGCCTTCGTCAAAGAACTGAAGCCAGACTTAATTGCTTCAGGCATCAAAGAGAAGTATGTGTTCCAGAAGATGGCTCTCCCCTTCCGTCAGATGCACTCTTGGGATTACTCTGGTCCTTATCACGGTTATGACGGCTTTGCGATCTTTGCCCGTGACATGGATCTTGCCCTTAATAGCCCCACTTGGAGCTTAATTGGTACTCCTTGGAATAAGGTTGAAGTTGCTGCTTAAGATGACGAGTTTCGACTTCGCTCAACTCTCGATTCAACTGTGTAGTGAGCGAAGTCAACTCTAAGACAAATTAAGTCTATTTTCTCAAACTTCAATTGTTCGTGGGGTGAGCGAAGTCGAACCCCTACCCCCTGAGGATTGGTAAACGCTACATACCCCATCCTCATCAAAAATTTTCAACCATTTTTGGGAATTAAAATCATGGCTCAGAATAACGTTAACGACATTCAAGATCACGCTCGGTTATTCCACCAAGACGAATATCAAGAGCTGTTTAAAGCTAAGAAAGAATTTGAAGGCGGACATAGTTCCGAAGAAGTTGCGAAGATTGCTGACTGGACAAAGAGCTGGGAATATCGCGAAAAGAATTTCGCCCGCGAAGCTCTCACCGTCAATCCCGCAAAGGCTTGTCAGCCATTAGGAGCAATCCTTGCAGCAGTTGGTTTTGAGGCTACATTACCCTTCGTACATGGTTCTCAAGGTTGCGTGGCATATTTCCGCAGTCACTTCACTCGCCACTTTAAAGAACCCTTCTCAGCAGTATCCTCTTCGATGACAGAAGATGCGGCGGTTTTTGGTGGACAATTGAATATGATTGAAGGTTTGGCAACTTCCTACAATCTCTACAAGCCCAAGATGATTGCTGTCTGCACAACCTGTATGGCAGAAGTAATCGGTGATGACTTACAAGCATTCATCAGCAATGCTAAGGCAGCCAATTCAGTTCCTCAAACTTTCCCCGTTCCCTACGCCCATACCCCTAGTTTTGTCGGTTCCCATATCACGGGCTACGACAACATGATCAAGGGTATTCTCTCGAACCTGACCGCAGGTAAAAAGCAAGAAACCACCAACGGCAAGATTAACTTCATCCCAGGATTTGAGACTTACATTGGCAACCTGCGCGAAATCAAGCGCTATGCTGATTTGATGGATGTTAACTACACCTTACTTGCGGATAATTCTGAATACTTAGATTCGCCTAATACTGGTGAATATCAAATGTATCCAGGCGGAACCAAGCTAGAAGATGCTGCTGATTCGATCAATGCTGAAGCCACGATCGCATTCCAGTCTTACGCCACCACTAAGACTAGAGAATATATCGAAACTGAGTGGAGTCAAAAGACCTACGTCAGCCGTCCCGTCGGTATTCGCGGTACTGATGAATTTTTGATGAAGCTTTCGGCTCTCACAGGCAAGCCCATTCCTAAGGAATTGGAAGAAGAAAGAGGTCGCGCCGTTGATGCTTTGACCGATTCTCAAGCATGGTTGCATGGCAAGCGCATTGCTCTCTATGGTGATCCAGACTTGGTAATCGGTTTGGTTCAGTTCCTCTTGGAAGTCGGTGCAGAACCAATTCATATCGTCGTCAGTAACAGTAATGCTAACTTTGAAGGTGAATTACGCGCTTTGCTCGATTCTAGCCCCTTCGGTCAGAATGCCACCATCTGGGGTGGTAAGGATCTATGGCACTTGCGATCGCTCCTCTTCACCGAGCCTGTCGATCTCTTGATTGGCAACTCCTACGGTAAGTACCTATGGCGCGATACCAAGACTCCTTTGGTACGCATTGGCTATCCTATCTTCGATCGCCATCACCTCCACCGCTATTCGACCTACGGCTATCAAGGTGCAATTAATCTACTCAACTGGATTGTGAATACTCTCCTTGATGAACTCGATCGCAACACGATCATTCCATCAAAGACCGATATTTCCTACGACTTGATTCGCTAGACTACCTAACCCCTCCCTAACCCTCCCCTTGCAAAGGGGAGGGAATTAAATTTCTAGTCTTCCCCCTTTGCAAGGGGGAATTAAAGGGGGTTCGATTTACTGGTGTACATAACACAGTATTTCTCCTGAAAGTAAATTTTTAAGTACAGCAAGAGGAGGACGATCATGCTTGACATTCAAATTAACGATACAACCCTGAGAGATGGCGAACAGGCTGCTGGTGTAGCGTTTAGCATTGAAGAGAAAATCGAAATCGCCAAATTCCTCGATCGCATTGGCGTACAAGAATTAGAAGTTGGCATCCCTGCTATGGGTGGGGCGGAAACCGAAGCGATCGCCGCCATTCATAACTTAGGACTAAAAGCAAAATTACTCGGCTGGAACCGTGCGGCAATTTCTGATATTCAAGCTTCCATCGCCTGTGGGCTAAAGCGCGTCCATATTTCCGTACCTGTCTCTGATATTCAGATTGGACTAATGGCTGACGGTAAGCGGGAAACTGTACTAAAACGCCTACAAGAAAGTATTACCTATGCGCGCGATCGCGGTTTATATGTGTCCGTCGGTGGTGCTGATGCCTCCAGAGCCGATGATCATTTTCTGTTAGAAGTAGCAACTTCAGCCGAACAATGGGGCGCTTCTCGCTTCCGTTTTTGCGATACCGTTGGCATTCTCGATCCATTTAATACCTATCGCAAGATTAAATTACTGGTCAATGCCCTCTCAATTCCCGTCGAGATGCACACCCATAACGATCTCGGCATGGCTACGGCTAATGCTCTTGCGGGTGTTCAAGCAGGAGCGCGATCGCTAAATACCACTGTGAATGGTTTAGGCGAAAGGGCTGGCAATGCGGCTCTCGAAGAAGTGGTAATGGCACTAAAACAGATTCATGGTATCGACTTGGGGATTGAAACCCGTTGTTTCTGGGAACTCTCGCAATTAGTTGCCTCAGCTTCACAAAATCCCGTGCCACCTTGGAAAGCGATCGTTGGCAGCAATGCCTTTAGCCATGAATCTGGTATCCATGCCGCAGGAGTTCTCCAAAATCCCAGCAGCTACGAGCCATTTAATCCTGATGAAGTGGGTGCAAAGCGTCAACTTGTGGCTGGCAAGCATTCAGGTCGCCATCTCGTATCGAATTTGCTCCAGCAGCAGGGTGTCGATCTGGCGAAGGAGAAAGCGCAATCAGTTTTAGATGCCGTGCGTCAGCGATCGATCCAAGTCAAGCGTAGTCTCACTTCCGAAGAATTGCTAAGTCTCGTTCAATCAGGGAGATTTGCCCATGCTGTATAACGATGTGGAACTTGATAGTCCTCCTATGTTTGAGATTGGCACAAAGGTCAGAATTAAGAAGTTAATTCGCAATGATGGCACTTTCCCTGGGAAGGAGATTGGCGAAACTCTTGCTAAGAAAGGAGAAGTTGGATATGTGGTGAATATCGGAACTTTCCTCCAAAGATCCTATATCTATTCTGTCCACTTTCTCTATACAGGGCATATCATCGGCTGTCGTCAAAAAGAATTAGAAATCGTCTAATAATGTGAGTAGGCGCAAAGCGCCCACTCGCATTTAATAATTATTAAGGAAAAAATTTATGAAAGTCATGCTACGTCGGAATAACATCGGTCATCTTGTGGTTTATGTTGCTAAAAAAGATTTGGAAGAGGAAGTTGTTAAAGAAGAGGAAACCACTGATGGCAAGGTGATGACGCTAGCAAATGGGTGGGAGCTTGCCTTTGATAAGCTAGAAGAACCGCTAAGTTTACCCAAAACCGTTGAAGCTAGAAGAATTGCTTAATGATTATGATGGACAGTGCTTAGTTCTGTCCATCATTGCAATATAGAGAGTACGGTGATACTATTACTGGTCTCTACATTGCTAACGATCGCTGGTTTATACGATGTTGACGAATGGTGATGATATTGTGTTTGTGAAGCTAGAGGGTAAGCAATATGCAATGTCTCAGGTTTTGGCTCCTTTGGTTAATCGGGGTGAGTTAGAGGTTGCATGGCAAGTTTTACGCAAGATTGCAGAAATAGATGTTTGATGTATAGATTAAGGATTTCTACTATTTCTCTTTTTTTCTTTATCTATTTGCCGCTCTATCGAATTAATCATGTCTTTTACCCAATGAGACATTTTAGGGTGTTTGCGCTATGATTTGAATAGTGTTAAGTATGTTTCAAGCTTAGCAGTTTCAGCTCTATATAATTGTAGACGGGATTCTAGAGCATCGCAAAACTCTTCAATTTCACCAAATTCATTGGTCAGTTTTACTAAAGCTGGATGCCATTGACTCTCACCTGAATCTTTTTTCTCAAGTACAGGATAAAAGTTACATAAGAAACGCAATCGGTTTTTTGGGTCTTTCTTAGCCCAATTGATATACTCGGTTTCAGGGACTCCAAATATTATACCTGCATTGTTTTGGGATTCTCCATCGAATGTATGTCGGAGGTATCCAACAAGTTCTTCCAAATAAAAAGTTTCAGATGGAGTTGCGATTTCAAAGAAATTAGATAAAGCATTCCATAGCAAAATTGGCTTGTCTTTAACTAATTCTTGAATTACACTCTGAAAATCATTATCTAACATTTGAAAAATTTTTATATCTTTAACTTTACATAACCGTATAACTTGATTAATTAATCCAATTGCAAATTTATCATCAATTCCGTAAAACTTATGAACCAAAAGAGTTAGTTGTTTGAATGCATACGCATGATTTATTGCTATTCTTTCTATTTTAAGAAGTTTTGGCGCAGTAACTAGTTGTTTAATTCGTTTAGCTAATTGTTTGTCAAGATTTGAGCGGTTAAGTTGGTACATAGAAATGATTTCTAGCGCCGTCCATATACCGACAGATTCTTGATTTAGATATAACTCATCAATTAAAGGCAAGATTTCTTTGACTTCAAGATTATCCAATCCCCTTCCATAGGAGAAATATACACACTCAGGTGCGTTAATACTTCCGTCTTTTAATTTCTGTACAATTTCATTTAGCCTTTCCGCAGAAATATCTATAGCATTGTATATATGCACCATTTGATTTTTCAAACGATTAGATTGCTGAGCAATTTGGATGCATTTAGTCACAATATCACTTCCTCTTTTGTCAATACCAGAAATTAATCCACTGAGAAATTGAATACCTTTATCTTCTGTAGATTTTTCAAACTCTTTGACTGCAATTTGAAATATTTTTAATGGATCTTCCACTTTTATTGCCAATTCATAGGCAAATGGATATACATTATGCAACTGTTCTTGTACCATTATTTGGATGACTTGGTTCGTAAGATCTAGATTTATAGCGATTTCAGCCGCTACTTCTTTCGCTTTTTTGGAAGAGTATTCAAAATCATCATTAGATCTATTGTTCGTATCGTAAGTTGAGTCTGGATCGTGAATATCCATCTGCCAAAATTTTGTATATAGTAATGCTAGTTGTATTAAATCGGTTGGTAGGAGCGTATCATAAAGTTTTCTTACTCTTATCGATAAAGTTTCTGATCCCTTTTTTCTGTCGTAATATAACCAATCACCAATTCCTTTAATTGCCTCAAGCCAGATTCCTTTATCCTTGGTATTATCTTGTAAAATATTTTCAACATCTCCAATAAGGTTTTCGTAGGAGATTAAATCTCGAATATTAAAAGCAATAATTTCTTCGCATTTACAAGCAAAAACTTTATTGCTAACACGAATTTTATTTAGTCTTTGAAGACCTTCTCTAATAAAATCGAATAATTCATTCCCTGTCTCTGGTCTCCAATGTTTTAGCGGAGGTTGAGTTCCTATTTTATTAAAGTCTCTAGTCCAGCCTCGATAACTTCTTTGTATAGTATTTTGTAATGCTTCAATACAGATCTTAATGACCCTTTCATCATTAGAATTAAGCCCATCATCTAAGATGCGGAAACGTTCTGATGGTTCGACTTCAGTTCCGCTTGAATATATTTGAAAAAGTTGTGTAAAGATGATAGTTGAGCTATTTCCCACAGGTTGCTTTTCAACAGCAGCTAATTTTAATAGTATTCTTGCTGCAATATGAAAAGTTTTTTGGCTAAAAACAAGTTTCGCTAAAACATTTATTAGATGATCTTTTCCTGATTGTACTTGCTGAAGTTCATCTATTGATAGTTTTCCGAATATTCGCTCAATAGTATAAGCAACACTAATTGGATCAATGTGTACTAAAGCATCAAGGCATTGTAAACCAATATTTGTATTTAAACTTTCTAGCGATCTGCACAAGCCATCTCTTGCTAACAAGATCTCGGTAACTTTAGCTAATGTTTTTGAAGTGTCAAAATACTCCCATCGCTTTAAAAAGGATGACTGTAATCTTGGTGGTGCATTCTCAATAAAATTAAGAATATTTTTTACACGCAATAGATCTAGCCTTCTTAATCCAAGAAAATTAGCTATAGGCAAAGGTTTTGCGATAAAAAAGTAGCCGTTATAGTCTACAAGAAAAGACTTTGCGGCTTGAGCTAGATATTCATACATTTCATCCCCAGTTTGACGAGCTAAATTTTGAGCAACAAAGTCAAGTTCTTCACTTAGGGTTTCATCTGCTCCTAATTCAGTAAATAAAGCAAGACACTCAATAGCTCGAACTTGTTCTATACAAGTTATGCCGCAGCCTTTAAGGATACGTTCTTCGACATCTTCTATAGATTTTAGAATCGGTAATCCTTCTGAGTAGTTATCAGTAGCTAGTACAGCAATACGTGGATATCCATCGCTTAGATTTTTGACAAATTCAATATCTGAGTTATCAGCTTTGGGATAGCGTTGTCGAATGATCCCTTCAATTAGAGTTTCATTGGCAGGAGTAACTGAAATATTCAAACAATCATCTTTGTCTATAGGTTGATTGTCATTGCCAATCGTTATGATTTTGAGATTGCTACTTTCTTTCTTCACTATTTCATTAAGCTTAATAGCAGTCTCACGAGGACAGTTATCTACAATGATGAGCGCTAACTTACTTGATGCTGAGAAACTTTCAACATCTGCCAAAATTTTATGACCTATTTTTTCTAAGTCGCAGTAAACTGTAGACACTGATAACGAAAGCTTTATTGTGGTTGTCTCATCCTTAAAGACTTCGTATACAAATCGCGTTTTACCAAGCCCCGAAGCCCCATAAACCCTTATCGTTCTTCTAGGATCTGCTAGGTAATCCATAATTCTTTCCTTTGTTTTATGGAAAGAAAGTGAGTCTCTTTCTTTGTTCTCTACTATTTGAAATCGATCAGCTTTGTCTTCAACTAGTGGCACTTTAGAAATATCTAATATTTCCCCCAAGCTTTCAATTGTTTCATAGCTTTTTAGCTTAAGTCCTGATTCTTGTTCATTAAGCCAAACTGCGATCGCAGGATATTGCGATACCCAAGTCGCAATTTTATTAGCATCATAAATATCAATCCCTATTTCATCGGGATTCCCCCCAGCTTCTCGAATACCTTGGTTGATAGCCTCAATTAGTTTGGTTTTTTCTTGATCTACAATTGGGGCAGAAGTAAAGCCGATATAAAAGCCTTTTTTAGCAATAACCGTTGTCACTGCCTCATTTAGTTCTCTTTGAGATCCTTTCTTTTGACTTTTCTTTGTCCAAACTTCTTTTTTCCATCCTGCTCTTCCTAAATTTGTAGCTTTTGACTGAAATATACAGAATCTAGAGGGTAAATAATTTGTTTCTTCGAGATACTCTGTCCATTTAATCTCAAGTGAAAATCTGGCATCCTCACCACCATCGGGGGTAGTAATTTGAAGAGGAACTGAAACTCCTCGTAGTGGTATTCCAATATACTGAGCCTCAGCGTGAAGTAATTTCTTGAGTAATATGACAAGGCTATTGCTATCTAACTTTTCAATTTTAGAGGGATGAACATCAAAAATCATGACAGACAGAAAATATACACGTTGGTTTTATTAATGTACTCTCTAAGTACAGGGCAAAAAGTTGCAAAAGTAGGCAGGGAGGGGTTTTATAAAAGATAACCACATCGTAAATAAAACCCCTATGAAAGAGATTAACCTATTCCGAGAAAAGTTGCAGCAACATCTGCAATGGAATAGAGCAAGACTAGCCTTTGTGTCCATGTTCTTGATCGCGCTAATGCGAGTAAAGACAGTAAACCTAGCTGAAATTGCCACAGGATTTAGTGGTTATGCCAAAGTCGAATCACACTATAAGAGGTTACAGAGATTTTTTCGAGACTTTGAAGTGGACTATGAAAAGATCGCACTCATGGTCGTCAAAGTCATGCAAATCCCCGAACCTTGGGTAATTTCTATCGACCGCACCGATTGGGAATTCGGTAAAACCGTGTTTAATGTGCTGACATTGGGAATAGTGCATTACGGTATTGCATTCCCGTTGGTATGGATGATGCTGGACAAAAAAGGTAACTCAAACACCCGTGAGCGCTGTGAATTGTGTAATCGATTTCTGGAAATATTTGGAGACCGCAAAATCGACTTTTTGAGTGCAGACCGAGAGTTTGTCGGTGAGGATTGGTTAGATTACTTGTTGTGTGAACCATGTAACCGTTTTCGTATCCGCCGTAAAAATACTTTGCTCAATGACGGGCAGAAAAAACTGCGTGCCGACATTTGTTTTCAAGACCTCCAAGTTGGTCAGTCCAAAGTATTGTCCAAGCCCAGAAAGGTTTGGAACCATTGGCTTCGTATAGCCGCTATGCGTCTTGATGATGGCGATTTATTAATTGTCGCGACGACTCATGACCCTGATACGGCTATTGCTGACTATGCTAAGCGTTGGGCTATTGAGACTTTATTCGGGTGCTTTAAAACCCGTGGCTTTTGTTTGGAGTCCACTCATCTTCAAGATCCTGAACGTCTTTCCAAACTAATTGCTTTGCTTACTCTGGCTTTATGTTGGGCTTTTTCTTCTGGGCTTTGGTTGGCTCAACTAAATCCCCTCAAGCCTAAAAAACACGGTCGTCTTCCTAAAAGCATTTTTCGCCTTGGTTTTGATTTCCTTCGTCACATCATCTTTGACTTACATCTCAATTCTCAAGCCTTCTTTAACTCCATTAAATTTTTGTCCTGTACTTAGCGAAACCCGTCATCTTGCCCTTCAGCGTATTAAATCAGAAGCAAGGGAAGTAGGAGCCAATGCAGTTGTTGGCATTAAGACATCGATTTTGCCATTAGGAGCAATGCAAGAAATGGTGATGATTGGCACTGCTTCCCATCATCCATATCTGCCAGAGGTTTATCATCAAAATCCGATCGCTAGCGATCTCACCAATGAAGAAATGTGGAACCTGATTAATCAAGGATATATGCCTGTGCAGCTAGTCTTAGGGGTTTCCGTTTACTCTTTGGGATTGCTCGGCGGCATAAGCTCGTTTTTCAAATCTTTTGTGCGCGGTGAAATTAGAGAGTTGACAACGCTGATTTATGAAGCCAGAGAAGAAGCTTTAAAGCATATCGCCGAAGATGCCCGCCGCTGTGGTGCGGATCAAGTGGTGGGCATCAAAACCTATGTTTATAATTTAGGTGGTGGCATTATTGAGTTTTTAGCTATTGGCACAGCCGTGAAAAAAATGCCAGATGTCAGGACTGAATCAGAAAACCTCATACCACAGGCGATTATTCGTGACCAAGAGACTTTTATTAATACTGCGGAAACCACTTCGGCTCTCTCGTTAAATCAGCCCACAAACTCATCGAGCATTCTTGCCGTAGTTGCGGGCTTAGTCATATTTGCATTTTGGATGATCTTTTTCCTACTTCGATTTGTTCATCGTTAAAAATATTTATCATGGTGCATAGTAGCTCGCGTTGATACTGGTCTGCTTATGCTTACCTTGTACTGCCTCAAGTCCTTACGAATATTGGTTTTGTTATGTCAAAAGAGATCTCGTTTAGATGGTTTAGTGTATTTGTATGTTTTTATGAGATCGCTAGCTTGATTGTCTACCTGACAACATCTTTTTCCTCTTTGGCTTGGATCATTGCATTTTTTTCACTCTTACCATTTTATGGAGTTTGTGTAATTAGCATGATTGTAGCAACCATCAAAAAACGCAATGCTAGAGTCAGGTATTACAGGGCTTTTATTCCATTAATATTCGTACTTCAAGCAGCCAAGCTTTTATCTAGCCCCGCAAGCTGCTATGGATGGAGTCAGGGTAATAGTTGCTACTCATTATTACAATTATTACTAGATCCTGCAAATCTCAAAACGCTTTCAAATCCGCCTCCCCATTGGCTAACAATCGAATCCATATTTCCAATTGCATTAATCCTTTATATGATTTCTGTTGGAGCTTTTTTGCTGACGATTCGCGTTCAAGAAGTTTAAAAGGATAACCCTATGAAGTCTCAGGGTGATAATAATTTGGTGTAGTATCAGCCATCAGGGCAATTGTAATTCAGTATAACGTCCCAATCTTGACTCTTTTGATTACCTCTTAATCTCAAAAAGTCACTTTTATCCGAACTTCCAACCTATAAGAAGTCTAATACTAGTATGCTCGAAAATGCTCGTGAATTTCTTTCCCAGATTAATAATTACCCAATCTCATCAAGACTAGAGGAAGAGATAACAAATAGCGATCGCGCTTTATTTATTCTCCATGACCAATTGAATCTTGCTGTTTTTCCTAGAGATTTACTTGATCGTAAGCCAATTTTAATCTTTGTCGAATCTCTAGCCTATGCCACCTCTATTCCGCATCACAAACAGAAATTAGTTTATATATTGAGCACTCAGAGGCACTTTGCAATTAGCTGCTATCAGAAGGGTTTTCTCATTGTTAATCTATTTGCCGAAGGGGCTTATGCTGATGCTTTAGAGGAATTCCTCATACGTTATCCAAATATAGAGTTAACCTATATGCAGCCTTCTGAATGGGATACGCGATCGCAGATGGCAAGATTAGCAAATATATTTGGTAAGCGTATTAAGGCTTTACCCAATCAATTTTTCATTGCTGATGTTGAGAAGTTTAAACCTAAAATCAAAAAAGGTTATCGCCTAGAAACTTTTTATCGAGAATTACGAAAACAGACAGGCTATCTGATGCAAGACGGTAAACCGATTGGCGGTAATTGGAACTACGATAAAGAGAACCGCAAGGCATTACCGAAACAGATAGTAATTCCAGAAATCCCAGAAATTAAACCTGATCCCATTACTCAGGAAGTAATTGAGCTAGTCCAGAAATACCTTCCCAATACATTTGGGAAGGTAGATAAATTTATTTATGCTGTAACCCGCGATCGCGTCCTTGAGCTAGCTCAATTATTTGTCGAAACCCGCTTATCCAGATTTGGAGCTTACGAAGACGCAATCAAAGTAGGAGAACCATTTCTATTTCATTCAGTATTATCAATATATCTAAATAATGGCTTGCTCTTACCAAGGGAGATCTGTGAAATGGCGATCGCAGCCTATGAAAAAGAATTAGCTCCTCTGAACTCCGTTGAAGGATTTGTACGCCAGATCCTCGGATGGAGGGAGTATATTCGCATTTATTATGAAGCAAAGATGCCAGATGTCCGCGAGAGTAACTATTTTGGATTTGATAACCATCTACCGCAGTTCTATTGGGATGCAAATACAGATTTACTATGTCTCAAAGATGCGATTACCCAAGTTTTAAATTACGGCTATTCACATCACATTCAACGCTTGATGATCTTAAGCAATTTCAGCAATCTCATCAACACTGATCCCCGCCACCTAAATCGCTGGTTTTGGCTTGCCTATGTGGATGCCTATGAATGGGTTGAACTACCTAATGTCCTAGGAATGTCTACCTTTGCGGATGGAGGCATATTAGCATCTAAGCCCTATGTCTCGGGAGGTAACTATATCAATAAAATGAGCAATAGTTGCTCGCAGTGCAAATACAATGTGAAGGAAAAAACGGGCGAAACTGCTTGTCCATTTAACTATTTATATTGGAATTTTGTCGATAAACATCGCGAAAGCTTTACTGAAAATGGAAGAGTCTCACTTATGGTAAATGCTTATGACAAAAAGACAGAAGATGAGAAACAGGAAATTCATCTATCAGCAAGCAAATTTATAAATGGTATAAAGTATGCTCCTTTAATTAGCTAGGCATAATTCAATATAAAATTTTATTTAAGTCTACCAAAGGCGATCGGGGTTATCTCTTCCCGTTTTGACAATCCTCCTCGCCAGTAATAAGCGATCGCATTGCCTTCAGCATTTTGAACTATGCCTATCGTTCCAGTTCCCAAACCAGTTTGCCCTTTGCTGCGACTATCCTTTGCGTGGGGTGCGCTCGTCGAGTCAATTACTGGAATCAGGATCTCATTGGGGCGATCGGGGTTCAGACTTGGCTTGGCGCGAACAAGCATGACATGACCAGTATTGTGACTGTCAAGGTCTTGGGGACGCAACCAAGCAACAATATCGCCACCACGTAAATCACTCGCTTTATGAATCCGCTTCCAGTGCTTAGTTTCTTTAGCTTGGGTAGCAAATAATGTATAAAAGTCTTGAGCGAGGGGACGGTGAACTTTTGATTTAGAGACGGGTATTTCTGCATAGGCTTCTGGCAATACCCTTTGGAGTGAGTAGTCTAAGAAGCCCGAACAATCATAGTTATAGCGTCCGTTAGCTTCATCTACATCAGTAATATGTTGGTAAGTTGAGGTTTGCATTGCCGCAAGTTGCCGTTCGGCTTCTTGCAGTAAAAATTTATTCTCAGTAGTTTTTGACAAAGCAGCAAAGGTTATTCCTAAGGTGGCTAGCGAAGCGATACCGATAAAAGTTATTTTCTGAACATTCATTTGGCTATTTCTCCAAACACTCGAATACCTCATTCAACTCGGCTATTCCTCGAACTAGGCGATCGCGCAAATTATCATTAAGCTTGGGATTTTGCAAAGCTACCTCTTGGATGGCGACTAACCATTTAGACATTGGTACATAGCTAACGGCGGCGCGTAGTCCCATATTGGTGAGTACTGCTAGATAAAAGCCTTTGAAATCTTCTGGATAGCCGTAGTCATAGAAGCCATGTATCAGCTCTAGTTTGTCGGGGGTATAGGCTTCATATTGATCAAGGGTGATTGGGGTGCGATCGCTTTGGGGTTGAGGAAGGGGTGGTTGAATCATTGGGATTACTTAGCCTCTAATTCAAAAAATTTAGTATATGGGCATTAGCTAAATCAATGTTCGATTTACTAAGATTATCTTGCAAACTTAAAGTAGCTTTTGAAAATATATTAGCGTCTTCAGCCTTAGCAACAATATTACTGGATTACTTGGATCACCCTAAATGCAAAACCGGAATTTACCGCCACAAATCCTCTCACGCGCAGAAGGTATCGCAAAAGGAAAAGCTCTGCGGGAACGAGTACCGCGCTCAAGTCATGAGGAGTGGAAAACCTCATCAGAGCGATCTGAACCTATGGCAATATTAGAAACATCTAACCAAGGCAGATTGCCAGAATTAGTGCCACTGAGATACGGACGAATGCTCGCATCTTCCTTTGCATTTCTGCGAGGAGCCGCCAGCATTATGGCATTCGATTTGAGCAAAACGCCTACAACTGGCATAAAAGTGCAGGCTTGCGGGGACTGCCACTTGTCCAACTTTGGTGGGTATGGCACACCAGAACGAAATCTTGTCTTCGATGTTAATGACTTTGACGAGACCCTACTAGCCCCTTGGGAATGGGATGTGAAGCGGCTAGCTACTAGCATCGTGGTGGCAGGGCGATCGCTTAAATTCTCAGACAAAATCAGTCGCATGGCAGCGATCGCTGCTGTTCAATCTTACCGCGAACATATGAATGAATATGCCCAAATGACCATGATGCAGGTTTGGTATGATCGCATTGGAGTTGAATCACTACTTGCGTTTACTGATCGCGCCAAACAACTCAAGAAATTGAAAAATGAAGTGATAAAAGCACGGGCATTAACACCCGTAATGGAACTGCAAAAATTGACCGAAATAGTTCAGGGACAAAGACGTTTTATCAGCAATCTACCCTCAGTATCGCGTCCAATGCCTGAAGATTCTCTGGCATCGGAGATGTTATCGGTCTTTCAGAAATATCGGCAAACTTTACGCGAAGATATCCGCATTTTGCTAGACCATTATCGCGTTGTGGATGTCGCAATGAAGGTAGTGGGAGTTGGCAGTGTTGGTACACGCTGTGGAATTGCTCTACTGGTGACGGGGGATAATGACCCTTTATTCCTACAAATTAAGGAAGCTCGCAGTTCTGTACTGGAAGCGTATGTAGGTAAAAGTAGTTACGATAATCACGCTCAAAGGGTAGTTACAGGACAGCGACTGATGCAAGCCTCAACCGATATCTTCCTTGGCTGGGCAAGGGGCGAGTACGGGCATGATTTTTACCTGCGGCAACTTAGGGATATGAAGATTTCTGTCGAGATTGACAGTATGTCGGATACAGATTTGCGGGGCTATTCGCAGTTATGTGGCTGGGCTTTGGCACGAAGCCACGCTCGAACTGGCGA